>JBDMYC010000201.1:0-13480 GCA_039770535.1 Flavobacteriales bacterium
CTTTTCCCAGAAGACTTTCACGCAGACACGCAAGTAATGATACAATTATTATCTGCTGATGAAAACATGGCAGATTCTTTAGCTTGTTTCGCAGCATCTGCTGCACTAGCTTGTTCTGATATTCCTTTCGAAACACCTTGTTCTGAAGTGAGAATATCTAGAGTTGACGGAGAATTCGTAATTAACCCAACTTACGAACAAAACGCTAAAGCGGATATGGACATGGTAATTGCTGGAACAAAAGACAGCATCATGATGGTAGAAGGAGAAATGGCTGAAATTTCTGAAGCTGAAATGATTGACGCTATTAAGACTGCACACGAAGTAATTAAACAGCAATGTGCTATCTCTGCAGAATTCATGAAAGAATTAGGTAAAGAAACGAAGAGAGAATATTCTCACGAAACTCATGACGAAGCTGTTGAAGCAAAAATCAAAGCATTTGCAACTGAAAAATGTGAAGATATTGCAAGAGCTGGTCATGCTGACAAAGAATTGAGAGGGAAATTATTCGGAGAAGTGAAAGAAGCATACATTGCAACTTTGAGCGAAGAAGAATTAGCTCACGAAGGAGAATTTATCTCTGTTTATTTCAAAAAAGCTCAAAAAGCAGCAATCAGAAATGTTGTATTGAACGAAAAGAAAAGATTGGATGGAAGACAAACTACTGACATCAGACCAATCTGGAGTGAAGTAAACTACTTACCATCTTGTCATGGTTCTGCTGTATTTACAAGAGGAGAAACTCAATCTTTAACTACTCTTACTTTGGGTGGTAAAAAAGACGAGCAAAAATTTGATGGAGCTGTTGAAGAAAAGACTCAAAACTTTACACTTCACTACAACTTCCCTCCTTTCTCAACTGGAGAGGCAAGGCCATTGAGAGGAACATCAAGAAGAGAAGTTGGTCACGGAAACTTAGCTCAAAGAGCTCTGAAACAAGTTATCCCAACTGATTTGGATGTAAATCCTTATACAATAAGGTTGGTATCAGAGATTTTAGAATCTAACGGTTCTTCATCTATGGCATCAGTTTGTGCAGGATCTCTTGCATTGATGGATGGTGGTATTAAAATTACAAATCCAGTTTCTGGAATTGCAATGGGACTTATCATGAACGAAGAAGGAAAATATGCTGTATTGTCTGATATCTTAGGAGATGAAGATCACATTGGTGATATGGATTTTAAAGTTACTGGAACTGAAAAAGGAATTACTGCTTGCCAGATGGACATTAAAGTAAAAGGACTTTCTTACGAAGTATTAGCTGAGGCGCTTGAACAAGCAAAAGCTGGAAGAGCTCATATCCTTGGAGAAATGATGAAAACAATTTCTACTCCAAATACAGATTACAAATCACACACTCCAAGAATTAAGAGTTTGGTGATTCCTGCAGATAAAATAGGAGCAGTAATTGGATCAGGAGGAAAAGTAATTCAAGAATTACAAGCTGAAACTAACTCAGAAATTAGTATTGATGAAAATCCAGATGGAGAAACTGCTACAGTTTCCGTATTGACTAATGATGGAGCAGGAATGGCACTAGCACTTGAAAAAATTGACTTGATCGTGAACCCTCCACAAATTGAAGTTGGAATGACTTACACTGGAGCAGTTAAATCTATCAAAGAATTTGGATGTTTCGTAGAAGTAGTTCCTGGACAAGATGGATTAATCCACATCTCGGAATTGGCATGGGAAAAAACAGACAAAGTAGAAGATGTAGTTTCTGTAGGTGACATGGTTACTTTTAAAGTAACTGGATTTGACCCAAAGAAAAGAAAGCACAAGTTGTCTAGAAAAGTACTTTTGGACAGACCAGAAAGAGAAGAAAAGAAAGAAGCATAAACTCTAATAATCTAAAAATCAAAACCTTCAAGTTAACTCTTGAAGGTTTTTTTTGCACCCAACATATTTATGTTTAACCATTTTAAATAAAAACTAAACAAAATGTTTTGAAGAATAAATATTTATGTTTAACTTTACAATGTAATAATTAAACAAAATGTAAGTTGTTGCTGTCACAAACGTTAGAATACTATAGATTGTTAAAAGAAGTTAAAAACCTATCACTATAGTAACAGGAGACAAAGTTAGCCGTTCAATTATAAGAAGACCTAACCATCCGACAATCAATAACGTAGATATAGTAACAAGTTCATTCAAAATAAAGCACTATGAGACAGCTAAAAATAACCAAGCAAATCACCAACAGAGAAACACAATCTCTTGATAAGTATTTACTAGAGATAAGTAAATATGATTTAATAACTGCTGAGGAAGAAGTTGAATTAGCGGCACTAATTAGAAACGGGGACGACAATGCTCTTCAAAAATTGACAAAAGCAAACTTAAGATTTGTTATTTCTGTATCCAAACAATATCAAAATCAAGGTCTTTCACTTTCTGATTTGATAAACGAAGGAAACGTAGGATTAATAAAAGCAGCTCAAAGATTTGATGAAAAGAGAGGATTTAAATTCATTTCTTACGCAGTGTGGTGGATTAGACAATCTATCCTGCAAGCCATTGCCGAACATGCAAGAATTGTGAGACTTCCTCTAAATAAAATTGGAACAATCAATAAAATCAATAAAACTTTTTCTACCCTAGAACAAGAATATGAAAGGGCTCCTTCTCCATCAGAAGTAGCTGCTAATTTGGAAGTATCTGAAAAAGAAGTAAAAAAAGCACAAAGAATATCAGGAAGATCAGTTTCAATGGATGCACCTTTGGGAGCAGATAGCGAAAATGACATGTACGAAGTATTCGCAAGCAAAGACTCTGAAACTCCAGAAGATGAATTATTAAAAGGTTCATTAAACGAAGAGATAGATAGAATTCTAGAGACTCTGGCACCAAGAGAGGCCGACATTATCAAGTTATATTTTGGAATAGGACAAAGTTATCCTTTGACTTTGGAAGAAATAGGGGATAAATTTGATTTAACAAGAGAAAGAGTGAGACAATTAAAAGAAAAAGGACTTAGAAAGTTAAAACAAAAATCTAGAAGTAGACTATTAAAAAGTTATTTAGGATAAATCTTAATCTAAATTGAGTAAAAAGGAAAAAGAGAATTTCATTACGAAATGACCTAAATAAAGATAACCTCTGGCGTTTTTCATTAGCCAGAGGTTTTTTTTGTGCTAAAACTTTTTTATATCTTTTTGATACGGGCGAAAAACCTGAAATATTTGCTAATTTAGCACTCTCAAATAAAAGCAGAATTTCATGGCACAAAAAGCAACAATCATCTACACCAAAACGGACGAAGCTCCAGCATTGGCAACTCATTCATTTTTACCTATTGCACAGGCATTTGTAAAAAACGCAAACATCAATATGGAAACCAAAGACATTTCTTTGGCGGCAAGGATTCTTGCTCTGTTTCCAGATAGATTAAATGACAACCAAAAAGTAGAAGATGCTTTGGCAACTTTGGGTGAATTAGTAAAAAAACCTGAGGCAAACATCATAAAATTACCTAACATTAGTGCTTCGGTTCCTCAATTGAAAGCTGCTATTGAAGAATTGCAAAATGCTGGATTTAACATTCCTGATTTTCCAGAAGAAATTGAAAGCGAAGAAGACAAAGCTGTTCTTGCTCTTTACAACAAAGTAAAAGGAAGTGCTGTAAACCCAGTATTGAGAGAGGGAAACTCAGACAGAAGGGCACCAAAAGCTGTGAAAGAATACGCAAGAAACAATCCTCACTCAATGGGAGCGTGGAGCAAAAATTCTAAAACAAATGTGGCAAGTATGCCAAGTGGAGATTTTTACGGAAGTGAACAATCTAAAACTTTTTCTTCGGAAGATAAGTTAACAATCAGTTTCACTCCTACAAACGGAGAAAAAACGGTTCTTAAATCTGCTTTTGACATTCAAAATGGAGAAATTGTAGATGCTGCTTTATTGAGCAAAAAATCATTGATTTCGTTTTTAGAAAAAGCCATAAAAGAAGCGAAAGATTCTGGTGTTTTATTTTCAGTTCACCTGAAAGCAACCATGATGAAAGTTTCGGATCCAATTATTTTTGGACACGTAGTCAAAACTTTCTTAAAACCAGTTTTCGACAAACACCAAGCTACTTTTGATGAAATAGGAGTAAACGTAAATAACGGATACGGGAACTTATTGAGCAACTTAGATGAAGTTTCTGCCGCAAAAAGAGCAGAGATTGAAGCAGATTTGAAAGAGGCTTTCTCAAACGGACCTTCGCTTGCCATGGTAAATTCTGACAAAGGAATTACCAACCTGCACGTACCAAGTGATGTAATTATTGATGCTTCTATGCCAGCAATGATTCGTACTTCGGGACAAATGTGGAACGCACAAGGAAAATCACAAGATACGCTTGCCGTAATTCCAGACAGATCTTATGCAGGAGTTTATCAAGCAACTATAGATTTTTGTAGAGAAAATGGAGCTTTGGATCCAGTAACAATGGGTTCAGTTTCTAACGTAGGATTGATGGCTCAAAAAGCACAAGAATATGGATCACACGATAAAACTTTTGAACTGTCGGCTGCAGGAACTGTAACTGTTTCTAACAAAGCAGGAGAAACTGTATTTAAATTTACAGTAGAAGAAGGAGATATTTTTAGAATGTGTCAAGTGAAAGATGCGCCTATTCAAGACTGGGTAAAGCTAGCTGTGAAAAGAGCAAAAGCTACTGGAGTTCCAGCTATATTTTGGTTGGATAGCAACAGAGCACACGACACACAATTGATTACAAAAGTTACTGAATACTTGAAAAGCCACGACACAGCTGGATTAGATATTCAAATTATGAATCCAGTGGATGCAACCAACTTTTCATTGAAAAGAATTGTGAAAGGAGAAGATACAATCTCGGTAACAGGAAACGTATTAAGAGATTACCTGACAGATTTATTTCCAATTTTGGAAGTTGGGACTTCGGCAAAAATGTTGTCTATTGTTCCATTGATGAATGGAGGAGGATTATTTGAAACGGGTGCTGGAGGTTCTGCTCCAAAACACGTTCAACAATTTGCGCAAGAAAATCACTTAAGATGGGATTCTTTGGGAGAATTTTTAGCCTTTGCTGTTTCTCTTAACCATTTAGGTGAATATGCAGATAACGCAAAAGCGATTGTACTGGGAGATACTTTGGATGATGCTACTTCAAAATTATTGGCAAACAGAAAATCGCCTTCAAGAAAAGTGAACGAACTGGACAACAGAGGTTCACACTTTTACTTGGCAATGTATTGGGCGCAAGAATTGGCAAACCAAAACGACAATGCAGAATTGAAAGCAGAATTTATTCCCATAGCAGAGAAGTTTGCTACTAATGAAAACACAATTGTAACTGAACTAAACACAGTGCAAGGAGTGGCTGTTGACACAAAAGGATATTATTACCCGAATGATGGTATTACAGGAGAAGCAATGAGACCAAGCGCTACATTGAATGGGATTTTGGCTGGGATTTAAAAAACGACTTAAAACTTTTTGACTTAAGACATACGATTAATTGATGCTACAAACCTGGCAGGTTTCCAAAACCTGCTAGGTTTTTTTATGCCTAATTGTAACCTTATTTTAAATCTGCGCGTAATAGATAAAAAGTAATAGTTCTTCAGATTATCTTGATCTAAAATGAGTAAAAAGGAAAAAGAAAATTAATCTAAAGATTTTGTAACCTCTGGCGTTCTTCATTGTCCAGAGGTTTTTTTTGTTTTTTTTGATAATAACTCTTGTCATTCCTGATGAGGTAGGAATCTTATTCATTAGGCTGGTTCTCGTATTAAGATCCCCGATCGGAGTCGAGGATGACAATGTGCAATATTCTTTGAAAAGACTTTGACTAGGCTCAGTGGGACTTTTGAATAGGAAAAATATACTACTTACCTCAAAAAATCAATATTTCTTTTCAACCCGTCAAACTTCGTTCGTTTAACAGCCGATTTTTTGAATAAATCTCTAAAGACTTCTTCCGTTAAATCTTCCCAGTCTTTTTTGTTTAATCCCAATAAATTTGGTTTTGGATTTAAAAGCGGTTCGTTATGTGGTTTTGAAAACCTATTCCAAGGGCAAACGTCTTGGCAAATATCGCAGCCAAACATCCAATCTTCCATTTTGCCTTGAAATTCTTTGGGAATGATTTCATCTTTAAGTTCAATGGTTAAGTATGAAATACATTTGGAGCCATCTACCACATAAGGTTCTGGAATTGCATCTGTGGGGCATTCGTCTATACAAGCTGTGCAAGTTCCGCAATAATCTTTTACTGGGCCATCTGGTTCTAGTTCCAAATCAATAATTAACTCTGCCAAAAAGAAAAAAGAACCCGCTTCTTTGTTTATCAAATTAGCATTTTTGCCAATCCACCCCAATCCACTTTTCTTTGCCCAAGCTCTATCCAGCACTGGGGCTGAATCAACAAAAACTCTTCCTCCTACTTCGCCAATTTCTTGGTGAATGAATTTCATCAATTCCTTTAGTCTCCATTTTATAATAAAATGATAATCTTCTCCGTACGCGTATTTGGATAATTTGTAAGAATCAGAAACTTGCATTTTCTCAGGAAAATAATTGAGAGCCAAAGAAACAACTGATTTTGCTCCATCTACCAATAATCTTGGGTCTAATCTTTTATCAAAATTATTCTCCATGTATTGCATATTTCCATGCATATTGGAATTGAGCCATTTTTCTAATCTTGGCGCTTCTTCTTCTAGAAATTCGGCATTAGAAACTCCACAAAACATAAATCCCAACTCATGAGCTTTTTGTTTGATTAAAACGGTATGTTCTTGTTTTTTGTTGATGGGTTAAAGTTAGTTAAATGATTTTACAAACTACCCAACACTGATTTCATCATCTTAAGATTATACTCATTCACTTTTTGATGCGAAGGCATCCAACCTAATAAAAACCGAGTGAAGTCTGTGCAAGCAAATGGATAAAGTTCTCTCCATTCTTTTTCTAATTCATTGAAATCAATATCTAATTGAATAGCTTTTTTTAACTCTAAAAAATAGAAATCCAATAATTCTTTTTCATGCGTTTCCAGTTCTGAACTAGAAAGACAGCTTCCCAGAAAATAAGCTACATCTTTCATTCCACATCCACCACCTACATACTGAAAATCAACTGCCGCAACTTTTTTACATCTATTTGAAAAACAGAAATTTGCAACCTTTGCGTCTCCGTGTAAAATCGTTTGGTATTTGCAATCATTCAAAGCTTCATCTATTAAATGTACTTTGGATTTTAATTCTATATTTTCTATTTTTTCAAATTCATCTGGCCGGGTTTCCAAATTCCAGTAAGTTCCTATTTCCCATAATCCAGTTGGTTTTTGAGACAAAAACCAACCATGAAAATTAGCCAACCATTTCAAACAAGCTTTTACTTCAGAAATTGAAATGTTTTGTTTTCGCAATGGAAAATTAGTATCCAAATCTTCTAGTAAAATCCATTGATTTTGCTCTTGAGAAAATGAACCGAGAAATTTGGGTGTTCTGCAATTTTCATTGCATAGGTCGTTCCAGTTTTCATACCAATTTGTTTCTACTTGGTAAGATTTTACTTTTCTATTGTGCGAGTTGTTGGTATTCCAACCTCTTGGATGAGCGGTGGCTTGCTTCAATAAAATATTTTTTGCCACAACAGTTTTGTCCGAATCATTATCCAATTCGTACCTCACAATTTTACCATATCCGCTCCATAGCGATTGAATGACTTCAATTTCTTCGCAAGATTCACTTTGTGTGATTTTTAAAAGGTAGGATTTAAAATCTGAATTCATAAACGGAATTATCGAAAACAAAAGTAAGGTTCCTCCAATTAAATTCTGTCTTATTGGCAGAAAAACTAACTTGGCTTGATTATAGACTGTATAGAATCATGAGACATTTAGCCAGCACAGAAAAAAGTAAAGACAAGAAAAAAGTATCCTTCAAATGGGCATTCACAGAATACATTTGGCCCAGGCGAGGAATGCTAGGAATAGGATTAATCCTAATTTTAATTCAAAGTGCCGCAGGACTTGTTGCTCCTTACGCCAGCAGATTTTTATTTGACGATATTGTTCCAAACAAAGACATGAAAGGACTTTGGATTCTTTTGGCTGTAGTTGCAGTTTCTATTTTAATTCGCTCTGTCACTTCTTTTGGTCTTGCCAGATTATTGAGCGTTCAGGCACAACACATGATTTCTCAGATGAGAGTTCAGGTGCAAAGTAAATTACTAAAACTGCCCATCGGTTTTTTTGATAATCACAAATCTGGAGCTTTAGTTTCCAGAGTAATGACTGATGTAGAAGGAGTTCGTAATTTGGTCGGAACTGGATTTGTACAATTAATTGGAGGTTCGCTTACTTCCATTGCCTCCACTATTCTACTGATTCAGATTAGTCCAATAATGACAGTTTCTGTCTTGGTCCCAATAATTATTTTTGCAGTTGTCATGCTCAAGGCATTTGGATATGTGCGCCCGATATTCCGAGATAGAGGGAAAATAAATGCAGAGGTAAAAGGTGATTTAACCGAAACACTGGGTGGAGTCCGAGTAATAAAAGCTTTTAATGCAGAACAACAAGAAACCGAAAGTTTTGCAAAAGGAGTTGAAAAATTATACTTAAACGTAAAAAAGAGTTTGACAGCTACTGCGCTAATTAGCAGTTCGTCTATTTTCTTGATAGGACTTGCCTCAACAGGAATTATGGGGATTGGAGGTTATTACATGATGGAAGACACTTTAACCATGGGAGAATTTCTTTCGTTTACTTTACTGCTTGGATTCATGATTGCGCCCATTGTGCAAATGGGAAATATTGGCAGTCAACTCACGGATGCCATGGCAGGATTGGATCGTACTCAGGAATTGATGAACATGAAAGAAGAAGATGATCCCACTGTGAGAACTGAGTTTTTGCAAGACATAGACGGACACATAAAATTCGAAGAGGTTTCGTTTAGCTACGAAGAAAGTAAAGAGGTTTTGCACTCCATTTCTTTTGAGGCCACACCAGGAAGCGTGACTGCTCTGGTAGGATCTTCTGGTTCAGGAAAATCGACAATTGCAGGTTTAGTTGCAACTTTCTTGAATGCTGAAAGTGGAAAAGTAACGATAGATGATAAAGATATTTCTACAGTGAATTTGGGCAGTTACAGAAAAAACTTAGCTGTGGTTCTTCAGGATGACTTCTTGTTTGAGGGAAGCATTAGAGAAAATATTCTCTACCCAAGACCAGATGCAACCGAACAAGAATTGCAAGAAGCAATAAAAGGAGCGTATGTAGATGAATTTACCAATAAATTTGAAGACGGATTAGAAACTATTATTGGCGAAAGAGGAGTAAAACTATCTGGCGGACAAAAACAGAGAATATCTATCGCGAGAGCTATTTTGGCAAATCCAAAAATCATCATTTTAGATGAAGCAACTTCTAATCTCGATACAGAAAGTGAAACTTACATCCAGAAAAGTTTGAGCGAATTGATGAAAAACAGAACTACTTTTGTGATTGCACATAGATTGAGCACCATTCGACAAGCTGACCAAATCTTGGTCATAGAAGACGGAAGAATTTGCGAAAGAGGAACTCATGAAGAATTGCTGAAGACCGAAGGAAGATATCACGAATTGCATACTTACCAAAGTAGAATTTAAACAACTCGCACTCTGAATCTAATTCTTAAGAACAAATTATATCCAGAAGAATACCCTCCAATTACTTGCAGGAGATGATAATTTTACTAAATTATGGTGATAGAAGATTAATAATATGGGGTTACTAAAGATAGTTTTTGAATTTTCAAGAAAATCAAGTAACTTTAGCAAAATTGAAAAGCATTAATGGGAAAATCGCAAGAAACATACAACAAGAAAGAAAAAGAGAAAAAAAGGTTGAAAAAACGCCAAGAAAAAGAGGCAAAAAAACTAGCTAGAAAAGAGGAAGAAAAAAACTCTGGACTTGATAGCATGATGGCTTATGTGGATGAATTTGGAAACATAACAGATACTCCGCCAGACCCAACCAAAAAGAAAGTAGAAATTGAGGCAGAAGACATTGTGATTGGAGTGCCAACAAGAGAAGCTGAACCAGAACCAGACCCAATTAGAAAAGGGAAGGTTGAGTTCTTTAATGATGAAAAGGGATTTGGATTCATTAAAGAAAACGAAACAGACGAAAAATATTTTGTACACGTAAGTAGCCTCTCAGAAGAAATTTTCGAAAACGACAAAGTAGAATTTGAACTGGAAATGGGGATGAAAGGAATGAATGCTGTGAGAGTAAAAAAATTGTAAACTCTAACAAAAATAGAATTCAAAAAGTCCATTTCGAAAATTTTCGGAATGGACTTTTTTTGTAGTCATGAAATTTACAAATAACCCAACTAAAAACGAATTAGAAACTTGAATAACAGCAATATAAAAACACTACCTGCGGTAGAAATCAATAAAAAGATGAATGATTTGGATGCTGGCTGGTCGTTAAATGAAAAATGTATTACCAGAGAATTCATTTTCAAAAACTTTGCTCAAGCCTTTTCGTTTATGACAACAGTTGCTCTACTTGCAGAAAAGGCAAATCATCATCCAGACTGGCAAAACACCTACAACAAAGTAACGATTTCCTTGCGCACCCATGATGCAAACGGAATCACAAATCTAGATTTTGATTTAGCCAAAGAAATTGACAGAATCACAAAGAAAAACGATTAAAAAACAACACAACACCATGAAAAAATCACTTCAACTCCTAGTTATACTTCCACTCCTATTTTTAATTAACTGCACAACAGATACTGAAGAAGTAGATAAGATGTTAACCGAAGAAGTGGTTTTGGAACAATCTCCAAAAGAAATGCTAAGCAAAGCTTACCAATTATTTAAAGAAGGAGATGACGAAGGCTCAATAAAACTGGCTAATACGGTTTTGGAAATTGGGAGAGAAACCAAAAACGATACGTTAATTGGGAGAGCTTTGACTTCATTGTGTAGAAATGCACAAAGAGAACTAGACACCACAAGACTTACCGAATTAAGTGAAGAATTAGTGACTTTGGCAGAAAGGTCTGGAGACCAAAAATGGCTCATGTACCGAGCTCACATGAATGCAGAAATGTGGAGACTAGTGGGCGACATGGATAAAGCAGAAGATTTCTATAACGAGAGCATGAAAATTAGTTTCGAAACTGGCTCTATGGGAATGTACACGATAGATCACTTCAATAAGTCATTTGTATCGACTGCCAAAGGAGATTTTGATGAGGCAAACGACTTAATAAAAAAGTATTACAAACTAAGAGCAGATGCAAACAAAGATCCAGAAGATGCCTACGGATTAATTGCTTTGTCGTATTTATTGGAGCAACAAAAAAACTACAATGGCGCTCACGAAGTAGCTGTGGTTACAAGAAGATTATTTAAAGAACAAAACTTATTCCCTGAGCCCCCAGATGAAAAACCATTGTTAATGGTAGAAGCTAAAGTGAAAGAGGAATTAACGAAAGAAACTTTGGATAAAATAAGTTCGGAATCTAGTTCGAAAACTGTTACAAGATTGTTGGGTAAGTATTTGAAATAGAAGATTTACGAAAGAACCAATTTGGTTAAGTTTTTAGAAATATCCTTACACGAAACTCAAAATTGAAGTAAATTGCAGTATTAAATTTAATCTATGCCTCAAACCACAATAGTATCGCTCTTCCAATACAAAGGATTCAGAAATAAATGGCAAGCGCTCGGTCGAATGGGAAGGCCGCCAGTTGCTAATCAGCAAATTGATGGACTCACCTTCTGGAAACCGTTTGGCACAGGAAGCGGAAGAGGATTTTCAGTAAAGCCCGACTTCTCAACTTTCTCTTTACTTACTGTGTTCGAAAACGAAGAAAAAGCGCAAGCTTTTATCGATTCGGAACTGATGAAATTATATACAGATAGTGCTGAGGCACACTCTCACGTGCTCATGCACAACATTAGTTCGAGAGGAGAATGGGGAAATTTACAACCTTTTGAAAAAATGGAAGAGGAACCTCCAAACCAAAAAATTGCCGTGATGACCCGTGCTATGCTCAAACCAAGATATATTTATGCATTTTGGAAAAAAGTACCTCGGATTTCAAAATCTACTGAAGAATATCCAGAAATAATTTATCAAAAAGGAGTTGGAGAATGGCCTTTAGTGATGCAAGTTACTTTCTCTATTTGGGAAAATGTAGAAGCTATGAAAAATTTTTCTTATCAAAATCCCGCACACGGTCCTGCAGCCAGAGAAGCCATAGAAAAAGGATATTTTAAAGACTCCCTTTTTGCAAGATTCCACCCTTTTGATATTCAAGGAAATTTATTGAAGAGTTAAGATTCAATAAAAGGCTAAAACAAACCTCCCTGAGAAAATCCTTTATCCACTCCCATGTGTTTGTAGGCTTTTTCGGTAGCTTGTCGCCCTCTAGAAGTTCGCATTAGGTAACCTTCTTTTATCAGGAATGGTTCGTATACTTCTTCAATTGTTCCATCTTGTTCGCCAACGGCTGTCGCAATGGTTTTGATACCAACTGGTCCTCCAGAAAATTTATTGATAATTGCCGAAAGGATTTTATTATCCATTTCATCCAATCCGTTTGCATCTACATTCAAGGCTTCCAAACCAATTTTGGTAATGGCTTTGTCAATGTTTCCATCTCCTTTTACTTGCGCAAAATCTCTCACTCTGCGCAACAATGCATTGGCAATTCTTGGTGTTCCTCTGCTTCTGCTTGCAATCTCGTGAGCAGCATCATATTCTATCGGCATATCCAAAATACCTGCGGACCTTTCTACAATATCTGTCAGTAATTTTGAATCGTAATATTCTAGTCTTGAGTTTATTCCAAACCTTGCTCTAAGTGGGGCTGTCAACAATCCCGAACGCGTAGTTGCTCCTATCAATGTAAATTGACTCAACTCTATTTGCACAGAACGTGCATTTGGCCCTGTATCTATCATGATATCAATACGGTAATCTTCCATTGCGGAGTATAAATATTCCTCAATGATTGGACTCAATCTATGAATTTCATCTATAAAAAGTACGTCACCTTCGTCTAAGTTGGTCAATAATCCTGCAAGATCTCCTGGTTTATCCAGCACTGGTCCGGATGTCACTTTGAACCCAACTCCTAGCTCATTGGCAATGATATTTGCTAAAGTAGTTTTCCCCAATCCCGGAGGGCCGTGAAGTAAAACATGATCAAGCGATTCGTTTCTTTGCTTGGCAGCTTGCACAAAAATCTGGAGGTTGTCCGTTACTTTTTTCTGGCCAGCAAAATCATCAAAAGATTTGGGACGCAATACTTTTTCAATTTCCATCTCTGGACCCTGAAATTCTGCTTCTTCTCTAAAATCAAACGATTCTTCTTCCATTGGTTTTAATGATTTATCAAATATATATATTTTATTCTTTTTATGGTGGAAGAAAAAAAATACTCCCTCTATGCGAGGCAAATTGTTTCACAAAGCTGCA
>JBDMYC010000202.1:0-17339 GCA_039770535.1 Flavobacteriales bacterium
AGAACGTCTATCATTTATCTAGGACTGAAATTACTCGCAGCCTCCAACAACCTACCCTCCAGAATCGAGCGAGCAGCTCTCAAGCTCTGGTTTATTTGGTTTTTCATCACATAAGGTTTACCCAATATTACTGTCGCCAGCATTACTCGTGAGCTCTTACCTCACATTTTCACCCTTACCACAATCGCTTGTGGCGGTTATTTTCTGCGGCACTTTCTGTTTCCTGATTGCTCAAGACCCTTCCCGTTAGGAAGTATGTTGCTCTATGATGCCCGGACTTTCCTCCTTACAACAAGTATAAGGCGATAGAAAATCTTGCTTAGTGCAAAGTTATATTTTATTGAACGATTAAATCAAGTTTTTAAAACTTTAGTGTTAAGGTTTGCTTAATTTATTGAATTATAGTCTTAAAACCTTTCAAAAGTGGAATAAAGTTGCTAATTTAAAGTCGTAAAAATATTATTAATTAAAAACAGAGATTAAAAATGGGAAAATTTGACGAGTGCATGGACACCTACAGAGCAGAATTCAAGAAATTGGGTGTGAGCTATGATGATGAATTATTGACAAAAGTTGCTAAAGGTTGTGGGCCATCAATTTACAACAAAGATGCATCTACTGTTGCAGGTTCTGATCCAAAAGAATTAGAAACTGTTAAGAACAATTTCTTAATTGGTAAATTAGGAATGAAAGATGGGGCAGATTTAGACAAAGGAATCTCAAAAGTGATTGATACTTTTGGATCTTCTAACAAGAACAAATACAGAGCAATGTTTTATTACATGCTTACAAAAGAATTTGGAAAAGAGTCTGCGTATTAATTGAAACTCAACTTTAAACTTGACGAAGTCAAGAATTAAAGTTGTAAGTTGAATTAATCCCGAACCTGCCGTTCGGCAGATAGATTCACTTCGGGATAGTAGATTAATTTCTTAATAATTGAAAAACTCCAAATGAAAATTTGGAGTTTTTTTATGATTTTTTTTTCAGTGTCATTCCTGCGAAGGCAGGAATTTTATTCATTGTTTATTTGAATTTTTAATTTGATTGATTCTCTTTTTAAGATTCCTTTCTTCATAGGAATGACAAAAGTTATTGAGTATATAAATCTACTAAACAAACAACTTCCCAGGATTCATAATACCAGAAGGATCAAACACATTTTTTATGCTCTTCAATAAATCTAATTCTACTTTATTAAATGCAATATCCATGTAATCTTTTTGTACATAGCCAATTCCATGCTCTCCAGATAAAGTTCCTCCAAGAGAGACAGTTAGCTTAAATATTTCTCGAATTGCTTTGGGTAATTCTGTGTTCCATTGGTTTTCTGTCAGTTCTCCTTTAATGATGTTGATATGGAGATTTCCATCTCCAGCATGTCCGTAACAAACAGATTTAAAACCGTATTTTGAACCAATTATTTTCACTCCTTCTAATAGTTTTGGCAATTCAAATCTCGGCACAACTGTGTCTTCTTCCTTGTAAACAGAATTTGCTTTCACGGCTTCTCCAATTCTTCTTCGCATTCGCCAAATCTCATCTTTTTGAGCTTGGTTATCAGCCATAAGAATTTCTCCACAATCAAATTTCTCCAGTACTTCAGCCACTTTTTCAGCTTCCTGATAAATGATATCCATGTTGGTTCCATCAATCTCAATCAATAAATGAGCTTGCGTTTCGTCTTCTATTTTTATGTTTACTGAATCGTCAAATTTAATTATCCAGTCTAGTGCGTCTCGTTCCATAAACTCTAGAGCAGAAGGTGTAATCCCAGCTCTAAATATCGCAGAAACTGCCTCACAAGCTTTGGTTGCACTTTTGAAAGGAGCTAACAAACTCACATTATTGGGGACGTTTGGAATCAGTTTGAGAACAGCTTTGGTAATGATACCAAGTGTTCCTTCGCTTCCCACCATGAGTTGTGTCAAATTGTATCCTGTGGAGTTTTTCAGTGTATTGGAACCAGTCCAGATTATTTCTCCGTTTGGTAATACAACTTCAAGATTCAAAACCCAATCTTTGGTGACCCCATATTTCACAGCTCTTGGTCCACCTGCGTTTTCGGCAAGATTTCCACCAATGCTGCAGCTTCCTTTGCTAGAAGGATCTGGAGCATAAAACAATCCCTTTTCTATGGCCGCATTTTGTAATTCTTCGGTAATTAAGCCTGGTTCAACAGTTATTTGTAGGTTTTGTTCATCCAAATGAACCACTTTGTTCATTTTCTTCATACTCAATCCAACTCCACCAAATACTGATAAAGCACCACCGCTCAGTCCAGTTTGTGAACCCATGGGAGTAATTGGTAGGTTGTGAGCAAAACAATATTTCATCACTTTACTTACTTGCTCCGTATTTCTTGGAGTTAATGCAATTTCTGGTGGAAACACAAAATCTTCAGTTTCGTCATGCCCAAATTTATTTAGTTGTTGTTCGTCAAAGAAAACATTTTCTTTTCCTAAGAATTGAGTGAAATAGCTTTGGTGTTCGGCTGTTATTTTTGTAAAGGTTTTCATTACTCTAATTTACTACGTTTTTTCTTCTTTTTACCTTGACGCAAAAAAAGAAACAAAAAAAAGTCAATACTGGTTGAAATTTACTAAAAATAAACTCTTATTTCTGAAACAAAAAGAACTCGACCACTTCTTTTACTTAAGTTATTCCTCTGATATCTATAATTCAATATCTAAAATCTATCGAAGATACCCAACCAATTTATCCACAGCCAAACCTCTATGACTAATGCGATTTTTTGTTTCTATATCCATTTGTGCAAACGTAATATCAAAACCATTTGGCATAAAAATAGGGTCGTAGCCAAAACCATCATCCCCAGTTTTGGTTTCAATGATTGTTCCTTCCACAATTCCTTCCATTAGGGTTTCTTTTCCGTTTTGGATAAGAGCAATTACCGTTCTAAATCTTGCTTTTCGGTTTTCTTTCCTTGCTAGTTTACTAAGAACCAAATCCATGTTATTCTCACTCGACTTGTCTTCGCCTGCATACCTTGCCGAGTAAACACCCGGTTCGTTATTCAAAGCTTCAATCTCAAGTCCTGTGTCGTCTGCAAAGCAGTCAATATTGTGTTTTTCGTATAAATAACGAGCTTTTATCAAGGCGTTTTCATCTAAAGTATCGCCCGTTTCTGGAATATCTTCTGTGATTCCTAGTTCTTTAAGTGAGACAATTTCGTAATTACTTAACTTCGATTGAACTTCTTTTACTTTGTTAGGGTTATTTGTTGCGAAGGCTAATTTCATTTTGCTTTTTTAGTTTTTTCTTTTTTATCGTGAAAGAAATACCTCAAATCTACTGAAATATAATTTCCAGAAACATCTCCTACTACTTTTCTGAAATTGAATTCAATTTCGCTTGACGCATGTATTTCTCCCAAAGGTCGGAAGGGATTTGTGAGTGATGCACCCAAGTAAAAAGCTCCACTTTTTCTTGTTCGGTATTCTACACCAATATTAGCAACATAGGCCAGATTGAAATTTTTGACATAGGTAATTTGAGAGAAATTTTCATCCTCGGAGTTTTTTCCAACATTGGAAGCTCTAAAATTTACGGATATTCCTGTCGCAACATTCATGTACCATTTTTTGCTCAATCTTACATAAAATAGAGCTTGTACCGGGATTTCATAAGTTATGATGGAATAATCAATAGTTGCCGAGACTGAGTCCTTGAAACTCGCATCCATAGTAAAATTTCTTCTGTTATAATTTAATCCCGTTTCTAGAGATAATTTATTGACTAATTCCCATCTGATTACCGCACCAAAGTTGAGACCAAGAGTTTGAGAAACAGTAATATCTAAGTCATTTTCTGCTATTACCAAATCAGATACATTCAAAGCTTTGATTGGTAAAATCGGTTTGTATTGCAAACCAAAAGTGGTTTTTTTCTGCGCATTTACAGATAAAAATCCCATTAGAATGACTGCTGTCACTAAGTTATATAAGTTTAACTTCATTATCTATTCTTTTTAACTTACTTCTTTACTTCCTGCCACAATAAACGACAAGTCATTGAAATAAGTATTTGCCAAGTTAATAATTTCTTCAGAAGTAATGGATTTAATATCGGCCATATATTGGTCGTAATAATTATTCGGTAGGTTATAGAAATAAATGGTTTTGTAGCGCTCTAGTAAATCAAAGGGGCCATCTGTATTTTGTAATAATGAACCCAGCAGGTAGTTTTTCACCTTGGTAAGTTCATCTTCGTTAACTGGCGTGTTTTGGATTTCCTTTATTTCTTTTCTTATCTCATCCAACGTGGCTTGTGTTACATCTGTTCCTACTTCTGTGTAGATAATCATGTTCCCCATGTTCTCTTTCGCCATAATTACAGACCCAATCCCGTAAGTATATCCTTTTTCTTCGCGAATATTAGTCATTAATCGAGAGCCAAAATAACCACCAAAAATAGTGTTCATTACCTTCAGTCTGGTATAATCTGGGTGATCCATATTAATTATTGGTTTCCCAATTCTAATGCAAGATTGTATTGCTCCTTTTTTTTCAATAAACTGAAAAGTAGGGGAGTAGTCATTTTTTTCAAAAGTAAATTCATTCTTTGTTTTTGTAGCTTCTAGACTTCCAAAAGTTGAATTTATCAATTGAAATACAGACGAATTTACTTTTCCTGCTACAAAAATATCGGCTTCACCAAAATTGTAAAACGTATCAAAAAAATCGACACAATCTTGTCTTGTAATTTCGTCAAAAGAACTTTCCTCAACCGTATTTTGGTATTGAGTTCCTTTGTAAACGTGTTTGGAGTAACCAATAGAAGCAATCGTTTCTACTTTTTCAAGATTGATAAGGTATTTCTGTTTTTTAATCTTGATTTTCTTATCAAATTCACTTTGAGGAAAACTCACGTTCGTCAGGATTTCTTTCAAAACAGGAAGAACATTAGTTAAATGTTTATTCAAAGAATACAGGGTAACCGTGGCATAATCAGAATTAACATCCGTTTCTAAAAACGCTCCATAAAAATCTACTTTATTGGCAATTTCAAGGGAAGTAAAATTAGTTGTTCCTTCTTTAAGCATTGAGCTTGTCATAGAGGAAACCAAAGGTTTGGTTTGGTATTTTGTTCCTGCTTTGAACACAAAATCTATCTTCACCAATTCTTCAGTTCCTGCATTGTATTCAATATAAGGAATGTTATTATCCAGTTTTTTTATCTCAGGCAATACAAAATTAATCGAATCTATTTCATGAAATTCTGGGGCAGTGGTTCTATCTAATTTTATCATAATTTTTTCTTTTCTTAACTGTTCTCGATACAATCCCGAGCACTCGGGACCTATTCAGTCATTTATTTCACTCGAATTGACAATTTACGAACTGTCAGTTCGAGTGATTTGAAAATGTGACAGCAATTTTCAAATAGTATCGAGAACCTCAATGTTATAAAATCTTATTTCTTTTCCGATAAGTAATGCAAGGTAGAACAATTCGTTTCAACCAAATACTCTTTCGCAACTCTTTGAATATCTTCCGCAGTCACTTTTTCATACATTTGCGGCTCTTCGTTTCCAAGGTTTGCATCTCCCAAGAGCTCAAAATAACCAATTCTCATTGCTTTGTTCAATGCATTCATGTTTCCAAAAGCATCTGTAGATTCTACTTTGTTTTTTACTTTGGTTAGTTCATTGGCTTCAATGATTTCTTGTTTCATTTTGTTTAGCGTTTCACTAATAGCAGCATCAGCAACTTTCATTTCAACACCTTGTTTCACTTTTCCAGAAACCATAAACAATCCGTTTTCCATACTTCCCATTTGGTATGCGCCAATCTCTGTAAATAGCGCTTTATCCTTCACTAAATCTTGGTACAAACGCGAAGAACTCCCTCTTCCCAAAATATCTGACAACAAATCGATTGCGTAATAATCTTTATGCATTCTGTCGCAAATATGCCAAGCTTTGTAAATTCCATTTTGTGGCACATCTCTTTTCACTTCCAAGAATCGAGCTTCAGTTTGTTTCGGTTCTTGAATTAAGTTTCGTTCGTATTTATTTCCCGAAGGAATATCTCCGTACCATTTGGTAACCAATTCTTTGGCTTTCTCAAGAGAAATGTCTCCAGCAATACTCAAAATAGCATTTTGTGGCGTGTAATGTTTATGAAAGAAATCTTTCACATCTTGCATAATAGCGTTTTCTATGTGCGAAATCTCTTTCCCAATAGTTGCCCATTTGTATGCATGCACATTATAAGCCAAAGGTCTCAATAACAACATTACATCTCCATAAGGTTGGTTCAAGTATCTTTGTTTAAATTCCTCTATCACTACACTTCTTTGCACTTCCAGGCTCTCTGGAGTAAATGCCAAACTTAACATTCGGTCGCTTTCTAGCCACAATCCGGTTTCAATGTTTTGCTTGGGTAACGTGATGTAATAATTGGTAATGTCGTTACTAGTAAATGCATTGTTTTGCCCACCCACATTTTGTAACGGAGAATCAAACTCAGGAATATTTACCGAGCCTCCAAACATCAAATGTTCAAAAAGGTGAGCAAACCCAGTTCTGTGTTCGTCTTCGTCTTTCGCCCCCACATCAAACACAGTGTTTATTGTGATTATTGGAGTCGATTTATCTTCGTGCACCAAGACTCTAAGTCCGTTTGGTAAAGTGAATTTATTGTAGTTTATCATGTATAAAAAGTGTCTAAAGTATTTGAAGTGAACTAAAGTTAAAAGTACTTTTTAGCTATTCAATTGAACCATATTTAAAAATTCCTATTTCATTAAATTCTATTGTTTTTGTTAAGTCAAGATTCCATAAAGAAAAGTTGTTTTTGACAGTTAAAAAGCATCTTAACATTTTATCGTGTTTATATTTTATTAATCCAGAATTATTTCTTTCCCAAACAAGATATATTTCATTAGTAATTAAGTGTTTTTCGATTATATTATGTATTAAATTGAAATTTGATTTTTTGTTTTGAAAATAAGAAATCCATTCAGAACCATTAATGATTTCCCATTTAATACTACTTTCTTTTAATTTTGTTGTTTTGTATAATAATCTCGATTCCATATTTAAATTTTTCATCAGTAAATTTAAGTACTTTAGTCACTCCAAGTACTCTAAGTACTTTAGCTCACTTTAGGTATTTTAGTTCACTCCAAATACTTTAGCTCACTTATTTAGAATTCAACTTCTGGCTAATAGAAGTGAAAATTGCTAATAATTCACTGCATTCTTTTTCCATAGGTTCAATTAAATTTGCTGGTACCCATTCCATTTCTTTTATGATAAGTAGCCAATAAATGGTTTCACTGGCTTCTCCTTCGCTAATTCTTATTTTGTTTTTAAAATCTGCCTTGCTTCGAGATCGGTTTGCTTCTCTATAATTAGCACCAACACTTGTACCAGATTTTGAAACTTGATTTCTTACCACTCTTCCTTCCTGTGAATTAGGAAGTTTTCCAGATAACTTTAAAACTGCTACACCAAAAGACAATGTTCTTTTCTCTAATTGTTTGCCAAATTCTTTATTGTCCATATTTTTTGAATTAGTGCCTAAAGTTAATAAAGTGTCTAAAATATTTAGAGTACTTTTTTAAGTTGGGCTATCACAATAATATCTTAATCATTTTTACATTTTACAACTTTAAACTACTTCAGTCACTTCAAGTACTCTAAATACTTTAGCTCACTCCAAGTACTTTAGCTCACTTCTTACTAGCCGTAGTATAAAACTCCTTCCCATAATTGGGTTCAAAGTAAGCAGTATCTGTAAATTCCTTAGTGTTAAATTTTCTTTCGCTCACTTCAACCATTCCTCTTGCCGAGCATTCTATGTTATCGATAAAATTGTATCCTTCTTTGTTTACAAAAACTTCTTTCAATTTCTCAGCTCCGTTTCCAAAGAAATATTTGTTTACTTTTATGTGGTCAAAAGAATCCTCTTCAATCACATAATTGAATGAATGAGTAATCTCTTCGTTATTAATTCCAAAAACTCCACCAAACACTTCCATTCTTCGTGCATCAATCAAAGGAATTTTTACTCCATTCTCTATTTGCGCCATATTTCCCAAAGCTTCCAGAGTGTTGACGGCAATCAAAGGAATATCTTTTCCGTAACAAAATCCTTTTGCCGAAGCAGTTCCAATTCTTAGTCCAGTATAGGAGCCAGGTCCTTCGCTAACTGCAATTGCATCCAAATCATTTATAGAAAGCTTGTTACGCTTCATTAAATCGACAATAGAAAGGTTTAGTTTTTCGGAATGCGAATAGCCATCTTCCAAAATATCAATAAAATCAATTAATTCACCTTCTTTTCCAAGAGCAATTGAGCACACTTTTGTTGCAGTTTCTATGTTTAAAATTAACCCCATCTTCGTTTTTATTTAGGTATAAAATTAGGACAATTTAGCTTTGTTGAGCGGTTTAAGGTTAAAAAAAGTTAAAACAAATTTTTAAACGCTAAATAGATGCTATATTTGTTCGAAAATTTAACAATCGAGACCGTTTATGAAGTTTATCAAAAGCTACTTTCTTCTATTTATTGCAGCAATTATGCTTGTTTCCTGCTCAGAATACGAAAAAGTTCTGAAAGGAGATGATTATGTGAAAAAATACAAGATGGCTGTAAAGTTATACGAGAAGAAAAAGTTTATCAAAGCTGTTCCCTTGTTCGAAGAATCCATTTCTATTTTTTCAAAGCTTTCAGAAAAAGGAGAGAAAGCTTATTATTATTTATGTTATTCGCATTATTTCATGCAAGATTACGCTTTGGCAGGTTATTATTTTAAGAATTTCAATACTACATATCCCACTAGTGTGCATGCTGAAGAGTGTGCGTTTATGAGCGCAAATTGCAAGGTGCAATCTTCACCTAAATCATCTCTTGATCAATCCAATACTTTGGGTGCAATTAACGAATTACAAGCCTTTCTAAACAGGTACCCAACCACAGAGAGAAAAGATACGTGTAACTCCATCATCAGTGGATTGCGAGATAAACTAGAAGTGAAAGCATTTGAGAGTTCATTCTTGTATTATAACATGGAAGATTATGCTGCAGCCTCAGTTTCGTTCAACAATATGTTGTCCGATTACCCCGATACAGATATGAGAGAAGATGTGCTTATTTTGATTGTGAAATCAAATTTTAAACTCGCTAATAATAGTATTTCCTCAAAAAAAGTGGAAAGATTTGAGGAAACTATTAAATCTTATACTAAATTTGTAGACAATTTTCCGAAGAGTAAGCGAATTGCAGAAATATCTGGAATGCACACATTAGCTCAGGTTGAATTGAAAAAAATTAAAAAGTAAGTCGAATGAACTACAAACAAACAACAGCAGAGAAGGATACAATTACTAGAAACACAGCTGATTTAGAAGTGATTAGTGAAAATATTTATGAGTCGTTAAATATTATTAGTAAAAGAGCAGATCAAATAACTGTTGAAATAAAAGAAGAATTATCTCAAAAATTGGAGGCTTTTGCATTACCAAGTGATAATTTGGAAGAGATCTTCGAAAACAGAGAGCAAATAGAAATCTCTAAATTTTACGAAAAATTACCAAAACCAGTTGCTATCGCTTTAGAAGAATACTTAGCAGAAAAAGTTGCTAAAGTATCGAAGAAGGAAGAAACTGACGAAGTTTAACAAATTTCCATAACATGTTACAAGGTAAGAATGTAGTGTTAGCAGTTACAGGAAGTATTGCTGCTTACAAATCTGCCTTGATTGTTCGTCTACTCATTAAGGAAGGAGCAAACGTAAAAGTAGTGATGACGAAATCAGCTATTGATTTTATAACTCCGCTCACCCTATCTACTTTGGCTAAAACCGAAGTATACTCAGATTTCACATCCAACAAAGATAAAGGTACTTGGAATAATCATGTAGATCTAGGTCTTTGGGGTGATTTTATGCTAGTTGCGCCCGCAACTGCCAATACACTTTCCAAAATGGCAAGTGGTGAAGCAGATAATTTCATGATGGCAGTTTACCTTTCTGCAAAATGTCCTGTTTTTATTGCTCCAGCAATGGATTTGGATATGTACAAACACCAATCTACCAAAGATAATATTGAGAAATTAACCTCATTTGGGAATACAATTATTTACCCAGAAAGTGGAGAATTGGCAAGCGGATTGGATGGAGAAGGAAGATTGGCAGAGCCCGAACATATTATTGAATTTCTTAATTCGCACATCAAGGCAACAAAACCTCTATTAGGTAAAAAAGTACTTGTTTCTGCTGGTCCAACTCACGAAGCGCTCGATCCTGTGCGTTATTTGGGGAATAGAAGTACCGGGAAAATGGGATACTCAATTGCTCATCAAGCTTTTGAAATGGGAGCAGAGGTAACTTTAATCAGTGGTCCGGTTTCTCTTGAGAACCCAAATAAAGGCATTAATCGAGTTTTTATAACTTCGGCACACGATTTGTTTACAGAAATGACAAATCATTTTGATAAAGCAGACATTGTGATTATGGCAGCTGCAGTTGCAGATTATACACCAGCAACTGTTTCTGAAAAGAAAATGAAGAAGAAAGACGGAGAATTGGTGATTGAGCTCAAAAGAACACAAGATATATTGGTCGGATTAGGTGAGAAAAAAGAGAATCAATTTGTGGTAGGTTTTGCATTGGAAACCAACAATGAGCTAGAAAATGCACTCAGAAAAAAAGCAAAAAAGAGGCTAGATATGATTGTGTTGAATTCGCTAAACGACAGAGGTGCAGGCTTTGCTCACGATACTAATAAAATCACTTTGATAGGAAAAGACAATAATATTACAGCATTTGAGTTAAAGAGCAAGCAAGATGTCGCTAAAGACATTTTAAATCAAATTGTAAAAGAAAATAATTAATGAATAGAATAACTATAATAGTAGCTTTTATTCTTTTCAGCTTTGTTGCAAATGCGCAAGAGTTGAGATGTCAAGTAGATATGTTGTCTCCCACTTTGCAAAACGACCCAGAAAACAAGCAAATTTTGGAAGCTCTTCAGAAATCGATTTTTAATTTCATGAACAATACCAAATGGACCACTGAGGTATATAAAGAGCATGAAAAAATTGAATCGAGTATTCTTATTACAATCTCAAAACGAACAGGAACTAATTTTGAAGCCAAAATTCAGGTTACATCTCGAAGACCTGTTTATAACACGAATTACAATTCAACAGTGGTAAGTATTGTAGATAATTCATTCAATTTCAGTTATCAGCTTAACGCACCTATACTTTTTACTCCTGGGACATACACCAATAATTTATCAGCAGTTTTGGCTTTTTATGCCTACTATATTGTTGGTAAAGATAACGATACGTATGCACTTGAAGGTGGTACAAAATATTTGATTAAGGCACAAGAAATAGTGAATCAAGCGCAGTCTTCTGGACAAGCTGGATGGTCTAGTAGTGGAAAGATTAGTAATAGGTATTGGATTATGGAAAACTTGCTAAATGCCCAATTTAAGGGATTAAGAAAATGTGATTATGAATACCATAGACTTGGATTAGATTTAGCTGCAGATGATAAAAAAGTAGGGGTAGATGGATGTACCAAAGCTTTGGTCTACTTGCAGCAAGTTCATGAAAATAGGCCAGGTTCAGCCAACATAAAGTTTTTCTTTGTTGCAAAATTAAATGAAATAGTAAATGTTTTTTCTGAAGCCGATAATGCTAGCAAACAAACTGTATTTAATCTTGTTAGAAGTTTAGACGCAAGTAATATGCAAAGATACCAAGCTATTCTGAAGCAAAGATAGGAACGATTTATTTTTTGTGCTTTATCCCCAAATAATAGTTAACAACTCCCACTTCTCATATCTTCATACTTAGTAAGTAATATTATCTTTGTGTTATGGAAGAAATGATATTAATACTAGATTTTGGGTCACAGTATACACAGTTGATTGCAAGAAGATTAAGAGAATTGAACGTATATTGTGAGATTCACCCTTATACAAATATCCCTGATGTGCAAGATAATATGATAGGAGTAATCCTATCTGGAAGCCCATTTTCTGTAAGAAACGAAGATGCTCCCAATCCTGACTTAAGTCAATTTAGAAATAAACTGCCTCTTTTAGGGGTTTGTTACGGAGCACAATTTTTGGCTCAAAAAAACGGAGGTTCGGTTATGCCATCTGAAACTAGAGAATATGGAAGAGCTAATCTAGCATACATAAACCAAGCTTGTGAATTGGTTAGCGGAATGACAGAGGGATCACAAGTGTGGATGTCGCATGGTGATACAATAAAGGAGTTGCCTGCTAATTTTGAAATCATAACAAGCACCAATGACGTCAAAGTTGCTGGGTATGAAGTAAAAGGAGAACAAACATACGGAATTCAATTTCATCCAGAAGTATATCACTCCACAGAGGGTGCAATTTTGCTAAAAAACTTTGTTGTTGGTATTTGCGGATCAAAACAAGATTGGACTCCAGATGCCTTTGTAGAAACTACTGTAGCGGAATTACAAAATAAAATAGGAGACGAAAAAGTAATCTTAGGATTGTCTGGCGGAGTTGACTCCTCAGTATCTGCAATGTTATTGCACAAAGCTATCGGGAAAAATCTACATTGCATTTTTGTTGATAATGGATTACTAAGAAAAAATGAGTTTGAGCAAGTTCTGAGAGACTATGAACATTTAGGATTAAATGTGAAAGGAGTGGATGCTTCGGAATTATTTTATGCTGAATTGGCAGGAAAAACTGATCCAGAACTAAAAAGAAAAGCAATTGGAAAGGTATTTGTAGATGTTTTTGATGCAGAGTCAAAAAAAGTAGAAGGAGCGACCTGGTTGGCGCAAGGAACTATCTATCCTGATGTGATTGAATCAATCTCTACTGGAGGTCCTTCACAGACCATAAAATCTCACCACAATGTTGGAGGATTGCCAGATTACATGAAATTGAAAGTAGTAGAACCTCTGCGTGCTTTGTTTAAAGATGAAGTGAGAAGAGTGGGTAAATCTATAGGAATGTCGCCAGCCTTGTTGGGAAGACATCCATTTCCTGGTCCTGGTTTAGGAATAAGAATTTTGGGAGATGTAACGGCAGAGAAAGTTAGAATTTTACAAGAAGTAGATCATATTTTTATCCAAGGTCTCAGAGATCACGGTTTGTATGATGACGTTTGGCAGGCTGGAGTAATGTTATTGCCAGTTCAGTCAGTTGGAGTTATGGGGGACGAACGTACATACGAAAATGCGGTTGCACTGAGAGCAGTGAGTTCAACTGATGGAATGACTGCTGATTGGTGTCATTTGCCATATGAATTTTTGGCTAAGGTATCCAATGATATTATTAATAAAGTGAAAGGAATAAATAGAGTTACTTACGACATTAGTTCAAAGCCACCTGCAACCATTGAGTGGGAATAAAAAAATAGAATAGAAATAAAACGCTTAGCAATTATGAAAAATATATTAACAGCAGTCCTTCTTTTGTTATCCATTTCATTTTTTTCGCAAGAAAGGAGAGAATTAAAAGATGGAAAAGAATACATCATCCACTCTGTAAAGAAAGGGGAAACTCTGTACGGAATTTCAAAAAAATATAACGTAACTAAAAAGCAGTTGCGTAAGTCCAATTCAGGAATGTTGTTGTTCATTAAAACTGACCAAGAAATCAATGTGCCAATTCCTGATAAAGACAGGACAATTCACGTAGTGAAAAAAGGAGAAACTTTGTATGGTATTGCAAAGCAGTACAATATGACGACAGAGCAGCTTGTGCTATTAAATCCAGAGAAGTCTGTTGCTTTAATTCCAGGTCACCTATTGATTCTGAAAGTAGAAAAAAAAGCACCTGTTTATGAGAAAGCGAAAGTGGATGGACATATAAAAACACAAGGAGAAAAGGTATTGAAAGAGGAAAAAGAGCCTGTTAAACAAACTCCCAAAAAAGTTGCCGAAAAGGTAGTTTCAAAATTGAGCAAAGGAAATTTGCATGAGGTGAAAAAAGGAGAAACTTTGTATGGTATCGCCCGTCAATATGGAATTACTGTTTCAGAATTATTGAAACTAAACCCACAAATAAAAAACAATTCTATCTCTATTGGAGATAAAATTAATGTTCCTTCTTCGACTAAAACCATTGAGGTCAAAGATCCAGTAAAAACAGTTAATGTTGCAAAAATTGTGCAGTACAAAGTAGAAAAAGGAGAAACTCTTTACGGAATTTCAAAAAAGTTCAATACAACTGTAGAAGAAATTCAAAAACTGAATCCAGAAATTTCTTCTCTTAAAGAAGGAGATTTATTAAAAATTAATGTGCCTGAAAAAGGAACGAATCAAATAGAAATTGATCTCGGCAATCCAAACAGCACAGATACTTTGAGATTAAATGAAGTGAATAAAATCAATCCTTTGAAAGACAAATTGATTGATATGGTGCAAAAAGAAAAGTACATTGTATCACTCTTTCTTCCATTCATGCTTGATAAGAATGATCAAACTCCTGTGGTTCCAAATAAGCCAAAAAAAATGAATCCATTGACCGAGATGTCAACTCATTTTTATCAAGGTGCTCTGCTTGGTCTGGACAGTGCAAAAGCATCTGGAATTTCAATAGATTTAAATGTATACGATACTGAAAAAGACACGAACACTGTCAACAAATTATTGAGAAAAGAAAAAGTAAAGTCAAGTGATTTGATTGTTGGTCCTTTTTTCGAAAAGCCATACAAACAAGTGGCAAAATTTGCAAAGATAAATGAGGTTCAGGCAATTAGTCCTGTGCTTAAAAATAATTTTGTGTTATTCAATAATCAGTTTGTCACTCAAATAGAAACTTCTTTGCCGACACAATTAACCTATTTGGCGACTTACATTGCAGAAAATAAAAATACGGAAAACGTAATTTGTGTTTCCGGAAAATCGAAACAAGAAAAGTACCTTGATGGAGTTTTCAAAGATAAATACAACAAGCAGATTGCAGGTAAAACTAATAATTACAGAAGTACTTGTGGAGAATATAAAATGACTTCTTATTCGTCCATCAGAGGATTTGACACAAAACTGGTAAAAGGAAAGAAAAACATACTTATAATCCCATTTACTGACGAAGGAATGGCTTCTTCATTTTTTACACAATTGCACAACATGATGACTCGAAGTAGAATGAAAGGTTATGAAATCGAGGTCTATGCATTGGAGAATTTCATGGAATATGAAAACATCAATGTAGATTTGAAAATGAAATACAATCTGCATGTAACTAGTTCAAATTATATTAATTACAAAGAAGAGAAGGTAAAGAGTTTTGTCAGAAAATATCGAGTGAAATTTGGAACAGAACCAAGTAAATACGCTTTTGTAGGTTATGATGTAGCCTTTTATCATGCACTTGCAATGAGCAATTATGGCAAACGTTTTTCTGGTTTCTACGGACAGATTAAAGTTCCTTTGTTGCAATCGAATTACAACTTGAAAAAGACTGATATTGCAAGTGGATATGAAAATCAATCGGTATATATTTTGGGATACAAAGAGTATTCATTAGTTCAGGTAAATTAGATAATACGAAAGTTAACACAACAGAAGTAAGTGCAATAATTTGTCAACCAATTGGTGATAGTTTGTGAGTTATTGTTAATAATTTGATGACGACAAAAAAGTATTATTACTTATCTTTGAAAGTAAACGACATATAATGAATGTAACATATTTTGGTCATGGATGTTTCTTATTAAAGTTAGCTGGTAAATCATTTTTGATCGACCCATTTATCTCGCCAAATGAGTTGGCAAAAGATATTGATGTTGATGCCATTGAGACAGATTACATTTTATTGACTCATGGGCACGAGGATCATGTAGCTGATGCAGAGAGTATTGCAAAAAGAACAAACGCATTAGTTTTGGCGAATTTTGAAGTAGCAAACTGGTTCGAGAAAAAAGGAGTGACGAACAACTTCAAGATGAATATGGGAGGAGTATATAGAACAGATGCTTTTGCTATAAAAATGGTTTCTGCTGCTCATTCTAGCTCAATGCCAGATGGAAGTTATGGAGGCTTAGCCTCTGGTTTCATAATTGCATATGTGGAGGATAATGTGGATAAAGTAATCTATTTTGCCGGAGATACAGCACTCCACAAAGATATGGAGCTAATTCAGGATGAATTTGGTTTCGTAGATTTTGCATTTTTACCGATTGGTGATGTGTTTACAATGGGAATTGATGATGCGGTTGAAGCAGCTTATTTGGTAAATGCAGATACGGTTATTCCAATGCATTACAATACTTTTGAGCCAATCAAGATAGATATGGAAATTGCAAAAGAAGAATTTGAAGAGTTTAGATTTGAGGTGTTTAACATAGGAGAAGAAAAAGAATTAATATAATTTATGGCAAAAATAATTGCAATAGCAAATCAAAAAGGAGGAGTTGGGAAAACAACTACTGCCATCAACTTGGCAGCAAGTCTTGGAGTACTAGAAAAGAAGGTTTTATTGGTAGATTCTGATCCGCAAGCCAATTCTACCTCTGGATTAGGACATGACCCAAAAAATGTGAAAGCGAGTATTTACGATTGTTTTATAAATGAAGTAGATTGTCATGATATTATTCTAAAGACAGAAACTCCATTCGTAGATATTTTACCTGCAAACATTGATTTGGTAGGTGCTGAAATTGAGATGATCAATCTACCCAATAGAGAGTATATGTTGAAAGCTTCTCTTGAAAAATTGCGAGAAGAATATGATTTTATTGTTATTGACTGTTCTCCTTCTTTGGGGTTGATTACCATTAATTCACTTGTAAGTGCAGACTCTGTAATTATTCCTGTTCAGTGCGAGTATTTCGCTCTTGAAGGACTTGGAAAGCTATTGAATACAATAAAAATCGTCCAAAACAAGTTAAATAAGCAACTTGAAATTGAGGGGATTTTATTGACAATGTATGATTCTAGATTAAATTTATCAAATCAAGTGGTGGAAGAAGTGAAAACTCATTTCCAGCAAATTGTGTTTGATACCATTATCCATAGAAACACAAGATTGGGAGAAGCACCTAGTTTTGGAGAATCTGTCATCATGATGGATGCCACTAGTAAAGGAGCAATTAATTACTTGAATTTGGCTAAAGAAGTGTTACAAAAAAATGATTTGACAAAAATCAAATCAGAAGATAAGATTATTAACTAATGGCAAAAAGAAAAAGTGGTTTAGGAAAAGGACTGGGCGCCTTGTTGGAGAATTCTGAAACGGATATTACTGCCAGTTCATCTGCTGTGCAAGCTCCTTCATCTGGTTCTGTGTCCAAAATTAGTGTAACAGATATTGAAGCAAATCCTTTTCAACCTAGAACAGAATTTGAAAAAGA
>JBDMYC010000203.1:0-9547 GCA_039770535.1 Flavobacteriales bacterium
AAAGAAATGGAAGATAAAGGCGAAATCAAAATAGTGGGTGCTGTTTATGACATGGATAGTGGAAAAGTAGAATTTCTGTAAATTAATGTTGAGTAAGTAAGCAGAAATAACTAAGAGGGTTGGAGATTTCTCCAATCCTTTTTTTATTCCCATAGCTTTAAATTTTTAATATATTGTATCATGAAAAAATTAGCAATCCTTTTACTCTTTATTTCCTCCCTTGGTTATTCGCAAGAAAGCAACCTTGGAAACTGGCTCATGTACATTGGAAACAAGAAAATTGGCTCCAAATGGAACATCCATAACGAAGTGCAATACAGAAATTACAATGGTATTGGCGACCTTGAACAATTGCTTCTCAGAACCGGAGTTGGTTACAACCTATCGCCTAACAACAACAATATTTTAATTGGTTATGGTTTCATAAGAAGTGAAAATTATGACGAATTTGGCGAAAAATCAGCCAATAACGAACATAGAATTTTTCAACAATTCGTTACCAAACAAAGTTTTGGAAGAGTGAGTTGGCAACACAGATACAGAATAGAAGAGCGATTTCTGGAAAGTGGATTCAAAATGAGATTTAGGTATTTTTTATCTGGAAATATCGCTTTGAACAAGCCCAAACTAGGCAACAAAACCTTTTACCTATCTGCTTACAATGAGATTTTTGTAAATAACAAAGAAACTTTTTTCGACCGAAACAGAATTTATGGAGGAGTGGGTTATATCGTGAACAAAAACATAAAAATAGAACTCGGTTATATGAATCAAATTTTTAATAGAGGTTCCCGAGATCAGCTGAATGTGATCGGATTTATTAATTTTTAAACAAAAAAATGAGGCAACAAAGTCACCTCATTATTCAAAATTTTGCATTTGTTCTCGATACTAAATAATTTCCCCTTCGGTCAATTATTTCACTCGAACTGACAACTACGATTTACTTTTAAAAGTAGATCTTGTCAATTCGAGTGTTTTTTGGTTTTTCACCAAAAATGTATCGAGAATGACTTCGCAAATAAAAATGTACCTGTCCGGCAGGCAGGTCGAGAACTACTTCCCAAATTCCTCAGTAAAATACTGGTAGAAATAAGGAATAGTTTCAATCCCTTTTAGGTAATTGAAAATCCCATAATGTTCGTCTGGTGAGTGAATGTCGTCTGTTGCCAATCCGAATCCCATAAGCACAGATTTAAGTCCTAACTCTTCCTCAAACATAGAGGTAATTGGAATACTTCCTCCTCCACGAACTGGAATTGGTTTTACTCCAAAAGTAGTTTCCATTGCTTTGCTTGCCGCTTGGTAAGCAGGGAAATTGGTTGGAATTAAAAACGGTTCTCCTCCGTGATGTGGCGTTACTTTTACTCTCACAGCATCTGGTGCAATAGACTCAAAATGTGTTTTAAATTTTTCTGTAATCTCATCCGAACTTTGTCCTGGAACCAATCTCATTGAGATTTTTGCATAAGCTTTAGATGGCAAAACTGTTTTTGCTCCTTCTCCAATGTATCCTCCCCAAATTCCATTTACATCCAGTGTTGGACGAATAGAAGTTCTTTCGTTTGTTGAATATCCTTTTTCTCCAAATCCTTCTTTTATGTCTAATTCCTTGTTGTAATCCTCTTGATTAAAAGGTGCTTTTGCCATTTCTGCTCTGTCTGCGTCAGAAACAATATCTACATTATCATAAAATCCTTTTACCGTAATGTGATTATTTTCGTCTGTTAATGAAGCAATCATATTACACAAAATATTGATCGGATTTCCTACTGCTCCTCCGTACAATCCAGAGTGCAAATCACGGTTTGGTCCAGTCACTTCAACTTCCATATAACTCAATCCTCTCAGTCCAACAGCTATAGATGGCTGCTCATTTGAAATCATAGAGGTATCAGAAATTACAATCGTATCGGCAGCTAATTTTTCTTTGTTTGCTTTTACAAAAATTCCAAGATTTTCTGAACCAACTTCTTCTTCTCCTTCTATCATGAATTTTGCATTACAAGGCAAAGAATTGGTCTTTATCATGTATTCAAAAGCTTTTACATGCATATAAAATTGTCCTTTGTCATCTGCCGAACCTCTTGCATAAATGTATCCGTCTTTTATTACAGGCTCAAAAGGTGGACTTGTCCATAATTCAATTGGATCTGGTGGTTGCACATCATAATGTCCGTAGACCAAAACAGTTGGTAAACTTGGATCTATCATTTTTTCTGCATACACAATTGGATGACCAGCTGTTTCGCAAATTTCTGCTTTGTCAACTCCTGCTGCAATCAAACTTTGTTTCAAATGCTCTGCACATCTTTTCACCTCTTTATCGTAAGCAGGATCAGCACTTACCGAAGGTATTTTTAATAAATCTACTATCTCATCTATGAATCTATCTTTGTGTTCTTCTATGTATTTTTTTACTTCTGACATATCATATTATTGTTTAGAGTTAATTTTATTGATGTGCAAAATTCTTGTCAAATAACACACCCCATAATCCTCTCTCAAGAGGAAAAATATTATTAACTAAAATTACCTAAACCAAGAGAGAAAGTAAAATCTTACCCTCATTATTTTTTACAATCAGGGATTAACCGTATTTTTACAAAACATCAATTCACGATTTCATGAAAGCAGTTACTCTTGGCGAATTTATCATAGACAACCAGAAAGATTTTAAATATGCAACTGGAGAATTATCTAGTATTTTAAGTTCTATTCGTTTGGCTTCAAAAATTGTGCATCACGAAATAAACAAAGCCGGATTGGCAGAGCATATTTTAGGTGCCGTGGGAACAGAAAATATCCAAGGTGAAGAACAACAAAAATTAGATGTCTATGCTAATGATGTTTTTATCAAAGCATTAAAAAACAGAGGGATTATTTGTGGAATTGCTTCCGAAGAAGATGATGATTTTGTGGCTTTTGAAGGAGAATCAATGAATGGAAATTATGTGGTGGCAATGGATCCTCTTGATGGTTCATCCAACATTGATGTGAATGTTTCGGTCGGCACAATTTTTTCCGTTTACCGCAGAATTTCGCCAACTGGAACTCCAGTAACTTTAGAAGATTTTCTTCAGCCAGGTACTGAACAAGTTGCTGCCGGATATGTGTTATACGGATCTTCAACTATGCTTATCTACACAACAGGAGCCGGCACAAATGGATTTACATACGACCCTTCGCTAGGTGTCTTTTATTTGTCGCATCCCGATATGCAAACCAGCAAAGACGGGAAAATCTTCTCTATGAACGAAGGAAATTACAACCGAACTTCACAAGAATTGAAAAACTATATCGACTACACAAAGGAAATTGATAAAGCTACAAAACGCCCGTACACAGCTCGCTATATTGGTTCCTTAGTTGCAGATTTCCACAGAAATTTACTGAAAGGGGGAGTTTATGTGTACCCAAGCACAGACAAATCGCCAAATGGAAAATTGAGATTGTTGTACGAATGTAATCCACTTGCTTTTGTAATAGAACAAGCTGGAGGAAAAGCTACAGATGGTAAAAACCGCATCATGGAATTAAAACCAACTGAACTCCACCAGAGAGTTCCTTACATTGTAGGATCAAGCAATATGGTGGATAAGATTCATGAGTTTTTGGGTGAGTAAAAATTTATGAAGTTCTTTTTTATATTTGCTCTGGTTTTTGTCTTTCAAAGTTGCTCTCAACAAGAAAGTACAAATCATTTGCATGGGTCCCTCAATGAATTGCGTATAGAAGTCGATTCCTTGTCAAAAGTAATTGAACTCAGAGAAAATGAACCTGATAAAAACTATTGGTTTTCTGACGATTATGATGGAATTGAATTAAGTGAAAAAGGAATTTTACACCCGCAACAATTTATTGACTCTTCCCTGCAACCGCAAGTTAATTTAATTCCCACAAAAGCTGTACTAGGTGGAACTATGGCTTTTGGAAAAACTCAAGTTTTAAGTCCCAAATGGGTAATTGCCGAATATTCTGATGGTCATCTTTGGGGAGTTGCGCTCTTCGAATATGAGGTAAATAAAGAAGGAAAAGTAGAGTTCAAACTGCTTTCAAATCATCTGTACTAAGCATTTTTTTCTGAGTTTAGGAGTAGGAAATGACCTTTTCTGCCAATAAACAATTCAAGATTCTGTTCAACTTGCAATAGTTATTTGTGAGAAAATCTGTCATTTCGAGTGATTTTTATTGAAGGGTAACGAAAATCAAAATTGTATCGAGAAAGACTATCACAGAAGATAATTTTCTATCCCGAAGTGAATTCGGGATTCTGTTCAACTTACAATAATTATTTGTGAGAAAATCTGTCATTTCGAGTGATTTTTATTGAAGGGTAACGGAAATAAAAATTGTATCGAGAAAGACTATCACAGAAGATAATGTTCTATCCCGAAGTGAATTCGGGATTCTGTTCAACTTACAATAGTTATTTATGAGAGAATCTGTCATTTCGAGTGATTTTTATTGAAGTGTAACGGAAATAAAAATTGTATCGAGAAAGACTAGCGCAAAAGATAATTTTCTATCCCGAAGTGAATTCGGGATTCTGTTCAACTTACAACTTTCTCTTCGTCCTTTGGACTCTAGGAAGTTGAGTTTCACTAGAACCCCCAATCATCATTTCTGTAGTTGTAGAAGTTTATTCCAAATTTTATTCTGGGTTCTATGCTGTTGAAATTTGAGGTGGCTTCTACAAAATAAACTCCCAATTTGAATCTGGTTCGTGATACTTTGAACGAACGCTCAACTCCCGCAAAAATTTCTACGTAACGGTAATTATATTGCGGAATTAACAACCCACTCGTACCTGCTACGGTATGAATTCCTAGCCTTTTGATAAGAGGAACATAATTGATAATCGCACCATTGAAATGATGAATATAATTGAGCTGCAGGAAATTTCGTGTAGCATTCAAAGTCGTATCTTGCAATTGCATACTGAGCAAAAAAGAACTAAACAACCATTGATCACTTCGCGGGAAAATCTTGAAATCTTCTCGCCTCAATTTCTTTGTATTCAAAAATTGCCCTCCCGTCATCCGATAAGTAGAAGTTCCCAGTGTCCTTACTTTGAAAGTGTGTTTTACCGAAAGACTCAAATAATCGTAGTCAATATCACTTCCCAAAAATCCATCAAATCCTTTTTCGTAATACAAGGTAAATGTTGGCCACTTGCTCCCCAGCACTACTTTTCTTTTAGGCTCGAGCATGTATTTTTGGAACGGAGTGAACCACAAGGACAAACCAATACGTGAAGATTGATACCGATCAAAATCCAAGGCAATATTCGCTTCTCCTTCAAAGATGGTATCTAAAACCGAGCTGAATTTATAGTCTGCAATGGACGACCTGTTTTCGTAATCAAAATACACAGAAGCATACAACCCATTGATTAGTTCTCTCTGGCTAGAGAAAGTAAAATAATCTTTTTCTATCCAGCTACTTCGCTCAAAAACAGAAGTTAACGCATCATTCAGTACCAAAATATCAAATTGTTTTCCTGCCGTTACACTCACTCTTCCCAAATTCATGGGGTCGTACATGTGCGAAATTCTCAATCTTCCTTTCAGGTCTTTATTCAATAATCCCCAGTCAAAACTGCCCGACACGGAGAGCGTTTTCTCGTTCTCAAACCTCTTGAAATAAGAAACTCCAGGACCCAATCTCAATATTCCAATGGGATCAATGGAAATTAACTCGGGCAATGAACCAAATCGCCAAGATTGTTTTTTGGCTCTGTTTCTAATCCCTACTCCATCCCACACCACATCCAGAAAAGTAACTTTATTGTACACAGAATCAATCGAATCCAAGTAAGCTGGAGAATTCACAAAATCATATATACTGTCTTTCACAAACTGAAATCTTTGCTCTTTTTTTGTCAAAGGCTCAGGACGAACTTTGTCCCAATAGGTAGAATCTCGCTCATAAGCTTCGGCAGTCGTCACTCCCACTTCGTTTCCAAAATACCGTTTTGGAAATTCTACTCCCAGCTCATAATTAGAATAAACCACGGTAGTTTGTCCCGTAAAATTTTGCCTTCCCACTTTTTCTACATAATCAAATACTTGTTTGTAGGTGAGTAAAATAGAATCTTTATCAAACGCATATTCCTGTTGAATTCTGAAATCGGTATATTTGATTAATCCGCCTTTGTTGAGCGACAAATCTACTTTGTCAATATTAAAAGTATTGTCTCGAATCCAAATGTGGCCATCCCAAGTGGCATTTCCTTTTTTTCTTGGTGTTACCTCAATTTTCCACACCATAATTCCTTGGTCAAATTTAGTTTCTACCAACCTGAATTTATACGTGAGCACAGACAATGAATTGAGTGGAGAAACCAAAGGAACATCATTCAATTTGTACAAATCCATGAGATTATCATAGAAATCAAAGTTATTTTCGATCGTGTTTTTGTAAAAAAGTCCGAACACATCTCCGTATTTTTTATAGGCTGATCGTATTTCTTTCACCTTGTTTGGGTACTGAAAATGCCTTTCCATTTTCACCTCCATCATGTTGATGCTGTAAGCCAATTTATTGATTTCTGCTTTCTGCTGTTTCACAGCTTCGTCAAAAAGCTCTTCGTCTGTCTTTTGCTTGGCTGCCTCCTGTGATTTTCTTTGGCGTTCTTCTTGCTTCCTTCTTTTTATTCGCTTTTTCTTCTCCTTTTCACTAATAATTTCCGTCCCTTTGATGTAGACTTCACATTTACTACTTTGGATTTGCGTACTCCACCTCTCTTTGTTTTTAATAGCTTTTGCTATGATTCCATAAGCAGGATCTCGCCCCTTGCTTTTTATCATTACCTCTTTCAGCTGTTTCACATCCGTTTTCATCCAGATGTTTTTCACCACTTCGCTATTGTCTTCAATGGCCACAGTTTGTTCCTGAGTTTCAAAACCCACAGCAGTAATTACCAATGTGTACATTCCGTGTTGCGGAAATTGGTAGGTGTATTTTCCTTCGCCATCCGTGGAAGTTCCCACGGCAGAAGATTTGATGTAAATATTGGCAAAAGGAACGGGCGCATTATTTTCATCCAATACAAACCCAGTAACCGATTGCGAAAATGCGGAGAGTTGAATGGCAACTAAAAATAAAGTGAACAGGACTTTCATTCTTTCTTTTTGGTAAGACTATCAAAGCAACAGTTTTGTTACAATTTAAAAGTAAGAAAAATAAAAAGACCCTGAAACTATAACTTGTTAAAGGGTCTTAAAATGTGTTAGATGGGTTTTACTTCTTTGAAACCCAAGGAATTTCTTCAGCCTTCAAATCTTGTGTAAATTTACGACTCAAAACGAATAAATAATCAGATAATCGGTTTAGGTATTTTGTAATAATTGGGTCTACTTCGCTTTCATTTGATAAGTGAACTGTAATTCTTTCTGCTCTTCTGCACACGCATCTTGCAATGTGACACATAGAAACAGTTGGATGACCTCCAGGCAAAACAAAGAATTTCATGTCGGGTAATTCTTCGTTATAGGTATCCATTGCATCTTCCAATTCCACAATCATTTCCTCGTTAATTTCAGGAATTTTTACTTTATCTTTTCCAGGTTCTTTGGCAAGGTGAGAACCAATCACAAACAAGTTATCTTGTATCTGAATCAAAAATTCTTTGGTTTCCTTCTCCATTTCTTGGTCACGGATCAATCCCAAATGTGAATTTAATTCATCTACCGTTCCGTAAGCTTCTATTCGCAAATGATATTTTGGAACTCTTGCTCCTCCCAATAAAGAAGTTTCTCCTTTGTCGCCTGTTTTTGTGTAAATTTTCATGTCGTAAACTTACATAAAAAAAGCTCCCCTTGAAGTATTTCAAGAAGAGCTTTTAAATTTTTAGTCTTATGTCCTAAATCTTAAAGCGAAGCGGTTATAAATCTAAAACGAGTCATAAGAATTTATCCCAAAAATGGGTATCTGTAATCCGTAGGAGTCACAAACGTTTCTTTTGTTGTTCTTGGCGAAACCCATCTCAACATATTCAGAATTGAACCTGCTTTATCATTCGTACCAGAACCTCTTGCTCCACCAAATGGTTGTTGACCTACAACAGCTCCTGTTGGTTTGTCATTGATGTAGAAGTTTCCTGCTGCATTTTTCAATTTCTCAGCTGCCAACTCTATCATGTATCTATCTTGAGAGAATATAGAACCAGTTAATGCATATTCTGAAGTTGCATCAACTAAATCTAAAGTTTCTTCAAATTTGTTTTCGTCATACACATAAATTGTAATCACTGGTCCAAAAATCTCTTCACACATAGTTCTGAATTTTGCGCTTTTTGTAACCACAACCGTAGGCTCAATAAAATACCCTTTCGATTTGTCATAGTTTCCTCCAGCTACTATTTCAGCATCATCTTGTTCTTTGATGTAATCAATGTAGCTTGCAATTTTATCAAATGCATTTTCATCAATTACAGCCGTAATAAAGTTTCCAAAATCTTCTGGCGACCCCATTTTCATAGAAGCCACATCTTCTTTCACGTATCCAATTACTTCCTCTGCCATGTTGGATGGCAAGTAAACTCTAGATGCTGCCGAACATTTCTGTCCTTGAAATTCAAAAGCTCCTCTAGAAATTCCTGTTGCAACTTGCTTAGGATGTGCCGATTTGTGAGCTACAATAAAATCTTTTCCTCCAGTTTCTCCCACAATTTTTGGGTAAGTTCTGTAGGTAGAAATATTGTCTCCAATTGTTTTCCAAAGGTGTCTGAAAACTCCTGTAGAACCTGTGAAGTGCAACCCTGCAAAATCTTTGTGATTAAATACCACTTCTCCTGCTTCTGGTCCATCTACCAATACCATATTAATTACTCCATCTGGCAATCCTGCTTCCTTAAATAATTCCATAATTACCTGAGCAGAATACACTTGGCTTTCTGCTGGTTTCCATACAACTACGTTTCCAAGCATGGCTGGTGCGGCACATAAATTGGCTGCAATTGCTGTAAAGTTGAATGGAGTAATTGCAAATACAAAACCTTCAAGTGGTCTGTATTCCAATCTGTTCCACAATCCTGGGTTAGAATCAGGTTGAATTTCCATGATTTCTTGCATGTAAGCCACATTCATTCTCAAGAAGTCAATCAGCTCACAAGAAGCGTCAATCTCTGCTTGAAAACAGTTTTTTGATTGAGCAAGCATTGTTGCTGCATTCATCTTTGCTCGGTATGGTCCTGCCAATAAATCGGCTGCTTTCAAGAAAATAGCAGCTCTACTGTGCCAAGACATGTTTTCCCAATCGCTTTTTGCTGCCAAAGCTGCTTCAATTGCCTCTTCTACATGCTTCTTTGTCCCCATGCTGTATGTTCCCAAACTGTGTTTGTGATCGTGTGGCGGAGACATTGTAAATTTATTATCTGTGTGTACTTCTTTGCTTCCAATATAAGAAGGAACTTCAATTTTGCTGTTGTACATTTCTTTGTACTTAGCCTGCAATTCCTCTCTTTCTGCACTTCCTGGTGCATAACTCAATACTTCTTCGTTTCCTTGAAACGGCACGTTATAAAATCCTTTTGACATAGTAA
>JBDMYC010000204.1:0-4386 GCA_039770535.1 Flavobacteriales bacterium
AACATCTTAACTACGGTTCCTGTCATCTCTGCAATAAGAGCTAAATCTCTTCCTGTTGGATTGGGAGTGATTGCAGTATCAGAAAAGAACATTGGACCTCTTTTGGTCAACATAACATTGGTAGAAGAAACTTTGTCTACACCTTCCACTTTGGGAATAATCTCTATCAATGGCCTAAGCACTGAGGAGTATTTTCGTGCATATCCAGAAATAAATGCATCTGCTTGACCTTCATTTAGCATCATTGCCGCAAAATAATTTCTCTCTCTCATTAGTTTATCGGCATCAAAGAAAGTAACTCCTTTTCTTTGCCTCAATTCCCAATATTTTTCTGCGAACTCTCTTTTTCTTTTTCTCTCTTTGTATGATTTTGGATCAATGATTTCAATGTTGGCATCAAATCCTATTTCCTCCATCAATTCTTCAATGGTTTCTTTGTCTCCTAAAAGGATGGGAATTGCCATTCCTTCATCATATACGACTTGAGCAGCTTTCAATACGTCTAGGTGATCTGCTTCAGCAAATACTACTCTTTTTGGATTAGATTTTGCTCTGTTGTGCAATAACCTTACAATCTTGTTTCCTTTCCCTAGTCTATCTTCTAATTCGTTTCGGTATTTTGCCCAATTAGTTATGGGTTGTAACGCTACTCCACTTTCCATTGCAGCCTTTGCAACTGCAGGAGGAACTACAGAAATCAATCTATTATCAAAAGGTTTTGGAATGATGTAATCTTTTCCGAATGTAATATTTACTTCGTCATAGGTAATGTTCACTTGTTCAGGAACTGATTCTTTCGCTAAATCTGCCAAAGCATGAACGGCAGCCATTTTCATAGCCTCATTTATTTCGGTTGCTCTCACATCAAGAGCTCCTCTAAAGATAAATGGGAACCCAAGCACATTGTTCACTTGATTAGGAAAATCAGATCTTCCTGTTGCCATTATTATGTCTTCACGGGTTGCAACAGCCAAGTTATAATCTATTTCTGGCTCAGGATTTGCCATTGCGAATACAATTGGGTCTTTGGCCATTGTCAACAACATCTCTGGAGTTACAATATTACCTTTACTTAATCCTACAAAAACATCTGCATTTACCATTGCATCTTCCAAAGTATGCTGGTCAGTTAATTTGGTCGCAAATTCTTTCTTTTGTGAAGTTAAGTTATCTCTTTTTGTGTGAATTACACCCTTGCTGTCGCACATGATGATATTTTCCTTTTTTGCACCTAAAGAAATGTACAATCTTGTGCATGAAATGGCAGCCGCTCCGGCTCCATTCACAACAATTTTCACCTTATCTATTTTCTTTCCTGTGATTTCAATAGCATTTTTAAGTGCTGCTGTACAGATAATTGCAGTTCCATGCTGATCATCATGCATTACTGGAATGTCCAATTCTTCTACCAATCTTCTTTCGATTTCAAAAGCTTCAGGCGCTTTAATGTCTTCCAGATTTATTCCTCCAAAAGTAGGTGCAATGTTCTTTACAGTTTCTATAAATTTATCAATATCTTCTGTATCTACCTCAATGTCAAACACATCAATATCTGCAAATATCTTGAACAACAAACCTTTACCTTCCATTACTGGTTTAGAGGCTTCTGGACCAATGTTTCCAAGTCCCAAAACTGCAGTACCGTTTGAAATTACTGCAACTAAATTTCCTTTGGAAGTGTATTTGTATACATCCTCTTTATTCTCTGCAATCGCCAAGCAAGGCTCTGCAACTCCTGGAGAATAAGCTAGGGATAAATCTCTTTGTGACGAATATTTTTTTGTGGGAACGACTTCAATCTTACCTGGTTTTGGATGACTGTGGTATCTTAAAGCTTCGTTTTTTTTTCTTTTTTCTTTCATAGGAAACAAAGATAAACTATATCTTGAGTAAAATAAAATATCTCGCCCTTGGTTTGGGATTATTTTGTAACAATTACCTATGAATAACCTCTCAAAAAAAGAAGCTTTTTATTCAAATTTATTTTTGCAAAGCACCTTGCTCTAGCCATTTTTTAATAATTTGATATTTTGCTTCAGGTAGCTTTTTTCTTTTTGGCATTGATTTTTTATCTATTACTTCTCTCTTAAAACTGCCGTTTTCTATCGCTATTTTTACAGTTTCATATTTGGTCCAAATGGAAGGTTTTCCGTGGTGACAAAATATACCTCCGCAATAGCTATTCATTATTGGTTTTATGTCCTTTTCAAAAGTTAATGGGTTAGTTTTTTCTTGCAGAAAATTTGGATTTATTAGCTCCATGTCATTTCCAAAATTGCTCTCCAACATGCAGAACGAGGACAGTAAGAAGCTATATAAGATGGCTTTAATCATCTTCGCTATCGTCATAGATTTCGACCTCGTCACTTCCAGAAGATAATTCTCCAATTATTTTCACTTCAGTTCTTCGGTTAAGAGCCTTGTTTTCTGGAGAATCATTTTTCACTCTTGGCATAGTCTCTCCATATCCTTGGTAAGATAATCGAGGTATTTCTATTCCTTTCATGAGTAGGTAATTCATTGCAGATTGAGCTCTTTTTTTAGATAATTCCATATTTTTATCATCATCTCCATCACTGTCTGTGTGTCCTCCAATCTCAATTTTAAGTTTACTATTGTCTCTCATCAGTTGGTATAATTTATCTAACTCCACACGAGATTCTGGTCTCAGGCTATACTTATTTACATCAAAAAAGATGTTCTCCAAAACATAAGGTTTCTCACTTGCCGTGATTTTATCAAGAGGAATGTCGATTAAGATAGGTTCTTGTGAGTTTTTCTTTGGAGTAAAATTCTGTGAATGAAAGAAATACCCAGTTTTATACACATTGATAGCCAATTCTTTATTAGTAGGAATATTCACCAAAAACTCTCCAGTAATTTTATCAGATTTGGTTTTTAAAAGAACTTTTCGTGTTTTCAGATCGATTACACTAATTGTGGATCCTAAAGGTATTTTAGATTCAAAATCATAGATTTTTCCACTCATAAATGTAGTTAAGAATGGTTTTGCTTTTTGAGGTAACTCAAAGGAGTATAAATCCAAGCCTCCCATTCCTCCTTCGCGATCAGAGGCAAAATAAGCTAATTTCCCGCTAGGAGAAACAATAATACTATTTTCATTGTCGCTCGTGTTTATTGGGTATCCCAAGTTTTCTGGTGTTCCCCATTCTCCGTTTTCTTGCAATCTGGATAAATACAAATCCATGCCACCCATTCCTGGATGTCCGTTTGATCCAAAATAGAGTGTTTGTCCATCTGGATGTATAAAGACAGATTCTTCTCTGCCGGGAGTATTTATTTTGTTCGATAATTTTTTTGGTACCGACCAATAACCTTCATCAGACAGGGTTGTTACATAAATATCTTGTACACCTGGATTGTGTCGTCCTCTTTTTGTAATGATTGCCCTCAAGAAATAAAGCGTTCTTCCATCAGCAGAAAAACAAGGCTGCGACTCCCAATGTCTGGTGTTGATTGGTGCTCCTAAGTTTCTTGGTCTAGACCATTTATTTCCTATTTTTCTTGCATAAAACAAATCACAACTTCCTTTTCCAGTTCTTCCTTCTCCGTAATTTCCTTCGCTTCCGCAAGAGGTGAAAATCACAAAATTCCCGTCTGCTGTAATTGTTGGAGCTCCTTCGTTATAAGGTGAATTAATTTGTGAGGAAAATTTTTCTGATACTTTCCATTCGTCCAATTCGTTTGTCACACCTTTATATAGTTCTTCTTGTTTTCCTCCAGTCATTCTTGCCATAGGATCTTTGATAACTCTCGTGAATATCATTTTTTTACCATCTCCTGTTAGAGAAGGAAAATATTCAGGATTATCGGTATTGATTGCTTCACCCAAATTTTTTGGATTAAAATCTACTGGGTTCTGAAGTGCAATTTTTGCAAAATCACAGTTTTTAATAAATAATTGGCTGTTGTATTGAAACGTTTCATTTGTTCCTTTGAAAGTCAAAAATCGACCAGCATTAGCTTTGCATTTGTCATATTGTGCTGCTCGAAGTTGCATTTGTGCTAAGTAATAGTATTCATTTTGAGAATATTCAGGATTAATCTGTAACCCTTGCTCTTTGAATTCTATTGCTTTTTCTAGGTTACCTTTCTGTAATTGTATTTCGCACATCAGCATGTAAGCGGTTACAAATTTCGAATCTTTTTTTATCGCTTTCTTTATGAGTTTTTCAGATTTATCCAGTTTACTATTGTCTCCATGACTGCTTCTGAATTCATTGTATCCTTTTTTATACAGCTCAATCGCTTTCTTGCTATCAGAGTCGTACATAGAATTTTGTGCAGTGGTTTTGCAAGACGATAAAAAGAGTGCAAAAAGAAGTGCGATTGAAATTAAATTCTTCATAAAAGTTGTTTAAAAAT
>JBDMYC010000205.1:0-2810 GCA_039770535.1 Flavobacteriales bacterium
AGGAACAGGAAGAACGCTAGGAGCTTTTAATTGGGTTTTTAAAGTGCGAGACAGGTATGAAAGCTACATTGATTCTGAAGGGGTTTTTCCATGGATGTTTATCCGACGGGTAGACGAAGGTGGATACAAAATCAACCAAGACTACATTTTTAAGCAAGATGCTAAAAAAGTAAAAACTCAAGATAAAAAGGAATATGATGTGCCGGTTGGAATTCAGGATATGCTTTCATCTTTTTATTATGCCAGGACGCTTGACTACACAAAAGCAAAAATGAACGAAGAATTCTCTATGGATATGTTCATGGATAACGAAATTTTTCCCTTCAAGATAAAATACATGGGGACAGAAAAAATTAAAACAAGAAAAGGAACTTTTGATTGTGTGAAATTACGTCCACTTATGATGAAAGGGAGAGTTTGGGAAACCGAAGAAAGCATGACAATATGGGTAACCAATGACAAAAATAAAATTCCAGTCTTGATGGAAACAAAAATTGCTGTGGGTGCAGTAAAAGCAACCCTGACTGGCTGGGAAGGGCTGGTAAACCCATTAGAAATAAAATAATAGGCATTTAAAATAGGGCAAGAAAGCCGGGTCTGAATAATAGTAAGACTCGGTTTTCTATTTTTAAAAAACTGATATAATTTGTATAAAAAAAAGAGTTGTAGCTAAAATAATTTGCTTATTTTTGAGAAAACAATTTAACAATGAACACACCAGAAAATTTAAAATACACAAAAGACCACGAATGGGTCCTAATTGAGGGAGATATCGCTACTGTAGGAATTACAGATTTTGCACAAGGAGAATTGGGTGAAATCGTGTATGTTGAAATTGAAACAGAAGGAGAAACTCTAGAAGTAGAAGAAGTATTTGGGACAATTGAAGCCGTGAAAACAGTCTCTGATTTGTTCATGCCTTTATCAGGAGAAATAATTGAATTTAATGATAAACTAGAGGAAACTCCAGAGGCAGTAAACGAAGATCCATATAAAACTGGATGGATGATTAAGATTAAACTTTCTGATGAAGCACAAGTTGCAGAATTATTAGATGCTCCAGCTTACCAAGAGCTTATTGGATAGAAGGAATTGTATAAAATTTCTTAAATTTCACTGTGGGTTCATACGAAATCACTAAATAATTCGTATTTTCATCACACAATACTTAGAACATGGAATTAAAAAAAACCGAGGAAGCAAGTTTAGAAAAAAAGAAAGTATCCCTATTTTTGATGGGTTTACTAGCTTCAACTATTCTTATTTTTCTTGCATTGAATGTAAACTCTGCCAATATTGGAGAAAGAGACCTACCAGAAGAAAAAGCTGGAATGGAAGATGAAATTATTGAAGAAGTAGTACTACAAAATGTAGTTCCACCGCCACCGCCACCACCGCCACCACCGCCACCAGAGCCAGAAGTAATAGAAGTTGTGGATGATAAAATTGAAGTGGAAGAAGAAGCAATTACCAAAGTGGTAGAGGTGGATGAAAAAATCGAAATCTTCGAAGAACCAGAAGCTCCTAAAGTGGAAGAAATCTTCACGGTTGTAGAAAAACAACCTAGTTTTCCAGGAGGAGATGCTAAGCTTTTTGAATACTTGGGCAAAAATATCAAATACCCTCAAATGGCAAGAGAAGCCGGAGTAAAAGGGAAAGTTTATGTTCAGTTTGTTGTAGAAAAAAACGGATCTATTACCGACATCAAAGTAATCAGAGGTATCGGTAGTGGATGTGACGAAGAAGCTAAAAAAGCAGTAAAGAATATGCCTAAGTGGCAACCAGGAGAGCAAAGAGGTAAACCTGTAAGAGTACGTTTTGTGCTCCCAGTAAACTTCTCTTTGCGTTAATCCACTGTAGAGACCGCAAAATAATTAGGCCGCTAGTGAAATAGCATTTGAAAAAAAAATTCGTATATTAGTAGTAAGTTTAATAGATGAAGAAATTAATTTACATAACGATAGTGAGCATATTATTGCTATTTAGCTGTTCCAAAGAGCAGCCACTTATGCCTATTGACCGTTCTGCAAAAGTGGAATCTAGTCAAATGACAGGTAACACTGGAGTGATTGTTGTAAGTGATGATTCAGTTGATGAGGCCAACAATGAAAGTGGTGATGCAGATATAACTGACCCTGAAGACGAAGACAAAGAAAAAACGAACAAGAAAGCTAAAATATAGAGTAATTTAATATGTATGAAAACCACCCGTCCAAAAGCGAGGTGGTTTTTTTATGCTTCCTAATTTACTATTCAATATACCGAGCAATGGCAAACAAGTATTCTGACCACGTATTTCAATTGATAAAATCGCTTTCAAAAGCAGAAAAGCGCTATTTTAAATTGTTTATTGCACGACATACTGCAGCTAATGCAGCCCCAAACAATGCTCAAGTCCTCTTTGACCAAATGGACAGAATGGAAACGTATAACGAAGAAAACCTGCTCGAAACATTAAAAGAAAAAGCATTCACCAATAAATTTTCGATTACGAAAGCAAGGCTCTACGATACCGTCTTAAAGAGTTTGGATGCTTTTTATTCTGAAAAATCAAAAGATCAATTGATTCGAAATGAGCTCCATTACATTGAAATTCTGTTTAATAAATCGCTCTACAAACAATGCAAAAAACGAATTCATTCTGCTAAGAAGCAAGCAATAAAATACAACAAAACACACTTATTGGCCGAGCTGATTCTCTGGGAAAAACGCCTAATAGAAAAGGACAACTACCACTCTGTTGATTCTAAAAAAATAGAACTACTAAGTTTTGAAGAACAAGACATTTTGAAATCAGTTACCTTGAAATC
>JBDMYC010000206.1:0-19267 GCA_039770535.1 Flavobacteriales bacterium
GCATTTTTTCATCCACTCCTTTTTCTATTAAATACTCATACACAACTTTTGCTCGTAGCACTGATAATTCCATTTCGTTTCCGCAACAAATGTGCCCTGCTACTTCGACTTTCGATTCTGGATGTGACTGAAGAATAGGAACAACTCTATCCAATGTTTTTTCTGCACCTGGAAGAAAATTAGCAGTTCCGCCATAAAACTGCACAGAGGGTAAATTAATGGTTTTTCCTTTTTTAAAATCTTCAACAGACAATTTTTCCTGTTTTTTTGCTGCTACTAAAACTGGCTTTTCTTTTACTACTTTTTTTACATTCCTAGTCGTTTTACTGCCCTTTTTAGAGGAATAATAAGCAATTACCTCTACTCTTCGGTTTCTATATTTTTCCTCCGTATTGTTGTCATAAACTGGATTTTCTTCTCCTTTTGCTTCCACTTTTTGCTCAGCTTCATATCCTCTAGCTTTCAGCAATGTTGCCAAGGTATTGATCCTATCTTGCGATAATTTGAGATTTGCTTTCTCATTTCCATCAGAATCTGCAAACCCATATATTTCGATACTGGTCAAATTAAATCTATCCAGCAATTTCAGGTACTTGCTAGATTTTGCACTTTCTGAGCTGTCTAGCTCGTAACTTGCTGAGGCAAAATAAAATTCTTTCTTGAAGGACTTTTTCTTTTTTTGACCAAAAGAACATTGTGCCAAGAAGATAAAAGCTAATAAAAGTGTAAATGATTTTTTCATAATCCTATAACTGCAAAAGAAGTGATTTGTTACACAATGAGTCTATAAATCTGACTTACAATAACCGCTAACTTATTTATTAATTAATCTTATATTTGTTTTCGATCAAATAAAATCACACACTATGAAAAAAATACTCCTTCTCTCCTTGGCAGCAACCCTGCTTGTTGGCTACACTGTATCTTGCAAAAAAGAAAAAGAACCAGAATCTCTTCCGTGGGAAGGTGTGGAAGGTGATGTGGTGAATTTTAACACGTTTAGTAACGAACGATTGGCATTTGGCGGAGGAAACAATCAATCTTCCATCAAAACTTTTAATCTACATAGCGATCAAAGAAATGTAAAAGAAATCAAAATGTACATCAAACTTAATTGTCCAACTGGTGGGTGTAACGCTTGGGATGTCTTTGCAAATATTAAAGTAAAAGATGCTACTTCCGGCTTGTTTTACGAAATAGGAAGATTCATTACCCCTTATGGAGTTGACAATTCTGCATATCCTGATGGCTACGAAATTGATGTGACTGATTTCAAATCCCTTTTAAAAGGAAATACTGAATTAAGAGCATATATAGAAACTTGGGGTCAAGACGGATGGGAAATTTCAGTAAATTTCAAATACACTTTGGGAGAACCAGATTTTCAATATTATTCTGTAAATAAGTTGATGAATTACGATACCAATTCACTCGAAGGAGTTCCTTACGGGATTGCACACAACAAAGATTTGACACGAACAGTAACGATTCCTAGCAACTCTGAGGAAACTAGTTTGAGAACAATCATTACAGGTTGGGGACACGCAACTCCGCTAGATCCAGGAGGAAGAGGTTGCGCAGAATGGTGTTTCAGAACTCACAAAATAAAAATTGATGGAGCAGATACTTATTCTCATGCAATGACAGCATTGGGATGTGCCACTAATCCTACGAGCAATCAAGCAGGAAACTGGCAACCAGACAGAGCTGGATGGTGCCCAGGAATGGAAGTTCCCGTGAGAATCGATAAGTTTTCAAGTCCAAAAGCAGGAAGTACTTTCAATTTTGAATACTTCTACCAGCCATGGACTGGTGATGGAGGAACAGCTTCAGGAAATCCTGGTGCTTATTATGCTACGTCTTGTTTTGTGATAGTAAAAAGTAATACACCAATCGAAAAAGCAGTTGTTGTTGACTAATTTATTTTAGATTTAAGAAGTTGATAGGCTTCAGCAATTGCCTGAAATTGTTTGGCAGCATTGGCTTTCAAATTTATATCACGTACTTTATCAGGGTGATAAACTTTAGCCAAATCACGGTAAGCTTTCTTTATTTCTTCCAAGTCTGCATCAACAGAAACGCCTAAGATACTATAGGCTTTACTTGTCTTGAACACAGGTTTAGTTGTTTCTCTTTTTTGGTTTCTTTGTCTATCTTCATAAACAAAATCATGCAGGGCAAGAATTGATTTCAATCGGTATGCTGGGATATGCATCCACTTCATTATCAACTGAATGAGCTTCTCTTCCTTTTTTGATAAAAACTGATCACTGATTGCAATTTTTATCAAAAAATGTAAAATCTGTAGTTTTTCACCTTGTTTGTTTGTACGATTAATTTTTTCGCAAACAGCTCGAATATTAAACCGTTTATCTAAATATTCTTTAAATTTAAGAATCGCTTTTTCAGCTCTTTTTTCGGTAAATTCATCCTTAAGATATCTCTCTATTCTCCTTATTTCCAACCCCTTGATTTCCCCATCAATTTTGATTAGCTGCGAAGAAAGTTTCAGTATTGGCAGAATCCAATTGATGGAATTGTGCCCGTCATACCCATTTTTGCTCTGATAAATAAACAAGATAAAAATGACTCCAAAAGTGAACGAAAAAATAATTAACAAAGGATTTGAAGTAAGAACAGCACTCACAATGGTAGCTATCAAAACTCCTCCCAACCTTATTACTACTCTATTCTTAAATAAATTCAATTCATTTTTTTTTCAAAGATAAGGTTTTGGACAACATACAGAAAAGAATAGGAAAGTGTTAAAGAATGTGAATAATTACAAGTAATTTGAAAATAAAGAAGAAAAGATTGAACCTTTTCGTTCTTTTTGGATATTACTGATAGAACAGCTGTTAAAAACATGTCCGAGAATGGCAAGAAATTGTGTTTTATTGTGTTTGCCATTTTCTCGGGCTTATTAAACTAATCATTTAAAATTAACTCATTATGAAAAATCTACCTTTAATCCTATTTTCTTTCCTACTTGCGAGTAGCATTTACAGTCAGAAACAAACTGTTTATTCGATTGTGAAACAACCGCAGTCGCTAGAATGGTATCAAAACCAATATAAACTTTGGGAAGACGAAATTAAATCAAATCCAAAAAGTACTGAAGCATGGTCAAACGCTTATACAGCCTTGAGAATGGTAAAAATTAAAAGTTCTTTTAAAACGCAAGATGATTTAAATGTTTTCATCCAAAGAATGCAAAAGGCAATTCCTAATACCTACGAATATCATTTTTTAACCTACTGCAATGGCGAGGTAGAAGGCGATAAATATGAGAAACTGTTCCACCACATTGAAAAAGCATACAAAATAGATAAAAAAAGAACGGATGTACTCCCTGATTTTGTAACCTACCATTTATTGAAAGGAAATAAAACGGACCATAATAAATATTGCAAACTTTGGTTTAATTCTAATGAAATGTCGCCTAATATCTTGAATTTTGGTTACAATATTCTGGCATCTTGTGAAGATAAATCTGTAGTAATTACCAATGGCGATAACGATACGTATCCACTTTTTCTGGTTCAGGAAGCATTAGACTTCAAGAAAGATGTTTCCGTACTGAATATCTATTTACTGCAAAAACAAGGCTACAGAAACAGAGTTTTTACAGAGTTGAGGATTAAACCTTTTGATAAAAAGGAATCTGAATTCAAGGACAATTATGCATTTATGAAAGCAATAGTTAGGCATCTAGAGAAGGAATTAGAAATCCCACTGTACTATTCTGCCACAGTGAATCCTGGGATTTATAAAGAAAGTAAAGACAAGGTTTACATTACTGGATTAGCCCTTCTGTATAGCGAAAGCAAGTTCGATAATATTGCGGTTCTAAAAAAGAACGTAGAACAACATTTTAAACTAGATTATTTGTCTACCCATTTCTTTAACGACATTAGTAAAGGTGTAGTTCATAATTCCAATGGAGCTTATTTAACTGGTTTCTTGACTCTTTACAAACATTATGCTCTCTCGGGAGATTTGCAAAAGAAAGAATGGCTAGGAAATATCTTGAAAAGTATTGCAGAAAATAATCCAAACAAAGAGTACATTTTAAACTTCCTTGAGGAATGTTAAACCCTTTTGTTTCATACAAAAAACAATCTGATGAAGCTTTGATGAAACGGTTGCAAAATCGCGACAACAAAGCTTTGGAAGAACTGTACGATCGCTATTACAAAAGATTGTACCATTTCAGCATCAAAATGCTGAATAATGATAAGGAAATTGCCAATGACATTACTCAAGATGTGTTTTTGAAACTGGTAAAATCTCCTAATAAATTTAATGTGACTAAGAAATTTAAACCTTGGATATATACCCTAACAGCAAACGAATGCAGAAAACATTATAGACTAAAACCTACTCAAAAAATATATAATCTAGAGTTTGAAGATATGGCTGCGGAGAACAACAAGGAAAATTTATCTCTTTTTATGCAAAAACTAGATTTTCAATTGGAACAATTAAGCGAAAAACACAAAGAAGCTTTTATTCTTAAAAACAATCAAAATTGCAGTTTGCAAGAGATTGCAGAAATACAAAATTGCGCCCTAGGAACAGTAAAGTCTAGGTTGCATTACTCCACAAAGTTCCTTGCCGAGAACCTAGCACAATACAAATCCATGCTAATACACTAAAAGAATGACTGAATCTGAATTAAATAAAAAAGCACAGAAAGGATACCTACAAGAATTTGATTCTCTGGATAATAATCGGCAGTTTTTGGAACGGTTGAAAGCTGAAAATAAGAGTGAAAAGTCGTTTTTCCCACTTTGGATAAGTAAACCTATCCCTGCTTATTCTCTGGCTTTAGCAAGTTTATTATTTCTCATTTTATTTTCATTAAAAGAGCCAAAAAAGACAGAACTAATTGTTTACAGAGATGCTGAGCCTATAATACAATGCGATACAATTGTGGTAAGAGATACTCTTATTATAGAAAGTACATTTGAAAAAAGACCAAGAAAAAGGCTAGTAAAAAACACTCAAAAAAGTAGAAGCGGAAAGAGCTCTGCTTCTACTCAGACTGTGATAAGCGAAGGTGAATTTTATTTTGATGCATCTCAGGTAAGTGAACAACAAAATTTAACTGGAAGTTCTTCAGCAGATTCTGAATTAGCTCAGTTTTTAGGGGTTGGTATTTAAAACCTCTTCAAATCTAATTTACTGAAAACCCATTCTGGAGTAACTAAATCATCTTCAAAATCAACTGGATACCAGGGGCTTTTGGTTAAAGATTTTGGATTAATCAAAATCTCAATATTTTGGGCTGGCATGTAACTTTGTGAAAGCATGAACATCCTTTCACCTTTTTCGTTTTCGCACACATCCATAACAGTAACTGCATGACCGTATGGGTTTCCAGACTGAACCAACACATCTCCAATTTGGATATTTTTGAAACTTCCAACTTGTTTCATTTGCTTCTTTAAAGAAGCTGTATTTGCGTACGAAAAAATATAAGTCATGTATTTTCTGAAACTTTTATAATCTCTTTTTGTAGTATACTCTTTAAATGATTTTCGTTTTCCATTGGCTAATAAAAATTTGATTTGGTCGTATTTTTTCTGCTCAAATAAATACTCTGCTCTTATTCGCATACAAGCATCTGCGCATTGTTGAAGGTCTCGAGTTCCAATATCAAAATTCAACACTGAAACATGGATACTTTGATCTGGTTTTTTGTCTCCATTGTAATAATAGACCGTATTATCTTCATTCAATTTCAAATTTCTCATCCATTTTCCATAAGAATCGGTTTCAATTCTCGAAAAATTAATTGGGCACTTAATTTCAGAAATTGTATTGGCAATAACTAGCTTAGACTTTTCCTCCTGCTTTGTTTCACTTAGTGTCTCACTATTCTCATTTGAGTTTACAGAATTACAACTCAAATAAATAATTAGAGAACCGAATACAAAAGTGTTGATTACTGATTTCATAGAGTGTTTTATTGATTAAATACAAAAGTGATTAAATGTAACGGATAAATTCGGTAAAAATTTCTCAGTAGGACTTTACATTTACTAAACAAAGAAGTACATTTGATGTGTAAAAAAAACAAACTATGAATTTCGAACTTACAGAAGAACAATTAGCAGTACAACAAGCTGCAAGAGATTTTGCTCAAACCTCTTGTTTACCGGGAGTTATTGAGAGAGATAACGAACAAAGATTCCCTGCAGAACAAATAAAAGAGCTAGGAGAACTAGGATTTATGGGAATGATGACAAGCCCAGAGAACGGAGGAAGTGGAATGGATACAGTTTCCTATGCCATTGCAATGGAAGAAATATCAAAAATTGATGCCTCGGTTTCTGTAGTGGTTTCAGTTAACAACTCATTAGTTTGTTATGGATTAGAACAATACGGAAACGAAGAACAGAAGAAAAAATACCTATTACCACTCGCAAAAGGAGAAAAAATAGGAGCTTTTTGCTTATCAGAGCCAGAAGCGGGATCAGATGCAACTTCTCAAAGAACTACTGCAATTGATATGGGAGACCATTATTTATTGAATGGAACTAAAAACTGGATTACAAATGGTAACTCTGCTTCTACTTACTTGGTAATTGCACAAACTGATGCTGACAAAGGACACAGAGGAATCAATGCTCTGATAGTAGAAAAAGGAATGCCAGGATTTGAAGTAGGTGCAAAAGAAGATAAATTAGGTATTAGAGGAAGTGATACACATACTCTTACTTTTACAGATGTTAAAGTTCCTAAAGAAAATAGAATTGGTGAAGATGGATTTGGTTTCAAATTTGCCATGTCAACTCTTTCTGGAGGAAGAATTGGCATTGCTGCTCAAGCACTAGGAATTGCTGCTGGAGCTTACGAATTAGCTTTGAAATATTCTAAAGAAAGAGAAACTTTTGGAAAACCAATCCACCAGCACCAAGCGATTGCTTTTAAATTGGCAGATATGGCTACCGAAATTGAAGCTGCAAGATTATTGGTTTACAAAGCTGCTTGGATGAAAGACCAAGGATTGGATTATACAGAAGCATCTGCAATGGCAAAACTATACGCAAGTAAAGTAGCTATGGAAGTAACTGTTGAAGCTATTCAAGTTCATGGAGGATACGGATTTGTAAAAGAATATCACGTAGAAAGACTGATGAGAGATGCAAAAATCACTCAGATTTACGAAGGAACTTCAGAAATACAAAAAATTGTAATTTCTAGGAGTATTTTGCAATAAGTTAAACTTATAATACGTTCATCTTCATTGTCATCCTGTACTTGATTCAGGATCTCACTGAGAATATTTCACGTTTGCTTTTGGTAACATTTTAATGAATAAAGAACCTGAACTAAATTCAGGATGACATTCAAAAAGAACAAAATTTAAAATCCCGACAAAACCCTCGGGATTTTTTTATGACATTTAAAGAACAAAATTATGGGAAGAAAAGTAGAAAATAAAGAATGGAACGAGATTAAAACAAACGACAGTTGGGCGATTTTTAAAATCATGGCTGAGTTTGTAGAAGGATATGATAAATTGGCTAAGATTGGACCTTGTGTTTCCGTCTTTGGATCAGCAAGAACTCACGAAGACAATAAATATTACAAAATGGCCGAAGAGGTTTCTTACCTCTTAACCCAAAATAATTACGGAGTAATTACTGGTGGAGGACCAGGAATTATGGAAGCAGGAAACAGAGGTGCAAGACGTGGAGCAGGAATTTCTGTGGGATTAAATATTGAATTACCTTTTGAGCAATCGTCTAATCCTTACATTGATAGCGACAAATCTATTGATTTTGATTATTTCTTTGTACGTAAAGTAATGTTTGTAAAATATGCGCAAGGATTTATTGCAATTCCAGGAGGATTTGGAACTTTAGATGAATTATTTGAAGCCTTAACTCTTATTCAGACTAAGAAAATTGCAAGATTTCCAATTATCTTAATGGGAAGCGAATATTGGAACGGAATGGTTTCTTGGATAAAAGAAACAATGCTTGGAGAAGAAAATAACATAAGTCCAGAAGACATGGACTTGATGCAAATTGTAGATACTCCGCAAGAAGCTGTAGATATTATTAATGAATTCTACAACAAAAATAAACTGAAGCCGAATTTCTAAAATCATGTTAAAAAGAGTTCCTATATTTTTGGTTCTAAATTTTGCTGCTTTAGGAATTGGGGCCTATTTCACTGGACCAGGTGTTGAATCAGATTGGTTTAAGAATCTTAATCAAGCGCCTTGGAATCCTCCGGGATGGGTTTTTGGAGCTGCATGGACTTTCATTATGTTTTGCTTTGCCTTCTTTATGGCTTTTTGTTGGGAAACTGCCGGCAATAAGAAAAGAATTGCAATTCTTTTCGGAATTCAATGGATATTGAATGTAAGTTGGAATCCTATTTTCTTTGGTGCTCAAGAAGTTTTAATTGGTTTAATTACTATTTCTTCACTTACTTTTTTAATTGGATATTTATTTTTTGGAAATTTGAAAAAATTAGGATTAAAAGCCATACTTGTTGCACCTTACCTCATTTGGCTCGTTATAGCAACTTCGCTTAATGGGTATGTTTATTTATATAATTAGATGAAGACAATTACAATTTACATTTTCATTCTATTGAGTTTTTCTCTTGCTGGGAAAGCTCAGACTTTTTGCGATACAGTATTTGGAAGTCAATTCCGAATTCAAGTATACCAAGACGAAATAGATAAATTTTTCAATTTTGATTTAGATAGCTTAGATTTTGAAAAAATAGAGGAAGTATCAACTTCTAAATACATCTTGCTAAATTGTAATGATTCAACTTTTAGAATAGAAACTCTCGAAGTAATGGTTGAAAGTGAGGCTGACGAGGAAGTTATTTATAGTTCTTATAGCGATAAAGATGAAGGAACATGGAGTTATGATGCAGGTACAAAACGCATAGGATTCAAACTAAACCAATCTAAACAGTGGTATTATTTTAAGATAAAAACTAAAGGTGTAATTGGTGATAAAAACTATACGAGCTATACCTATAAAGATGATTACAGGTATTTAATTCGGTTAGTTCGTGTGAAATAAAAACACTTCTGTAAATAATCACAAAGCATAATAAAGTAGGCACAGAGTTCTGAAAGTAAAATGAAAAGCCCCTGCGACCTTTGTGCAAAATCTTTGTGAACACTTTGGTTAAAATAATAAGTAAAAAATGAAAAAAACAATATTTTGGTTCCGTAGAGATTTAAGATTAGAGGATAACATTGGGCTTACCCAAGCTATTTCAAACTTTCAAACTGTTCAACCTATTTTTATTTTTGATGAAGATATCGTCAATGAATTACCTGCTGATGATCCTAGGGTGAACTTCATTTATGATAATTTGGCAAAAATGAACAAAACGTTATCCGAAAATGGTTCTTCTTTGCTAATTTTGAAAGGAAAACCCGAAGAAGTATGGAGTCAACTACTTGAAAAACATGAAATTGATGCTGTTTTCTTTAATCGAGATTACGAACCGTATGCTAGAAAAAGAGATGAGAAAATCATTCAATTATTAAGCAAAAACAACATAAAATGTGCTGTTTTTAAAGACTCTGTCATTCACGAAGAAAATGACGTACTGAAAAAAGACGGATTGCCTTACACGGTTTATACTCCGTACAAAAACAAATGGTTGGAATATTACACTCCGCAAGAAGTCTTACCTCCTATTTCTTTCCAAAACTTTATCAAAGCTGATAATAAGTTTCCTTCTATGGAGGATTTAGGTTTTGAAAGATCATCAATCAAAGTACAGGATTTTAAATTGTCTCACCTTGCTACTTACGGAGAAACAAGAAATTTCCCTGAACAAGATTCTACGAGTTATTTGGGGCCACACTTGAGGTTTGGAACCGTGAGTGTGAGACAAGTTATTGCTCAATCCAAAAAAACGAGAGACGAAGTATTCTTGAGTGAACTAGTTTGGAGAGAGTTTTTTATGCAAATATTATTTCATTTTCCTCATGTGGTTACTAATAATTTCCGACCAAAATATGATGGAATAGAATGGAGAAATAATGAACAAGATTTTGAAAAATGGTGCAATGGAAATACTGGTTATCCTATGGTAGACGCAGGAATGCGACAACTTAACGAAACGGGTTATATGCACAACCGAGTGAGAATGTTAACTGCAGGTTTCTTGGTCAAACATTTGTTGATAGATTGGAAATGGGGAGAAGCTTATTTTGCAAAGAAACTTCTCGATTATGAGTTAGCTTCGAACAATGGAAACTGGCAATGGGCTGCGGGAACAGGTTGTGATTCTGCTCCATATTTTAGGATTTTTAATCCGATTGAGCAATTAAAGAAATTTGATAAAAACCAAGTTTATATTAAGCAATGGATTCCCGAATTATTGTCTGGAACGTACGCAATGCCCATGGTTGAGCATAAAATGGCTCGAGTTAGAGCTTTAGATACATACAAAGAAGGAATTGAAAAATTTGAAGGCTAAGCTATAGCCAACTTCCTTCAATTGGTCTTTCCCAATCTGATAAAAACTCTGCTTTAGAAGCAATTAATCCATTGTAGAAAGTAGTGGCTTTAGCTATTTCCCCAGATGCAATTTTACTTCTTAGATTTATAAAAGATAAAGTCTCGATAGTTTCATTCTTTTTGATGGCAACCAACATTCTGTCCATTAATTTTACACCTAGAATTTGTTCCAATTCTTTCATGAAATTAACTGAAGCATCTTGAGCTCTTCCACACATTGTATCTTCAGTATCGGCAAATATTGCAATGAATCTATTGCGAATGACTTGGATTGTTCCTTTCACCAATTTACCATGCGAATCCCATTGAGACAAAAACACCTCAGCATATTTCTCTACCTCAGCTATTTGGGCAGCAGTAAAATCTTGGCTACAGGTATAAACCCACGCTTTTGCTTCGTCTGCTATTTCAGTAAATGGAGTTCCTAAATTTAGGGTTGTTTCTGTCATTTAATCTTCTTTTATTCCAACTATTTCGTATTGTCATCCTCAACTTGATTCAGGATCTCACTGAGAAAATTTCACGTTTACTTTTGGCAATATTTCAATGAGTAAGATTCCTGCTTTCGCAGGAATGACATTCAAAAAAAACATTACTAATTTAACTTTTTACTTCTGTCTTCCAACTTCTATCTTCGTGCTTCCAACTCCCAACTTACATTACAAATCCTGAGCCTGAGCAATCAATTCTGCGATATCCATCACGTGCACAGAATCCTCTTTTTCTGCATTTTTCACTCCATCAGTCATCATGGTATTACAAAACGGACAACCAGTTGCAATAATATCTGGCTTTACCTCCATAGCATCCTCTGTTCGCTCTATATTAACCTCTTTGTTACCTGGCTCTGCTTCTTTAAACATTTGTGCTCCTCCTGCTCCACAACATAATCCTTTACTCTTGCATCTTTTCATTTCTACCAATTCGGCATCTAGTGTTTCTAACACTTTTCTTGGTGCTTCATACACATCATTGGCTCTTCCAAGGTAACAAGGATCATGGAAAGTAATCTTTTTTCCTTTGAATGGTTTTCCATCTTCTATTCTCAACTTTCCAGAATCTATTAATTCTTGGATCAACTGAGTATGATGAATAACTTCATAATTTCCTCCCAATTCTGGGTATTCGTTTTTCAAAGTGTTAAAACAATGTGGACAGCCTGTTACAATTCTTCTCACTTTGTATTCATTCATTATCTGAATGTTTTGCATAGCTTGCATTTGAAACAGAAACTCATTTCCTGCTCTTTTCGCAGGATCTCCAGTACAGGATTCTTCTGCACCAAGCACAGCAAATTTCATCTCTACTTTGTTCAAAATCTTTACTATGGCCTTAGTGATTTTCTTTGCTCTATCATCAAAACTTCCTGCACAACCTACCCAAAATAATAAATCAGGTGCTTCACCTTTTGCAAGGTACTCGGCCATTGTATGTACTTTTATTCCACTCATAATTTTTATAATATTTTACCAATTCACTTCTTGACTTAAAAAAAATGCCCATCAAGGATTAATCTTCATCTTTCCACTTTAATCTGTCTGCTTGGGCAAATTGCCATGGCGCTCCATTATTTTCTATGTTACTAAACATTCCTGTTAATTCTGCTGGAGCTTTCGATTCTTCCATGACTAGATATCTCCTCAAATCTACAATAATAGAAAGTGGATCTATATTCACAGGGCAAGCATCCACACAAGCATTACAACTTGTACAAGCCCACAATTCCTCTTCAGAAATATAATCGTGAATCAGAGTTTTCTCATCTACCTTGTCTTTTCCGTTCTTTCTTTTAAAATCTCCCAACTCTACCATTCTATCTCTGGTATCCATCATTATCTTTCTTGGTGATAATAATTTCCCAGTTTGGTTTGCTGGACAGTTATCTGTACATCTTCCACACTCGGTACATGTATAAGCCTGTAATAAACTAGTCCAAGGTAGATCCGTTACATCTTTCACTCCAAAAGTTTGTGGTTCTCCTACTGGCTCAGGCGGAGCTGCATAAGGATCAGCTTCCGGGTCGAACATCATTTTTACTTCTGTCATTACAGCTTCCATGTTCGATAATCTTCCCTTTGCATCCAGGTTAGAATACCAAACATTAGGAAATGCCAAGAATATATGAAAATGCTTGGAATAAGGAAGGTAATTCATAAATGTAAGTACAATGATTAAATGTCCCCACCATCCTATTCTTTCTAATAAAATTAGAGTATCGGCTTCCATTCCACCAAAAATAGCTGGACCGTAAAATTGGCTCATTGCAAATCCGTAACTTCCTTTGTCTTGAGCAAGGTGGAGTGCTTCATCTGCTCCATTCATTGTGAAAATGAACAAAACTAATAAGATTTCTAGATACAGAATAATATTTCCGTCTAGCTTTGGCCATCCTGTCATTTCATCTTTATGAAAACGTGGGATTTTTAATAAATTTCTCCTTGCCAAGAAAGCAAAAGTAGCTATCAGAGCTAAGACAGACAGCACTTCTATAATACTAATCACCAAAGTGTACAGTCCTCCTAAAAAGGGATAAAAAATTCTATGACTTCCTGTAATTCCATCAATTATGATTTCTATTAATTCTATTTGAGTAAGAATAAAAGCTACATAAATTACTAAGTGCAACAAAGCTGGAATAGGACGAGCAAACATCTTCTTTTGTCCCAATGCGACTAAGGTCATTGTTTTCCATCTCTCTCCTTTCCTGTCGTTAATTTTCTTGTCTCTCCCTAGGTTAATGTTTCCTATTACTTTCTTTACATTGAACGCAAAGAAACCCATTGCTCCAAAAAACGAGACGATAAAAATGATACTTCCAATTCCCATAAATAGTTGTGTAATTATATTAGAATAAAGGTAGAAATTGATTTAGTTTAATACAAGAATTAGGTAGAGATATATCTTTATCTAAATTGATTCTTAGTAGCTCTTTATGAAAAAAAATAGATGTTTCGTGAAATCGCACTCTACATTCTTGTAGTTTTTTAGTACTCTTGGTTAATAAAACTAAAAACTATGAAAAAAATATTACTCGCTTCCATCTTATTTTCTCTTATTTCATTCTCTTCCAATGCTTCGCATTACTTGGGAAATGATTTACGATTTGAACAAATTGGCCCTAATCAATTTGTTCTCGTTTTACGATTAGCCACTGTCTCCACTTTACCTCCTTCTAATCAAGTGGGATGTTCTATTTATGTGCAGAACACAAATGCGCTCGCAACTTCTGCAAGCATGCAATTAGACTCCTCAAATTCTGCTACGGTAACTATTGGCTCTAACACCTACGGTTTTAACATTGGATATTATTCTGATACTGTGATCCTGCCAAATGACACCAATGGTTATTATGGAGTGGGTTACCATTGCTGTAGGTCAAATATTATTAATCATGCACTTGCTGGAATGCTTTATACATGTGACATTCCGAACCCAGCACTGTTAGGCGGAAATAGTAATCCAAGATTTGTAGATTATCCAGATAGCTTAGTGTTTTTTATCGGGATAAACAGAAATTTAGATTTTTCTGCATCTGACCCTGATGGAGATAGTTTGGTTTACTCATTGATAAATCCATATGAAAGTACATCAAATGGCACAAAACCATTTTCACTACTAACGTTCAATGCTGCCTTTAACCTATCCAATATTTTGGGTCCGGGCGGTTCTCTCACGATTAATCCCGCTACAGGAATTCTTTCTGGTACTGCTGTACAATTGGGTAATTATGCGATTGCAGTAAAATGCGAAGAATTCAGAAACGGAGTATTAATTGGTGAAGTGGTTAGAGATATTGTGATTCCTGCAATTAACGCTCCCATTCCAACTACCTCTCTAGGTGAAAACATGATAAATATTGAAGCTTCTATTTATCCAAATCCAAGTAGTGGGAACTTCGCAATCCTATTGAATGGAGCTGATTTTTCAGTTTCGCAATTAGAGATTTTTGACATCACAGGAAAGCAAGTAATGTCAAGCTCACTCACGAGCAATAAAATTGAGATTAATACGGAAAACTGGGAGAAAGGACTCTACTTTGCGCGAATTTCTACTGGCGATAAATTGATTACAAAAAAAGTAATAATTCAGTAAAACTTATCTTTGAATAATAGATGTAACTCCTGTTCAATTGTTTTAGGCATTTATACTCTTGTATAAATGCCTTTTTTTTGTTTCTGCTACTCGGTTAAAGACTAGTGTGCAAATGTCTTATTCGTTATTATCTCATAAACCTAAAATCTTGGGAGGTGAACATTGAGTTTATAAAGAATCACTTTATTTCACCCTTCACTTTACCGAAAAGAGGCTAAAAAGATGGTTCGACTGGTAGCTACTTAATTGTTCTATTGTTGTTCGTAAAACTATATTATTTCCAAGTAAAAAGCCATCCCGATATAAATCGCAGATGGCTTTGAAAAAATGAGTTTGTTAATTATTAGGGTTGTGGCTGCTCGTCAAGTAACTTTTCTAATTTTTTCTCGTCTGTAGCATCTAACTTTACTCCTTTGTCTCTTCCACCAAAAACTGCAAACTGTAAATATCTTTTCGGATGTTCTTTGATGTTGTTAACCAATCTCTCAGTCTCTGAAAGCATAGAGTTAACATTATTCACAAGTTCATCACTGTAAATTAACTGATGAGCGCTTCCCGTTCCATTATTAATTTCATTCATTATTTTTGTTACTCCAGCCAATGCAGATTTAGCCTCTGCGACAGTTCCTGCCATATCAACTCCTTTTAGCGAATCTGATATTTCAGAAAAGTTAGTAATCAAGTTGGTCACTTTTTCATTACTATTTTTCAAATTCTCTGTAATAGAAGCGACATTCTCCAAAGCTGATTTAATTCCTCCCGTACTTGCTTTCACAACATTATCTACATCTGCAATAGTCGTGTTTAAAGTATTAACTGTCGTTCTCATAGAAGTAAACATTCTTCTCAAATTCTTACCATCTTCGCCCAGAACGGTATCTACACTTGCTAGCGATTTATTCAACCTTGCTAACAAAGTATTGACTTGTTTTTCTATAGGATCAATTTTCTGAGTGGCTATTGAAGATAGACTGTACTTAAAAGCTGGTTGAATAGTATCTCCATCCATCAATAATGTATCATAATTTTCTCCCAATACAATTTCAATTGTGCTTATACCTAAAAAGTCAGATGCCAATTTAGCTTTGGAGTCAAGAGGAATTTTAAATTCTTCCTCATCTATACTCAACTCTGTAATTAACCTGTCTTGTTTTTCATTTAAATCAACATTCAACACAACACCTATTTGCTTTCCTCTAAATTTAATGACAGAGCCAGGAACAAGAGACTGCACATTTCCATAACTTGTGTAAAAAGTTCTATTGGTATTAAACACGTTTTTTCCTTTTAGAAAATCTATTCCAAAAAGCAGTAAAGCTATTGCTGTTACTACTGTTAATCCTATTACAAATTCTTTTTTAAATTTCACAATATTGTTTTTTGTATTTAGTTTTTAGCTAATTGTATTGCTTTTTGCAAATCTACTCTTTTTCCATCTACAAACCCCATCACAAAAGCATCCCGATATCCTTTTTTCTTTGCCTTGTTCAAGGATGATTTAATTGTCCCGTAAGAATTAGTAGCTCCATAATAATAGCGGAAATACTTACCATCTTTTTTTAATTCTACATTCCGTAATCCTTTGAAATTATATGACTTTGGTTCAATTTTATTTGTAGAAGAAGCTAACTGAATTTTAAAAATCACGTTCCCTTTCTTTCCAGACGCAATACCATCTGGTTTAGATGCTTTCGTCCCGTTATTTTTATGTATTTCGTTATAAATTTTATCACGATTTGCCTTGTACCTTTTGAAAGCATTGTAAATCGCTTGTGCCATTTTCTGTTGGTTGACAGATTTCTTGAGGAATGCATTATCTTTTGCGTTTGTAAGGAAACCTGTTTCTATTAGTACACTTGGCATAGTCGTTTTGTAAAGAACTACAAATCCTGCTTGTTTCACTCCTCTATCTTTTCGCCCTATTTTTTTGAATTCTTTTTGAATTTGACTAGCAAATGAAATACTTTGATTTAAATAAGCACTCAATTGCATTGTTCTAGCAATCAATTTCTCTGGTGTTATTTTTTGATATTTATTGGTTGAGTTTTCTTCCAATTCTATCACAGCATTTTCCCTTGCTGCAATGTCTTTCTGGTCTTTGGTTTTGTGAAGCCCCAGTACATATGTCTCTGTACCAAATGGAGAGGATTTAGCATTTGCATTAGCATGGATGCAAATAAATAAATCTGCTTTTTTGGTATTGGCAATCTTTGCTCGATTATCCAAGGTCACAAACTTATCCGTCTTTCTTGTGTAGATTACTTTTACGTCTTTGTCTTTTGTCTCAATTAACTTACCCAATTTCAAGGCAATATTAAGTGCAATTGTTTTTTCTTTACTTCCTTTACCTGAGCATCCATTATCATGACCTCCGTGACCAGCATCAATAACTACGCTTTTGAATTTGCTTTGCTGAGAAAAACTATTTAATTGAAAAAAAACACCAGCTACCACAAGAAAAGCAAACTTAGTGCGTTTGGTCAATAATCTTGGAGTAAAATGCATCATTTTTTCTAAAAACATAGTTTTTACATTAACTTTGCCCCGAGTAAATAAGCTCGTGCAAAACAAATTTAACATTATACAATTCAAGTACATATTCATAAAGCTGATAGTTATTAGCGGTTTGTTGTTAATATTGTGCTTTCCTAAGGCAACTTTAGCTCAACTAGAGCAAAATGATAGCACAGTTATTATTGCCTCTGACTCACTGAAAACCGACACAGTGAAAATCCCTAGACTTCTAGAGGAAACAATCAATTACAATGCCAAGGATTCTATTAAACTGAAAGTAGCAAACCAAATTGTGTATTTATATGGTAATGCTGTTGTGAAGTTTGGAGAAATTGAACTAAAAGCAGGCTACATTGAATACGACATGAAAAGCAAAAATGTGAAAGCTTTTCCTAAAAAAGATTCTGCTGGAAAAGAAGTTCAATTTCCAGAATTCACGGATGGAAATGAAACATTTACCGCCAAAATGATGGCTTATAATTTTGAAACTAAAAAAGCCTTTGTAGAAGGAAGTAGAACCAAACAAGGAGAAGGCTTCATTCATTTCGACCAAATAAAAGTCTACGAAAATAAAGAGACTCACGGAAAGCACGGAAAATATACTACCTGCGACTTGGATCACCCTCATTATTATTTCAATATATCAAAAGCAATAATAAAACCCGATAAAAAAATAATTGCCGGACCTTTAATGTTATACATTTCGGATATTCCTACCCCACTCGCATTGCCTTTTGGTTTTTTTCCAAATCAAAAGAGAAAAGGTGCTGGAATAATGATTCCTACCTATGATAACAACCCAAGTTGGGGAATTGGTTTTCTTAATGGAGGATACTATATTCCGCTAGGAGAAAAAATGGATTTGCAGCTCACAGGAAGTATTTACACAAGAGGAACTTGGGGATTGAGAGCTATATCGAGATATGCAAATAGGTACAAATACTCTGGGAATATTCAACTTTCTTACCAAAACAATGTGACTGGAGATAGTGAATTAGCGCAATTGACTAATTTCTCAAACGATCAAGTTTACTCTATTAGATGGACACATAATCAAGATGCAAAAGCAAGACCAAATTCTAGTTTCAGAGCCAATGTGAACTACAACAGCAGTGCCCGAGACGATATTAACCAAAGAGGAACAGACTTTTTAAATAACTCATATAGTTCTACCATTTCCTATAACCGAAATTTTCCAAATACACCTTTTAGCCTTGTGATGAATGTGAGTCAAAACGGAACTTACACCCATTCGAATAACGAAAGCACAAAAAGTTTTAATAACTTGACGTTTAACTTACCTGATGTGAACTTTTTAATGAATAGAATTACTCCATTCAAGAATTTGAAAACTGAAAAATACAGAGGAAAAGGCTGGGCAAAGCAACTTTCTAACATTTATTTAACATACAACTCAAGTTTCAAAAACACACTTCAATTTATTGATACTGCTGTAAACAAGGATAATTTAGGAGATTTGGCTTCCAACATGCGAAATGGATTTACCCACAATGCAACTGCTGGAACGACTTTTAAACTGTTTAAAAAAGCAGTGACAATTATCCCAACAGTGAATGCTACAGAAAGATGGTATTTCCAAAAATTGGACAAAACCTATGACCCAATTGCAGACAAAGTGTTAAACGACACCTTGAATGGAATACAGAACTGGGGACGTGCTTTTGAGGCTAACCTCTCTGTAAATGCAACCTCCAAAATCTACGGAATGTATGAGTTTGCTGGTTTTGCAAAAGGAAAAAGAAAAGCAATTGTGAGGCACGTAATGACACCAACTATTGGTTTTTCCTATTTTCCAGATTTTGGAACACTCACAGATTCTATCAGATTTAATGATACTGTGCGAATAAATCCTTACTCCCCTTTTCAGTTAGGAAATAATGGAAGACCAAGAGATTCAGAATCGGGATCGCTTAATTTTTCGCTCATCAATTCATTAGAAATGAAAATAAAAACCAAAACAGATACTGGATTGGTATATAAAAAAGTGAAACTGCTGGATAACTTCACGATTACCACAAACTATGATTTCTTCAGAGAAGAATTCAAGATGGGTAATATTAATGCAACCGGACGAACTACCTTATTCGAGCTATTTGCTCTTCAAGGAGGAATGACTTTTA
>JBDMYC010000207.1:0-8193 GCA_039770535.1 Flavobacteriales bacterium
ACCACGCAATTATCCCAACAGGGATGCAACAACATTTACAACACAATCAGCAGTTGGTGTACGATATTATTACAAGAAGATTTATTGGTGTCTTCTACCCAGATTCGGATGTTTCTAATACTTCGGTAATTGGTGAAGTGGCTGATGTTCCATTCAAAACAACTGGGAAAGAGATAATAAATAAGGGTTGGAGAGTAGTTTTTGAAACTGAAAGTAGCAAAGACAAAGACGAGCAACCTACACTTCCTACTTTTGTACAAGGGGAAAAGGGACCGCACGAACCTTCATTTTTGGAAAAAGAAACAAAACCACCAAGAAATTTTACAGAAGCAAGCTTGTTGCGCGCCATGGAAACTGCTGGAAAACAAGTAGATGATGACGAAATGCGCGAGTTAATGAAAGAAAACGGTATTGGTAGACCTTCGACTCGTGCAAGTATTATTGAGACTTTATTCAGAAGGAAATACATTGAACGAAAGAAAAAATTGGTTCTCCCAACCGAAACAGGCATTGCTTTAATTGATTTGATTGACAATGAGTTACTTAAGTCTGCAGAGTTGACAGGATTGTGGGAAAAAAGACTAAAAGAAATAGAAAGAGGAGATTTTAAAGCGGGAAAATTTATACACAATATGAAAAAAATGGTGTATGAATTGGTTCAAGAAGTAAAAACCAATAACACTGTAAAGCGCATCACCTCGAATGTTCCCGAAAAGAAAGTAGCGGCTATATCTAAACCCACCAAGGCTGCTTCAAAAGGAAAAAAGACCGTAATAGGAAAAACTTGTATAAAATGTAAAACTGGATCTCTTATAAAAGGGGGGGCTGCTTACGGTTGTTCTAACTATAAAAACGGCTGTAAATTTGTGATTCCATTTAAAATTTACGGCAAAAAAGTATCTGAAAATCAATTGGAAAGATTGATTGAAAAAGGAAGCACAACAAATTTGAAAGGGTTTACATCAGAAACAGGTAAAGTAGATGGATTAATCACTTTTGATGAGAATTATAACCTAATACTAGAGCCAAAAGTTGCTAAGCCAACAGCTAAATCTGATAAAATTTCTTGCCCAAAATGCAAAAAAGGAACCGTGATTAAAGGGAAAACTGCTTATGGTTGCTCAGAGTATAAAAGAGGTTGTGAATTTGTGTTTCCTTTTCAGAAGATTAAGGAAGTTGCTAATGGCAAGGCTTTGACTAAGGAATTGGTGTTGGAGATAATTTCTAGGTGATTCTCGTGAATTATTCTTTGGGAGCTCCTGAGCAAGTTCAGGAGGAAATAAAAAACCGATTAAATTTCCAATAGTTTCTCTCCTCTCAACTCATCCATAATTTCAGTCTCTTTCAAAAACTGATTCCAATATTTATCGGGTAATTGTTCTTGATTCATAAATGCAATGCATTCTTTGAATGAATCTATTACTGAGTTTGGAACGTTATTTTTTTTACACCAATCATAAAAACGAGTGAACTCCTGCTCTATTCTTTTCTTCTTCTGTTGTGGAAAAGCTTTGATGTTATAATAAAAAGGTCGTTCTAGAATATTGATATAAAAATTTTCTGGAGCTATTAAGTTTTTCTCTATTCCTGTTTTATATAGCTTTGGTAAATGTGCTAAATTTAAGATGGAAATAGTTGGTGCTAATTTGAAAATGACATTGTTTAAAGTTTTTAATTGTTGTCTATTTGTCAGGAATAACTCCCAATCAAACTCTTTTCTAATAACTTCTCCCAGTTCTTCTGTTGCATCAACACTGGCAAGAACTTCAATGTTTGAGAACTGTTTCCAATACTCTAAAATGTCATAATTCTTGAATTTGAGAATAGAGAAATTAGTGTTATATCTTAATTTTAAATCAGTTACTTTGTTGTCTATCAGCCAATCCAGCAATAAATAATGTTCTTCGGTAACCAAAGGTTCACCACCAGCAAAGTAAATTTCTTTAGCTTTTTTTAGCGAATCCCCAGTTTCTGAAATGAAGTGATTAAAGTCATTGATATTCTTTATAATCGCTTTCTCTCCCACATTCCTACCAAGTGTTTTCGCGTCCTGAAACCATTTGGAGCTTGCACCATGCCAGCAAGTACGGCATCTATAATTACAAACATTAGAAAATCGAATGTCAAAGTAAATGGGTTTTTCTTTTACCTCAATTTCAGTTGGTTTTACTTCTGGAAATTTCTCGAAAGTTTCTAGTCTGATACTATTCCCGCCAGCTTCTTCTATTTTGTAGCAACCCGAGCATCTCTTGTCAATTTCACCCTTTAGAAATTTAGCTCTTAATTCTTGAATGGGTTTCCCATTCCAAATTTCTTCAAAAGAATCTTCGTTTACATTTCCCAACGGAATATTTGCTATGCAGCATGCTTTCGCTTTTCCGTTATCACTTACATGATAATGAATCCAAGGCATTAGGCAATATGGTTTGGACTTGGAAATAGATTATTTCTTTTTTTTCTTCTTTTTCTTGTTATCAATTTCCTCAATTTGCCCCATCAATTCTTTGATGCTCAAACTTGTATCTTCACTGAAATCAACTGTCTTACGGTATTCATTTTGTTGTAACTCCAGTTCCTTAATCGGTTTACCAACAAAAGCCTCAATTTCTTTCAGAAGTGGCTTCTCCTCTTGACTACAAAAAGAAACTGCATCTCCTTTTAGTCTCCCTCTTCCCGTTCTTCCAATTCTGTGCACGTAATTTTCAGCCACATCAGGTAAATCATAATTTACAACATAATCTACATTTGCAATATCAATTCCTCTTGCCGAAACATCTGTGGCAATCAAGATCATAACTTCTCCTGTTCGGAATTTATTCATGACGGAAGTCCTGGCTTTTTGTTCCTTGTCTCCATGAATAGTTTCTGAGACTACTTCCACTCTATCCATTGCTTTTTTTACCCTTTCTGCTCTTACTTTTGTTCTCACAAAAACCAGGATTTTCTTATCCGGATTTTCTTTTATTAATCTTTCTAAGAAATAACGTTTATCGTCCATTTTGATATAGGCAACAGAATGTTTAATGTTCTTAGAAACAGGATCTTTAGGCGCAATTTGTATTCGAATCGCATTGCTACGAATCAAATCATAAGCAATTTTCTTTATCTTTTTATTAATCGTAGCTGAAAAGAACAAAGTTTGTCGCATCCTAGGCATACGAGCAATTACATCTTCTATATCTTTAATAAAACCTAAATCTAACATGTGATCGGCCTCATCCAAAACCAAAGTATTTACTTTCTTCAAATCTACATATTCTTGATTGTGCAAATCAAACATTCTTCCTGGAGTTGTCACCAAAACATCTACTCCGCTTAGTAATCTATCAATTTGTCCTTCCTGATCTACACCTCCATACAATGCAAGTGTTTTTACTTTTGTCCCTTTTCCTATTTTATAAAAAACTTCAGCAATTTGCTGTGCCAATTCTCTTGTTGGAACCATCACCAAAGCACGAATTACGTTTTCTTTGTTGGTTCTTTTCTTCTTTTGAATGTAATTAATAATAGGAATCGCAAAAGCAGCAGTTTTTCCAGTACCAGTTTGGGCAATAGCTAATAAATCTTCTCCTTTCACAATGGCAGGAATGGATTTATACTGGATGTCAGTAGGTTTTTTAAACCCCATTAAATCCAAATTTTTAATAATTTCTGGTGTAAAACTGTATTCGCTAAATTTCATAGGTCAAAGATAAGCTATAAAAGCTATTTTATATAATTCAACTAAAAGAATGTAAAAAGATTCACTTGGAACTTCTTGGGCTATCTAGGTGATGCTTATTTACAAACTTGTGCGACCTTCATCAGTTTTGAAGTGTCAAATCCTTTTCCCTCAGCAAAATTAATGTAGTTAGCATAGACTTCTTGGCTCATGGTTTTGGTCCTTGAAAGCACCCAAAGAAACTTTCTTGTAGGAGATCCAACTAATACATGTTTGTAGTCTTTGTCCAATTTCATCACGAAATAATCTCCGTAAAAGGGTCTAAAAAAGCTCACTTTAATCTCTCCTGGTTTCTCGGCATTTGGAACTTTAGCAATTCCATTTGCCTCACTCCATTTTTCTTTTTTAGTGTTATAACCTTTGTTCAGAACGTCAACTTTTCCATCCTCACGTATTGTGTAGGTAGCAGAAACACAAGATAAATTCTTTTCAAAAGAATGATCGAAACGAGCAATTTCATACCAAGTCCCTCTATATTGCTCCAAATCTAAAGGCGAAACAGTAGCTAATTCTTTTTTTGCTTTACATCCAACCATAAGAAGAATAGAAATTATTAATACTGTTATGCTTTTCATTAATATAAAATTTACCAACTAATCGGCATATAATCTTTCAAGAATTTACCGCACCAATGTTTACCTGTCAGTATTCCATCAATTAAAGGATCAAGAACTCTGGCCGCGCCATCTACGATATCAAGTGGAGGTTGAAAATCGTGATCTTTTTCTTTCTTCTGAGCCAACAAAACCGGATCTTCATCTGTTACCCATCCTGTATCCACAGCATTCATAAATACGCCATCTTTGGCAAATTCAGAAGCTGAAGTGTGAGTTAACATATTAAGTGCCGCTTTCGCCATATTGGTATGCGGATGACGAGAAATTTTCTTAAACGTATGGAATTTCCCTTCCATTGCAGACACATTTATAATGTGCTTCATTCCCGTATTTTCTTGCCTCATCAAGTTGCTCAATCGATTACACAACACAAAAGGGGCAACAGAATTTACCAATTGCACTTCAATCATTTCAAGCGTTTCGATCTCTCCTAACTTCAGTCTCCAACTGTTCGTTTTTCTCAAATCTACTTGTTGTAAATCGGCATCCAATTCTCCTTCGGGGAAAACTTCTGCTGGTTTCAGTGAATTATCAAAACTATAAGGAATTTGCGACAGCTTTGCACTTGCTCTTAATCCAATTCCTGGCGTGCTTCCGTGCCATGTCACAGGTAAGTTCTTTTGGTCAGCAGTTTGTTCCGAAAATGAATTCAATTCATTGATGCAACCTTGATGATCCCTCAACAAACCTTGCGCATACTGCGGTAATTTTTCAAAAGGTAATTCTTCTTTCTCCATCAAATGCGTGTAAAAACCAGCTGGTCTTCTTACCGTTTGTGCCGCATTATTTATCAGAATATCAAGTCTTTTATATTTGGCCTCAATGAAATTACAGAAAATCTCTACACTAGGAATATGCCTCAAATCCAATCCATGAATGTGTAATCTGTGTCCCCACTCAGTAAAATCTTCTTCCTTAGAAAAACGTAATGCTGAATCTACAGGGAATCGAGTAGTTGCTACCACTTCCGCACCCGAACGCAGTAAAATAAGTGTAATGTGATATCCAATTTTAAGTCGAGAACCCGTAACAACTGCAACTTGTCCTTTCATATCGGCAGTTTGAAAACGCTTGGCATAATTAAAATCGCCACACGATTCGCACATGGTGTCATAAAAGTGATGTAATTCTGTGAATTCATCTTTGCAGACGTAACAGTTTCTTGGTGATTCAAGAGTTTTATTAGTTCTCTCTTTGGGCTGAGCCAAAAGCTTTGGAGCTACAAATACAGCATCCTCTCTAGCGCTTCTTATTCCGGTTTCTTTGCGGGCGTGTTTTTCACGTTCACGTTTTTTTCTGGCTTCAGCTTTTTTAATTTCCTTAACTCTACTTTGTTTTTCTTTTTTGTTGGGACGAGATAATTTCCCTGCCAAAATCATTAGTTCTTCCCTTTTTTCTTTACTCAAATCGTATAATTGACCTGGGTTTTCAAGAAAATTTGAAAGCGTAGAAATTACCTTGTCAATCTCGTTATTTTTATCTTTTGAATTGTCCATATTAACTTTACAAACTTATTATTATTAGACTAATACTGTCAGTTCGAGTGATTTTTATGAAGCGTTAGCGTAATAAAAATTATATCGAGAACCTATTTACTTTCTACTTCTTTCAATACTCTTTGGTACACTTCTTCCAACTCTTTTACTTCACGGTAACCGTTAGAAATCATAAAAAATTGATCTTTCATTTTTATCACCACAGAAGGAAATCCCTTCACTCCCATTTCGTTAGCCAACTGAAAATCAGATTTAGTACCATATTTTGCTTCGTCTGTATCAAATAGTTCAGCAAACTTTTTCTCGTCCAATCCCATTTCTTTAGCAATCTCTAGATAAGTATCAATTTTACTCGTGTCCTTATTTTCTTTATAAAAAGCTATTTGTACTTTTTTGAAAAAATCCCATTCTTTAGTTTCATCAATCATTCTTGCGACAATCACAGCTCTGGAGGCAGGTTCAGTATCGTATACAAAAGTTTGGTTTTTAAGAATACCATATTTAAAAGGTTGATTCGTTTTCTGTTCGATTTCCTTCCAATGAGAAAGCAAGAAATCTTGTAATCCGTAAATTAATTCTGTATTTCCCGGTCGTAATCCACCTTGCACCAACCTGACTTTAAGCTCAGGGTGAGACTTAATAAATTTATCCATTTCTGGAGCAAAACCATAACACCAAGAGCACATTGTATCTCCCACGTATATTACAGAATGTTCGTCTTTATTTATCCAATCTAAATTCATAATGCAAAGGTATTGAATTTTATTTGAAATACTTTTTAGAACAAAGAGAATACAAAGAGATTTATATACTTTATCTAGTTGGTTTGATATGAGTAAGATTTTTATATCTTTGAACTGAAATTAGCCCTGGTGCTGAAATTGGTAGACGGGCACGCTTGAGGGGCGTGTGTACTTCGTACGTGCGGGTTCGACTCCCGCTCAGGGCACATTATAAACTTGGTGAATTAGTTGTAACTGCATTCACCAAAATTTCAATGGCTATAATTTGTGCTTCTTTTGTGTCTAAATTCTATTTAACTATAAAATTCATTATATTGAAGGATGAAAAAAACAATCCTATTATCTTGTATAGTTGCAGCAGCTGCTTCTTGCAAGCCTGAAGCACCTAAAGATTATGTGTCACTTTCGGGAGTTATTACAAATCCTAACGAAGACCTAACTCTTGAAATAAGAAAAGGAAGAGATTACTTGAAAACAATCACTCTAAATGAAGATGGCAGTTTCTCTGATACGCTAAAAATTCCGGAGGATGGAAAGTATTACTTAATTCATAACAAGGAGAATGCTGGAATATTTTTATCAAATGGAGATCTTACTTCATTTACCCTCAATACCGAAGAATTTGATGAGAGTTTAAAATTTGAAGGAGGAAATGCGGACAAAAATAATTTTGTAGTGGCCAATTATATACTGAACGAAAGTACTTTTGATGAAACTTCTTATAAAAATGAAGCTAATTATTTGGCAAAATTTGAAGAATATAAAAAAGAATATGAAGCTTTGAAAGCCACTTATAATCTAGATACTGGTTTCTATTCGCAGCAAGATACTGAAGTAGAAAAATCGAGAAAAGGAAATCTAACTTACATTATTGAAAAAGAAACTTTGAAAAAAGAATTAACAGGAGTTGAATCTCCAAGTTTTCAAGATTACGAGAACTACAAAGGCGGAACTTCTTCTTTGTCAGATTTCAAAGGGAAATTTGTGTATGTAGATGTTTGGGCAACATGGTGCGGACCATGCAAAGCTGAAATCCCTTCTTTGAAAAAAGTGGAGCAAACTTATGAAGGCAAAAACATTGAATTCTTAAGTATTTCAGTAGATGCTTTAGAAGACAAAGAGGCTTGGAAAGCTATGATTGCAGAGAAAGGAATGGGAGGAGTTCAAGTATTTTCGGATAACAGTTGGAAATCTGATTTTGTAGTTAATTATAGAATTACAGGAATACCAAGATTCATATTAATTGGCCCTGATGGCAAGATTATTTCTCCAGATGCCCCTAGACCCAGTGATGCAAATTTGATTGAGTTATTTGATTCGCAAGGCATTTAGTGTTATTCTTTATTTTAATTAAAAGGTCCATTATTTTTTTTGATGGGCCTTTTTTATTGGCTATTTAATTAAATGTAGATGATATTTTTCATTTAATTGAATAACACACCTATTTACTTCTATTCTTTGAGAGGAATTTTAAAAATATGGTTCTATGAAAAGTTGATTTAAATAAAAAGCCTTCCGGACTTGAGTAAGGAAGGCTTCTTGGCTGTTGTGATCCAGCTGGGATTCGAACCCAGGACCCACGCCTTAAAAGGGCGTTGCTCTACCAACTGAGCTAC
>JBDMYC010000208.1:0-17482 GCA_039770535.1 Flavobacteriales bacterium
GCTGACAGTGATTATTTTCAGTTTCAGTATAATGAGTTAGAGGAAGTAAATTTAGAAAATTTACAGGAAGACGAATTACAAGAAGAACTTGATTTATTGAATAATGCAGAAGAAATTAAATACAATTTCACCCATACAATTAACCTATTAGACAGTGAAACAGGAGTTGTATCTCAGCTAAAAGAAGCAGAAAATCTACTACTGAAGATTTCAGGAACAAGCAATAAAACAAGGGAGATTCAAGAGAGAGTGACCTCGTTGGTTTTAGAATTGCAAGATATCCAGAATGAAATTGAAGAAACAAATGAAGATGTAATCTTTGATCAGGAAAGAATCAATGTATTGACAGAAACTCTCAATCAAGTTAATAGTTTGCACCAAAAACACAGGACTAATTCAGTGCAAGAATTAATAGAGATCAAAGGAAAAATAGAAGCTAATTTACTATTGGTGAATAATTTTGATGGTGAAATTGAAAAACTGGAAGCCCAGAGAAAGATGCTTTCAACAGAATTGGAGTCTGCTAGTTTGCTATTGACCAAATCGAGAAAAAGTGTTATTCATAGCATTGAAAATGAAATAAAATCAATGCTTAGTGAATTAGCAATGAAAGATGCTGAATTAAAAATTGAAATAACCACAAAAGATCAATTCTCAAGTTCAGGTAAAGATCAGGTAATCTTCTTATTTAAAGCAAATAAAGGCGGTAGTTTTAATGCGATACATAAAGTTGCTTCGGGTGGTGAGCTATCCAGATTGATGTTGTGTATTAAAACAAATTTGGCTTCTAAAAAACAATTGCCAACTTTGATTTTTGATGAGATAGACACAGGAGTTTCCGGAGATATTGCATCAAAAATGGGAGATATGATGAATAAAATAGGAGGAAGTACGCAAGTTATTTCTATCACTCATTTGCCACAAATTGCAGGAAAAGGATCTTCTCATTACAAAGTGTACAAAGAAGTAGAAGGAGAAACAACACACACAAAAATGCAAAAACTGACTGAGGAAACTAGAGTAGTGGAGTTAGCGAAAATGCTAAGTGGCGCATCTATCACGGATGCTGCTCTAGCGAATGCAAAGACTTTATTGAGTAATTAAAATAAACAACTGAGAACTTCCTCGTATATTTTGTGACCACCTTCAAATTCAATAAACTTTGGATTGATACCTCTTTCTTTTAGTGTACTTTGAAGGGATTGAATTTTTTCTTGGGAATAATATTCGTCTTTATTTCCAAATAAGTATTGAAAAGAAATGGTTTTAAAAACAGGTTCATCAATAACATCCATTGGAAAACTTCCTGACCATAAAATTAGACGTTCACATTCAATTTTGTGATTTTTTTGTGCCAACCATCTCGAAATAGTAGATGAGCCTTGTGAAAAGCCAAAAGCTATAATTCTAGCTTTAGGATTTTTATCTTTTATCAATTTATACACTTGGTTTAGGTAATGAATGTAGTCCTCTATTTCGGACTCTCTATCTTCTTTAGTCATCCATGAAGCCACAACTCTTCCGCTCATTCCGTTCCAATAGAATTTGTTGAGCGCTTCTGGTGCCACAACCGATCTTTTGACACTACTTATTTTGTCAAACTTTTTTATGAAATATTTACCAAGCTGGGCATAGCCATGACAAGCAATAATCACTTCTTCCGTGTTTTCTGTAATTTCATGCGTAACATAAAGTCTTGCCGTTCTTGGTGTTTTTATCTTAATCTCTTTCATCTCAATTCTTTTGCTGTTTTTATCTGTTAATGATAGGTTATTTTTTGGAATTTCCATTCACATGGTGTTAATTTGTGACCTCAAATAAAAAAACAAATTATGAATATTGATGGAATAATAGCTATTTCTGGAAAGCCTGGACTTTTTAAAGTAGTATCACAAGCAGCCAACAGAATTATTATTGAAGATGTAGAAACAGGGAAAAGAAAGCCTGCCTTTGGAACAAGTAAAATTATTTCGCTAGCAGATATTACAATCTTTGGGCATGCAGAAGATTTAAACTTAGCAGATGTATTTCAAAAAATATTTGACAAAGAGGAAGGTAAAGCATCAAAACCTCACAAAACAGAACCTACAGAATTAAGAGATTATTTTGAAACTATTTGGGAAGATTATAATGACGAAGAAGTGAAAGACCATGACATTAAGAAAATTTTCCAATGGTATAATTTATTGGCAAAGCATGATTTATTTGCGCAAGGAGCAGAAGAAGAGTAATTATAAAGTTTTTTCTCTGAATACGAAATTTTGACCTAGGTAAACCTTTCGCACCATCTCGTCCTCAACTAACTCTCTAGGTTTTCCTGCTTTGAGTATATTACCCTCAAACATCAAATAAGTTCTGTCAGTAATGGCAAGGGTTTCCTGTACATTGTGATCTGTAATTAATACACCAATGTTTTTCTCTTTCAGTTTGTAAATAATTTTCTGAATATCTTCTACGGCCACTGGGTCTACTCCAGCAAATGGCTCATCTAGCAGAATAAACTTTGGATCTGAAGCAAGTGCTCTAGCTATTTCCACTCTTCTTTTTTGCCCTCCAGAGAGAGATTGACCCATAGTTTTTCTATGTTCAGATAATCCAAACTCTTCAAGCAAACTTTCCAGTCTATCCTTTCTTTCGTTTTTATCTTTGATAGATAATTCAAGAATTGCCATGATATTATTCTCTACCGATAAATTTCTAAATACTGAAACTTCTTGAGGTAAATAGCCAATTCCCATCTGTGCTCTTTTGTACATTGGATCTGCAGTGATGTCTTTCTCATCAAAAAGGACAGTTCCCATTGCTGGTCTAACTAAGCCAACAATCATATAGAAACTAGTAGTCTTTCCAGCTCCGTTTGGTCCCAATAACCCTACAATTTCTCCTTGGTTTACTTCCAAGGAAATGTCTTTCACCACTTCTTTTCCATTGTAAATTTTCTTGAGATTGCTGGCTATAATTTTCATAGGTAATGAATTAAAATCTAAATTGTAATTTTCCTCTAAGTCCAAAACGGAGAACGCTTGCGTTTGGAACATTATTGTCCAAATAAGTTAATCTCCAGAGTGCATCTATTCTAATTATCTTAAAAATATTTTCTATGCCAGCACTCACCTCTGCGTATGGTTTGTCTCTTAAAGAAGAACTGAAGCTTGGCAAATCCATAACTGTTGAATGCCTGTCGCTCAATCTTCCGTATACAATTTTAGCATTAGCAACCTCTCTCCATTTCAATTTTCTCAACAAAGGGATTCTATTCAGAAATATTCCTCCAAAATGATGGTCTATTGTAAGAGAAACATATTCGTCACTCATAAACTCTCCAATATTCATGGCATTGTAATCTGCTGATGAATATCCCCAAGTTTCGTTTCCTTGATGCACAAATAGAAAAGGATAAGGAACAGATCCCCACATTTTTCCTGCCTCAATAGAATAATTGAAAGTTCCAAAATAACCAAAAAACAATCGATCAGTTACGTTTAATTTTAGTTTCTGATAATTGTAATTACTTTTCAAAAATCCTTTGATTCCAATATCTAAATCTAGACTAATAATTGGAGATTTAGACCCCAAGCTAATTCTATTAAACTCACCTGACACAAATTTCTCATCTTTTGCAAATCTCATTCCTAAAGACACTTGAGTGTTTTGAATGCTATTCAAGGAAGAAATTACTTGTCCATTCGTTTTCTGGAATTTTAATTCATCACCCAATGTCTCCATGTTATAGGACTCGATAGAGATAGAATTTGCTAATCCCTCAAACCATTCGTGGTAATATTCTACTCTGGCTCCTTCAATATTTAATAATTTATTATAAGGATTTCTTCTTAGAAAAGAGGAAATAAGGGACTGCCTATATGGGTCAAACAAATTGCGATCAAATTGTTTGACTTCGTTTAAGTAGTTTATATTGAAGATCCTTCTGGGTGATTTTTCTTTGGTAGCAAAGAACATAGTTCCCAATTCATATTTCCATTTTTTATCTAGGAATCCATAAGCTGCATGACCCGAAAAAAGTACTCTCGTGCTGAAATCGATACTTGTTCGAATACCCAGAGATAGTCGATTGCCTTCCATTGGATTATGACTATACAGAGAATAATAAGGTCCTAGTTCAATTGGGCCAAGTATTTTGTATCCGCTTGTTAATGTTTTAATAACATCAATGTATGTTTTGATAACCGGTAAATCTTTCACGGTATCAATCATCTTGTAAATCTTGTTTTCTTTTTCAGAAAGCTTTACATGCCTTTTTTCATCCCAAAACTCGGCAGTTTGGTATTGAGCACCTTTTTCTACATCAATATTTTTTCCTTCAATATAGAATTTTTCTTCTCTAGGTTTATTAATCACAAAATCTTTGTAGGAAGTAGTTTTTCGGCCATAAAACCCTTTTTGGTTATCACTTTCTAGCGGGTTAATGTCTGCAATAGTTTCGTCCAAAACCATCATCCAGACTTCATTTTCTACTTGAGAAAACGTCTGTTTTAGTTTGTAGCTATTGATAAAGTTAATATTCGCAGATTCAGATATTTCTGCTTCAATAACCTTAATTGCATAAGTCGTATCGTTTATCCACATTTCACCTGTGAAAGCCAAGTCACTTTTTCTTCTGGGAATAAACTCAATTTTATAACACCAACTGTTGTCAATAAATGCACTGTCTGTAAGGTAAGTTTTATAATGCAAAAGCATCATGTTGTTAGTGGGACTGATAAATCGCCTTCCAAAAATATTGATGGTATTGTCGTAGATGTTAGAATTTTGGTACATATCTCCCAAAAACTGAGAGATTGATTCATTTTTAGGTCCAGATACTTTGGTGGCTTTTATTATTTCCTTTTTATGTTTGGGTTTTCGACTGTAGTAATAATCGGATAACGACTCAATAATAAAGATAGGTAAGTACGGTTTTTCATCTGTAGAATCAATCATGTCAAAAATAAAGTCGAATTTTCTAAAAATTCTTTTATTCATGAATTTTTCATCCAAGTTATTTACGTCAAACTCTATTTTGTTATACACTTCATATTCGTAGGCATCCAATTTCACCTTATTATTTATCTTCTTGTTTGCAATCATTTGCTTAATGATTGCATGAGCTGGATTTTCATCCTTTTTTGACCCCACAATCTCAAATTCTTTCAGCATCATATCTGAGGATGAAAGAGCTACATCAATAGTTTGACTAACGTCTTTTTTTACAAATGCAGTAAAAGGTTTGTATCCCAAAAAAGTGACCAATAATGTATCTGAAGTATAGTAGGAGGTAAGCGAGTACTTTCCGTTAAGATCAGTTGTCGTTCCCGTCTTTGTTCCCTTGAATGATACTGTAGCGAACGGAATCGTTTCTTTTGTTACTTCATCAATTACTGTTCCTGCTACAGTTGTTTTTTGCCCAAGCACAAGTTGGGAGCAGAAAAAGAAAATTATAAGACTAGCTAACTGTAATTTTTTCATGCCACAGTTTGGTTTTTCATTACGTTTTTACTGATGAGAATGCTAATTTCATACAAACCAAAAACAGGAATTGCAACAATTACTTGACTTACAAAATCTGGTGGAGTAATGATAGCAGCAAGAATAAGGATTCCCACTAATACATGCTTTCTGTATTTTTTTAAAATTTCTGCATTCATAATCCCAAGTTTACTAAACAAATAGATAGCAACTGGCAATTGGAATAAAATACTACATCCCAACACAGGGTTTATGATATAACGATAATAAGAAGTTATGGAAGGTATTTTTCCAGCCACACCTAGATTGAAAGGGTCGTAATTCCCAAAAAAGTTAATGCAAAGAGGAGCAACCATAAAATAACCAAAACATATTCCTAGAAATAGTAAGATAAAAACATAAAGCCCAAAACCTTGCACAGCATCAACCTCTTTCTTTTTTAGCCCAGGTTTAATGAATTGCCATATTTGAAAAATTATCCAAGGAATAGAAATAACGAGTCCACCTACGATAGAAAACCACATACTCAATGAAAATTGCTGGCCGAGTCCATCTTCACGCAATGAAACAGGAATATCTGTGCAGAAATCACTTTCTACTGAGACCCATTGAGAAATATTACAAAACATGCGATAAGTTGGGAATTCCTTGTAAAGCATTGATTTTAATATCAAATCAGAAAGTGGCTCAAAGAAAACAAAAATAACAACAGCAAAGACTAAAACAGGAATTACTGATTTGATAATTCTGACTCTAAGTTCAGAGAGGTGGTCTATGAACGAGGGATTTTCTTTACTTTCTGCCATGGATTAGCAAAAATAAAATATATTTTCGTTTTACAATCATTTACTTATGAATAGAATCTATTTTATATCTTTTAACCGTTTTTTTTGAAATGACCGAAAACTTATTTTATATTTAGATAACCAAAAAAATGAGTAAGACGAATGTCTATATCTACACAGATTGATTTGAAAGAGAGATTGAAATTTTATTTCGGTTTTGATAAATTTAAAGGAGAACAAGAAGACATAATAACCAGTATTTTAGACAAGAAAGATACGTTCGTTATAATGCCAACAGGGGGAGGAAAGTCCATGTGTTACCAGCTACCTGCCTTAGTGCAACCAGGAACTGCTGTAATTGTTTCACCTCTGATAGCCTTGATGAAAAATCAAGTGGATGCGATTAGACAATTTTGTCAAGACGATTCTATTGCACATTTCTTAAATTCATCCTTAAACAAAGGAGATGTAGCGAGAGTGAAGCAAGATGTGACAGCAGGAAAAACAAAACTATTGTATGTTGCACCAGAATCGCTTACTAAACAAGAGTATATAGATTTTTTAAGAAATTCAGGCGTTTCATTTTTCGCTATTGATGAAGCTCATTGTATTTCTGAATGGGGGCACGATTTCAGGCCTGAATACAGAAGGCTAAAAGAGATTATGTCTGCGATTACAGATGTCCCAGTAATGGCATTAACTGCTACTGCTACCCCAAAAGTACAGCTAGATATTCAGAAAACACTTGGAATGAAGAAGGCCAATGTTTTCAAATCATCATTTAATAGAGGTAATTTATACTATGAAGTTCGTCCAAAACAAAATGTTGAAAAGCAGATTGTTCAATATGTCAAACAACACGAAGGGAAATCAGGTGTGATTTACTGCCTAAGTAGAAAAATGGTAGAAAAATTTGCAGAATTACTGCAAGTAAATGGCATCAAAGCATTGCCGTATCATGCTGGACTTGATTCTAAAACGAGAGCAAAGCATCAAGATATGTTTTTGATGGAAGATGTAGATGTAATTGTAGCTACAATTGCTTTTGGGATGGGAATTGACAAGCCAGATGTACGCTTTGTGATTCATCACGATATTCCTAAAAGTATAGAAGGATTTTATCAGGAAACTGGAAGGGCAGGAAGAGATGGAGGAGAGGGTAATTGTATCTCATTCTACAGTTATAAAGATGTGGAGAAGCTAGAGAAGTTCTTGCAGGGAAAGGCCGTTTCTGAGCAAGAGATCGGAAGACAGTTATTGAATGATATTGTTTCATTTTCAGAGACCTCCGTATGCAGAAGGAAATTTATACTGCACTATTTTGGCGAAGATTTTGATGTAGAAAAGTGCGATAAAAAATGTGATAATTGCGCTAATCCTAAAGAAAAATTTGAAGGAAAAGAGTTGCTAGAAAAACTTCTAAAAACGGTTATGGTTTTAAATGAAAAACACAAATCGTTTTACATTGCTGATGTAGTTTCTGGGCAAATGAATAACGATATTTCCAATTACAAACATCATCTGTTAGATGTATTTGGAATAGGGAAAGAAAGAGATACAATTGCCTGGAATTCAATAATTAGACAAGCTGTACTTCAAGAGTTTATATTAAAAGAAGTGGAATCTTATGGAATTTTAAAAGTAACTAAGAAAGGAAAAGACTTTTTGAAAAATCCAGTTTCAGTTTCATTTTTCAAAGAACGAGACTACAGTGATTTATCAGGACCAATCATTCAAGACACCAAAAATACTGTAGTGGATGAAAATTTATTTGTGATGCTAAAAGAGCTAACAAAGAAAGTTTCTCAAGAAAAACAAATTCCGCCATTTGCAGTATTTCAGCAACCTTCTTTACAAGAAATGTGCTTGTATTATCCTTTGTCCATGGATGAATTGAAAAACATCAGTGGAGTTGGAGCTGGAAAAGCAAAAAGATTTGGTCAGCCGTTTTTAGATGTAATTTCAAAATATGTAGATGAAAACGGGATTGAAAGACCTTCTGATTTTGTTGTAAAATCTGTGGCAAACAAGTCTGCGCTCAAGATTCATATCATAACAAGTATCGATAAGAAAAGCGATTTGGAAGATATTGCAAGTCAAAACAACATTAAGTTTGATGAGTTGATCACTGAGATTGAGACGATTGTAAATTCTGGGACAAAAATCAATTTAGACTACTTTATTGATGATATGCTGGGAGAAGAAGAGCAAGAAGAGGTCTTTGACTACTTCATGGAGGCCGAATCCGATTCTATTGAAGAGGCTTACCAAGAATTTGAGGAAGAATACGAAGAAGAAGAATTGAGATTGATGAGAATCAAATTCTTGTCAGAAGTAGCAAATTAACAGAACAAAACCAACACAATATATTTTTATTCCATGAAGGAAACAGTTGCAGAAAAGAAAATCGTGAAGACAGAAATACCAAAGAAAACATTATTAAAAGCATATGAACTGATGTGCACTGCCATTTCTATGACAGAGCTATATGAGGAAAACAAAGCAATAACTAGTAAATACGTTCATGCTACTTCAAGAGGGCACGAAGCCATTCAGCTAGCAGCTTCTATGCAATTAAAACCCCACGATTATGTGACTCCATACTATAGAGACGATTCCATGCTTTTGGGAATTGGAATGAAGCCATTTGATTTGATGTTGCAATTGTTAGGGAAAAGAAACGATCCGTTTTCTGGAGGAAGAACTTACTATTCTCATCCAAGCTTGAAAGATGATGACAAACCAAAAATTCCTCATCAATCCTCGGCAACAGGAATGCAAGCAATTCCAGCTACCGGAATTGCAATGGGAATTCAGTATTTGGAAAACCAAAAAATAAACACCAGTGACGAAAAAGGAATTGTAATTTGCTCGTTAGGAGATGCTTGCATTACTGAAGGAGAAGTTTCAGAAGCCTTCCACATGGCGGCTTTAAAACAATTACCTATTATATTTTTAGTACAAGATAACGAATGGGATATTTCTGCTCATGCAGATGAAATAAGAACGGGGACTGCCTACGATTATGCACAAGGTTTTCCAGGATTGGAAGCAATCACAATTGATGGAACAGATTTTATGAATTCATACTCTGTGCTAGAAGAAACAATAGCCAAAGTGAGAACAGAAAGAAGACCATTTTTAATCCATGCAGAAGTTCCTTTGCTGAATCATCACACTTCAGGAGTAAGAATGGAGTGGTACAGAGATGATTTGAAAGAACAGCAAAAGAGAGATCCTTTTCCAAAATTTAAAGCACAGCTAAAAGAAAATGGAATAGGAATAGCTGATTTGATAAATATAGAAACCAAAGCAAAGAAGACAGTTGAAGAAGATTATCAATTGGCATTGAAGGAAGAAGATCCGAGGCCAGAAGATTTATTTACACATGATTTTGCACCCACTCCAATTACCGAAGAAAAAGGAGAAAGAGAACCAGCAGGAAAAGAACCCACTGTGATGGTAGATAGCGCCTTGTTTGCAGTTCAGGAGTTGATGGCAAAACATCCAGAATGTTTGCTGTATGGACAAGATGTAGGAGGAAGATTAGGCGGAGTTTTCAGAGAGGCAGCTACTTTGGCACAGAAATTTGGAGACGAAAGAGTATTTAACACTCCCATTCAAGAAGCATTTATCATTGGAAGTACTGTGGGAATGTCAGCTGCAGGAACAAAACCAATCGTAGAAGTTCAATTTGCAGATTATATTTGGCCTGGACTTAACCAATTATTCACAGAAGTAAGTCGTTCTTGTTATTTATCCAATGGAAAATGGCCAGTTAGTTCCATTTTGAGAGTTCCAATTGGAGCTTATGGGAGTGGAGGACCTTATCACTCTTCCAGTGTAGAATCAGTTTTATCTAATATTAGAGGAATAAAAATTGCTTACCCAAGTACGGGAGCAGACTTAAAAGGATTGATGAAATCGGCTTATTACGACCCAAATCCTTGTGTAATGCTGGAGCACAAAGGGTTGTACTGGAGCAAAATAAAAGGAACTGAAGGAGCAAAAACCATTGAACCAGACGAAGATTATGTTATTCCATTCGGAAAAGGACGAGTAGTCCTAGAAGCTGATAAAAAAGAGATAGGAAACGGACAGTCTTTGGCTGTGATTACCTATGGAATGGGGGTGTATTGGGCAACCGAAGCTGCAAAAAATCATAAGGGAAAAGTAGAAATTGTAGACTTAAGAACGATTCATCCTGTAGATGAAGAACTTATTATTGCCACAGCCAATACGCACGGAAAATGCCTGATAGTGACTGAAGAACCAAGTAAAAATGGATTTGGACAAAGTATTGCATCTCTTGTTTCTACCAATTGTTTCGAGAAATTAGACGCACCAGTTATGGTTGTTGGTTCAGAGAATATGCCAGCAATTCCTTTGAATTCTACCCTAGAGCAAACAATGATTCCTAATGCAGACAAGGTTTCTGAGGCAATAGAAAAATTGCTTAGCTATTAACAATAGAAAGTTAAAAATCCTTTTCAATTCAATAATCACCAGGTGGTATTACTGCTATCTTTGAATAATTACTTTATACAATTATGCTGAGAACGTTTTTTAAAAAGAAAGTCAATGAAGATAAGTTAGCCAATGTGCTAATCAACTCCCTGCAACAAGCTATGGAAGTTGGATTCAAAGATATTTCTGAATTAATTAATACCGACAGAGATTTTGTTGTTCAGCCAGATATCAAAGCTTCAGATTACGATCGATTTATGTTGATTTTGTTTGTGGGAAACCTCAAAATAATGGACAGTAGACTAGAAGGCGACCAGCCAGATAGATTGAAAGAACTACTTATCGAGAAATTTTCTGCTTTGTACGACATGAAAGTGGTGGAAACAAAAAGGTATATTAAAGAGTATTCAACTTACATGAGTAGAATCAATTATCCTAGCAAAAATGTGCTTTACGCTATGTCCAAAGCAGTTTTTCATAAATATAATTTAGCTTCTTACCAAGAAGAATATTTCAGAGATTTAAATTCGCCAAACCCTAAATTTCTTAAACGATTGAACAAAATCGTAGAGAACTTTATCTGGGATTGGGATTACTTTTTATCCAAGTATAACTTTGTTAGTTAAATAGGTTCAATCAGTTGTTTTTTTATCTAACATTGATTCTAAATTGGTACTTGAAACCTTAAATCAATTTTGCTAATTTCTTCCCCATACTCATGCAACCTTGCAAAAGATAGCCACCAGTAGGTGCATCCCAGTCAAGCATTTCTCCAATCACGTAATGATTCGGTAGGTTTTTCAGTTCAAAATTGTCGTTTATCTCGATCAATTCTATTCCCCCAACTGTTGAAATTGCCTTATCAATCTCTTCTAATCCTATTACTTTTATGGGGAAATTCTTGATATGCTTTGCCAAAAAATGCGAATTGATAAATTCTTCTTTGTCGCAACTTCTTTTTACCAAATCGAACATGGTTTTCGAAAACTTCAGTTGCCAAATCAAATGCTCGCTCCAAGAGTTTTTCTTCTTCGGGCTGTGCATCTTTCTTAATATCGATTCTTCTGTAGTTGTTGGTTTCAAATCCAAGTAGACTGTGGCTTCCCCAAATTCTTCTAATTCAGCTCTTATTGCAGGACTCATTGCATAAATTGCACTTCCTTCAAGACCTTTACGTGTAACAATCAAATCTCCCTTTTTGTATAAATCTCCGCAAGAGATTGCAATACTTTTCAATGGCAGCCCTTCGTTTGTCTTCGCAAATTTCTCTTTCCATTTAATTTCTACTCCGCAATTGGAAGCAAAAAATGGTTTAGTTTTAATTCCTTTTTCTTCAAAATGTGAGAGCCAAGAACCGTCACTTCCTGTAATTTTCCAACTTGCTCCGCCCAAGGCAAAAATTGTTTTGTCCGGGTTGATTATTATTTCTCCTTCTGGAGTCTCAAATTTCAGTCCTTTTTCAGCAAATCCTCGCCAAGTGTGGTTGTAATTTATTGTTACTCCATTGGCAATTAATTTATCTTCAAAAGCTTTCAAAACTTTAATTGGCTTAGTGTTTTTTAGCGGAAAAATTCTTTTACTACTTCCTACATAAGTTTCTATTCCTTCTTGTTCTAGCCAAGTTCTAAAATCCTCATTGGTAAACGAATCCAAACTATCAAGAATAGGAGTGGACGCTATGTATTTTTCCTTCATGGCGTCCATTTCACTTCCGTGAGTTAAGTTAAACCCGCCTTTTCCCGCTACCAAGAATTTACGTCCTAAACCTTGATTTCGTTCGTAAATGGTTACGTCATATTTTTGTGTATCTACTTCACAAGCAAACATCAAAGCTGCTGAACCTCCACCAATTATTGCAATACTTTGCTTTGCCATTATTTTTGTTTTTCTTTTCTGATTCTTTCTTCTGCTTCCTCAATTTCTATGTCGAGGTGATCGGTAAATAGAATTCCGTTCAAATGATCTATTTCATGCTGAAAAATCACTGCTGTAAATGCTTCAATCATTTCTATTTCGTGAGTTCCGTCTAATTTGTCGTATTCCAATAAAATAGCATAAGCTCTATTCTTGGTCGTATCCATTTTATCAGGAATAGACAAACAACCTTCCAAGCAAAACTGAGTCTTTTTTGAATATTGCTTAATTGTAGGATTTACATATGTTTCGAACGGAAACCCTTCTTTGTCATACCTTTGTACCACAACCATGTTTTTAAGAATTCCAACTTGTGGAGCTGCAATCCCAACTCCAGCATTGGCAGGATCTTGAACAGTAGCCAATAATCTTTGGGAGAGTAATTTTGTAGTCTCTAATTCTTCTTGCAAGTTGATGTTCTCACTTTTCGTTCGTAACAAGACAGAATCTTCTTTATTGGTAATTAACCAAATACGCATGGGTTTGTCTGATTCCCCTGCATTAATTAGTTCTTTTTGCGAATTAGAATAAGGGAAAGGTTTCCATCCTATATAGTTTGCCTTCTTCTGCGTAATGCAAGAAAAAACAAGCAGGAGGGAAGTGAATGAAAGTAATAAAAGTCTCATGTTGATTTTGTTTGTTCAAAGATAATAGAATTATCAATGATTCATTTTTTTTCTTGGCAAAGCAATCTCATGTTCTTGCGGATAAGGCTGTCTAAAAGTGAGACTTTGGTCTTCTTTGAGTCTTTCGTACACTTTGAATTGCCTTTCATTTGTGTTTTGATACCTAGGATCTGGTTTGAAAGGCATTTTTGCCATTTTGGAAATAATAATCGTAGGAAAATGAAAATCCACTTCCACTTTTCCAAGCAATAAGTAACATCCTCCACCTTTGAATGGATAATTCTTAATCGAATTGGAGAAATGAGCCGTGTCAAAATAATCGCCAGCTTGGTCAATCCAAGTCCCAAAATACATCAATCCATTCTTGGTAGGAACTTGCTTAGTAGAAATCAAATAAGCCAAAATCTTCACTTGATTTTTATAAAAACTAACCAAATTTTTGGCTTGCACCAAACTTTTGTACCCTGTTTTCAATAGTTCGAAAGGAGAACAAGAAGTAGAAAATCCCAAGATTTCAATCTCATCAAATGCATCTTCCAGTTCGTTTCTCTCGAGCTTGGGAAATTGATATTCGTGAATTGGTTCTTCAATAAGAAGCGGAGCTTGCTTGGGAATGTCTTCAGCCAAAAGCATTCTTGCCGTCACAATCAGTTCATTTTTTGGTTGTTGAGTAAATCTAAATCCTCCAATAAAAATAAGCGTTTGCAAAGTTTCTATCCCAATCTCAATTCGCCTCACAAAATTTTCTAGGGAGCTGTAATCTCCATTTTTATGCCTTTCTTCAATGATTTCTTTGGCTACTTTGTTGTCAATTCCTCTTATCAAATGATAGCCCAAATAGATGGCTACGCCTTTTACTATAGTTTCTTCTTCGCTCATGTTTACACAAGGATTGTGAATGATTCCGCCTGCTTTTTTTGCTTCGTGGAGGTAAATTTCGGGCCTGTAAAAACCTCCGCCATTATTCACGGCTGCGACCATGAATTCTACTCCGTAATAGGTTTTGAGGTACAAACTCTGATAACTTTCTACGGCATAAGAGGCAGAATGGGCTTTGCAAAAGGAATACCCAGCAAAACTCTCAATTTGTCGGTAAACTTCCCGGCTCAGTTGCTCGGCATGGCCTTTTTTCTTTGCGGATTCCAAAAAATTGGTTTTCACTTCTTCCAATTCTTCTTTGGACCTTGATTTTCCGCTAATCGCTCTTCGCAAAATATCTCCGTAAGAAGCTTCCAATCCGGCATAATGTTTCGCTATCTTAATCACATCTTCTTGGTACACCATCACTCCGTAGGTTTCTCCTAGCTCTTGCTCAAAAACTTCATGAAAATAATCGAAATCTGTGGGATTATTGTGCCTGAAAATATATTCTTTCATCATTCCACTTTGTGCAACTCCTGGTCTTATGATACTCGAGGCAGCCACCAAAGTTTTATAATTATTGCATTTCAATCTTCTCAACAAACCTCTCATGGCTGGACTTTCAATATAAAAACAGCCCAAAGTATCGCCTTTTTCTAGCTTGCTGTTACAGTTTTTTTCGTCTTTTGAAAGAGAAATGTTTTTAATGTCTACTTTTTCGCCTCTGTTTTCAAGTACCATTTCTACTGTAGTAGCAATAGTTCCCAATCCTCTTTGACTCAAAATATCAAATTTTTCAAATCCAATAGCTTCTGCCACATGCATATCAAACTGAACTATAGGATAGCCTTTTGGTTTCATTTCCAAAGCTGTGAAATTGGTAATGGGTTCGTCCGAAATGATAATTCCACAAGAGTGCATACTTCTTTGATTGGGATAGGCGAGAAGCATAGTTCCCAATTCTTGTACTTTTGCCACCACTAAATTGTCAGCAATAGCTAGGTTTTTCATCTTTGTGAGTGCATCTAGCTCTTCTTTTTGTAGGCCAAATACTTTTCCAATTTCTCGCAAAACCGATCTCGGTTTGAAAGTTACAATCGTTCCACAAAATGCGACATGTCCCGGTTTGAACCGTTTGAAAATATAATCCAGCATCACGTCTCTTTCTCTCCATGACCAATCAATATCAAAATCAGGCGGACTTTTTCTGCTTTCATTCAAAAATCGTTCAAAATATAAATCCAATTCTATGGGGCAAATGTCTGTGATTCCTAAGCAATAACTCACAATACTATTGGCGCCACTTCCTCTGCCCACGTGCATAAATCCTTTACTTTGGCTGTACCGAATAATATCCCAAGTGATGAGAAAATAACCGGTAAACTCCAGTTTTTCTATCACTGCCAATTCTTTTTCTATTCTTTTTGTGGCTTCGTTATGCGTGTTGTGATACCTATTTTCCAGCCCATCATAAGCCAATTGTTTCAGGAGTTGCACATCTCCTTTTTTGGATCCTGTGTAGTACTTTTTATTCCTAGGAACCGTGAAATCAAATTCAAAATTACATTCATTGATAACGGAGTGAGTATTGGAAGCCAAAATAGGGTAGTGGGCATATTTTTTCAGAAGTTTTTCCTCTGTGTCAAACAATTCATTGGACTCACAATGTTGATTATTATCAAGTTGCGATAATAAAATGTTGTGCTCAATGGAACGCAACACTTTATGCAGTTCAAAATCTTTGTTGTTTCTCAAAGTCACAGGTTGAAAAATGAGTGCTCTGGGAATGATTTTTTTTAAATCAGATTGAATCAAGCTCGACAAATCAGTTAATCGAATTCCCACGTATTCATTTTTCAATAAAACATCAGGAATGTGAGTAACGGGATACACAGTAAAACAATGCTCAAAAACGGGTGGTTTTGGTGGTAATTCTTTCTTTTCTAGGTTGTAACTAGTCAAAAATGCGCACAATTCTCCAATTCCCTCTTTGTTTTTAGCCAATCCCGTGAAGAGTAATTCATCTCCATTTCTGAATTCAATCCCCACTATGGGTTTGATGTTTTTAGCCTTACATTTTTTTACAAAATCATAGATTCCCGAAATGGTATTGATATCCGTCAACCCCAGTGAAGTGAGGTTGTGCTGAGCAGCAAGTTCCACAAGTTCATCTAGCGGAATTGTGCCATATCGCAGGCTGTGAAAGGAGTGACAATTTAGAAACATAAGCTCATTATTTGATTAATGTCCCCATTCCCACTGCGCCAGTTCCGTATCTTTTTCTGATGTGATCCATGGATTTATAGAGCGATAATATTTCGTGCGTGTCTTCAAATAAATCTACCTGATGAGAACCCGGAACGAGTTGGGTGAATTTTACACCCACTTTCAGTAGCCGCATTCTTCTTCGATACAGTTTCTGAAACAGTTCCATCACGTGCACTTTCAGCAAATGATCAAGCGAAGTGTAGGTGATTCTTCTCTGGCTTGTTTCGGTATCTAGGTTGTTGTATTTCACTTTCACTACTACTTTGGAAGTCAATAATTCTTGCTTCCTTAGCTTAAATGCAAGTTGCTCAGTCATGTAGGTCAATCTTCCTTTGATGAGAACCAAGTCGATTGAGTCGGTTTCAAAATCATATTCCAAGGAGATTTCTTTTTTCTCTTTGTAAGGCTCCACAGGATCTTTGTCGATTCCGTTTGCCCTTTGCCAAATCGTTTTGCCTCTTTTTCCCACTATTTTCTGGACAACTAAAGGCGGCATTTCTGCTACTTTTCCAATTTCTCTGATTCCAATTCTGGAGAAAAGTTGGAAAGTTTTGTCGCCCAACTGAGGTAGTTTCTGGATGGAAAGCGGATTGAGAAAAGGCCGCACCAAGGAATTGGAAATATTGATAGGATTATTGGGCAAGCAACTTTCGGCCCCAATGCGGGAAACAGTTTTGTTCACAGACAAAGCCCACCTGGGATTGAGACCAGAATGATTGTAGATGTGAGCAGACAATTCATTGGTCCACGAAAAACAGCCAAAAAACTTATCCATTCCCGAGACATCCAGAAAAAAAGAGTGCATGGAAGATTTTTCGAAAGAGGGAGTTTTGTCGCCAATGATTTCAGATAATTCGAGCGATTTTTTGGTATAATTTTCATAATCTCCTTTTAGTAATCGAGCCTGCGGACACAATTTGTAGGCATAACCCAATGACATGGAAGGTCTCACGCCAAATCGCCTAGCTTCGCGAGAGCAAGCCACCACAGTTCCTCGGTCTTTGTTTCCTCCAATGATGAGAGGTATGTTTTTTAATGAACTATTTACCAATCTTTCGCATTCAATGAAATAATCCATCATATCTAAATATACTA
>JBDMYC010000209.1:0-12053 GCA_039770535.1 Flavobacteriales bacterium
AGAGAATTGAACGATAATACGGATAGCATTGAGATCAATACTAATTTTGAAAAATAATTAAAAATTTTCATATTGTTTTTTTAAATTAATAGAAGTCGCTTTTTTTCGACTCTGTATATCTTTGCAAAAATAGATAGTTATTTTTGTTAACATATAGGTATTAATAAGATCTTTGCTTTAAGTGCAGTTTTCAATCATTTAAAATACGTTAACATATGTATAACCTTAAAAATTAATTGTTTACAAATAAAAATGAATTGATTTTTTTGAACTTCATAAAGGTTAAAAGATGAATAAATGATTGAAAAACGAATTAATACCCTTTTTCTCTTTAATTTTTCAAACGCAAATACAATATTTGGTGAAGTAAAAGAGTACATTACAGTATGAAAGCACTAGTAATATCAGGGGGCGGAAGCAAAGGTGCTTTTGCTGGCGGCATTTCTCAATATTTAATTGAGAAAAAAAAGCAAGATTATGACTTATACGTTGGCGCTTCCACGGGCAGTTTATTAATTCCACTTTTGGCATCAAATAACTTACCGAAAGCCTATGAGGTTTATACCACAATTAAAAACTCTGATATTTTCACCCTAAGTCCTTACAAACTAAAAAAGAGAAGAGGTGTTGAATTTATTAGAATGCATCACATTAATGTACTTCGTTCTTTCTTGAGAGGGAATAAAACATTTGGCGATTCTCAAAATCTAAGAGCAACCATCTCTTCTTTTTTCTCAGAAGCAGATTTCACATCAGTCAAAAACTCCCAGCAAGATGTGATCGTCACAGTATCGAATCTTTCGACTCAAGAGGTGGAATACAAATCCATCAAAGACTTCAGTTATGATGATTATTGCGATTGGATTTGGGCATCTGCCAATTTTGTCCCATTTATGAGTTTAATGGTCAAAAACCACATGGAATATGCAGATGGAGGATTTGGAAACAATGTACCTGTGCAAGTTGCAATTGATAAAGGAGCCACTGAAATAGATGTGATTATCCTAGACCCTGTTCAAAGGTTAACCAACAAAATAAAATCAACTAATGCATTTGATCTAACTTTTAAGCTTTTGGATTATTTACTGGAACAAAATCACCAGAGCAAATTAGAAATATCAAAACTGAGAGCACAGAATAAAAAAGTAAAAATAAATAGATACTACACCCCTACCCAATTAACAGAAAACTCTTTGATTTTTAACAAAGAAAAAATGCAGACTTGGTGGAAAAAAGGATTTGCATTTGCCGAGAAATCAGATCCAAAAGAAGCAGTAATTATACCCGATTAACAACTAAATTTTTATCCAATAAAGATTGTTAACATATAAAGACATAATTAAGCGAAGTAATTGGTTATAAATTGTATTTTTGAACATTACCAAACATTTCAAGCGGATACAAAATGGGCTATTTAGACGAACTAAATCCACAACAAAAAGAGGCTGTAATTAATACGGAAGGCCCTTGCATGGTTATTGCAGGAGCTGGCTCTGGAAAAACCCGTGTGCTCACATATCGTATTGCTCACCTCATAGAAAAAGGAGTGGATCCGTTTAGTATTCTTTCGCTAACTTTTACCAACAAAGCTGCCAAAGAAATGAAAGAGAGAATTGGTAAAGTGATTGGAGGAACTGAAGCGCGCAACATTTGGATGGGAACTTTTCACTCTGTATTTGCAAGAATACTAAGATCAGAGGCTCATCACATTGGCTACCCACAAAACTTCACTATTTACGACACACAAGATTCTAAAAATCTTATAAAATCCATTGTCAAGGAATACGGCTTAGACGACAAATTATACAAAGTTGGAATAGTTTACAATAGAATTTCATCAGCCAAAAACAACCTGATTTCACCTTCAAATTATTTGCAAAATGCAGAACTAATGGGAGATGACAGAAGTACTGGAAGACCAAAAATTGGTGAAATATACAAAACATATGCAAGCAGGTGCTTCCGAGCAGGAGCAATGGATTTTGACGATTTGTTATTCAAAACCAATGTCCTTTTTCGCGACCACTTGGATGTATTATACAAGTACCAGCACAGATTTAAATACCTTCTAGTTGATGAGTATCAAGATACGAATTACTCTCAATATTTGATAGTAAAAAAACTAGCTGCAGCCAATGAAAACTTAGTTGTTGTGGGAGATGATGCACAAAGTATTTATGCATTTCGAGGCGCCAACATTCAAAACATCCTGAATTTCAAGAAGGATTACCCGGACTACAAACTGTACAAGCTCGAGCAAAACTATCGTTCCACAAAAATGATTGTGCAAGCTGCAAATAGCATTATCAAAAAAAACAAAGACCAAATAGAGAAAAAGGTCTGGACTGATAATGATGGTGGAGATAAGATAAAAGTAGTACGAACACTCACTGATAACGAAGAAGGATTTGCTACTGCAAATTCTATTTTTGATACCATTCAAAATGAAAACGCCACATACCGTGATTTTGCAATTCTTTACAGAACTAATGCTCAATCTCGTTCGTTTGAGGAATCACTAAGAAGATTAAATATTCCCTATAAAATATTTGGAGGACTTTCCTTCTACCAGAGAAAGGAGATCAAAGATTTATTGTCTTATTATAGACTAATTGCTAATCATCAGGACGAAGAAGCTTTCAAAAGAGTAATCAATTACCCCAAAAGAGGAATAGGAAAAACTTCAATAGAGTCTTTGGTTGTAAAGGCAAACGAAGAAGGAAAATCTTTGTGGGAAATTGCCTCCAGCTTGAATGAATTTGACCTCAAAATTAATTCAGGAGCAAAAACAAAAATTGATCAATTCTGTACCATGATCAAAAGTTTTGCTGTGCGATTGGATACTGAAAATGCCTACGAACTAGGGAAAGAAATTGCATCTTCCACAGGAATTACGAGAGAATTGCATGCAGATAAATCTCCCGAGGGAGTGAGCAGATACGATAACATTCAGGAAATACTGAACGGACTTAAAGAGTTTACAGTACAAAACGACACAGACGAAAGTCAGGCCACATTAAGCGATTTTTTGATTGATGTAGCTTTATTGACCAATGCTGATAACGAAAAGGAAGAAGATAATAACAAAGTGGTTATGATGACTATCCACTCGGCAAAAGGATTGGAATTTCCATACGTGTATATTGTTGGACTAGAGGAAAACCTTTTTCCCTCTCAAATGTCTTTAACCACGAGGAATGAATTAGAGGAAGAAAGACGTTTATTTTATGTAGCGATTACTAGAGCTGAGAAAAAAGCTACATTATCGTATGCAACAAGTCGATACAAATGGGGTAACTTAACTTCCTGCGAGCCAAGTAGATTCATAGAAGAAATAGACCCTGAGTTTCTGGATGAACCAGAATTAGCTGCACCAAGACCAAAAAAATCAAACGAAATAAAGCCTGGTTTTGAAATGAAATTCAATAAACCACAAGCTGGTTTGAAAAACCTAAAAAAAGTGAGCTCAACTCCTACTTCTTCTGGAGGAAGCGATAACAAAGACATGGTGGTGGGAGTAAATGTGAAACATGCCAAATTTGGAAAAGGAAAAATCGTAAATATTGAGGGAACTCATCCAAACAGAAAGGCAACCGTCTTCTTTCCCAATGTTGGGCAGAAACAATTATTACTTAAATTCGCTAAACTAGAACTCCTAGATTAAAATAACACAAAACAAAACGATACATTTTGGAAGGATTAAATTACAACACAACAAGAGAGGAATTGCAAATTCCGGAATACGGTAGAAATATCAAAAACATGATAGAGTATGCTATTTCGGTTGCAGACAAGGAGGAAAGGCAAAAAGTGGCAAATGCAATCATTTCAGTAATGGGACAGTTGAATCCTCATTTGAGAGATATTGAAGACTATACACACAAATTATGGGACCACTTGTTCATCATTTCAGATTTCAAACTAGATGTTGACTCTCCCTACCCAAAACCAATTGAGGGAGAAATTGCAACAAAGCCGGAGCTTCTAACATATTCTCAAGGCAAAAGAAAAATCAGATATGCTTATTACGGCAAATCTGTTTCAATGTTTATCAAAGAAGCTATTGCAAAAGAAGATGAAAAAGAAAAAGAAATACTAGTTGAGGCCATCTGCAATTTGATGAAAAAATCTTTCCTAACCTGGAATAAAGATTTTGTAGAGGATCAAGTAATTTTTAAACACATCAAAGAATTGTCAGAAGAAAGATTAGTTCCGAAAGATGGATTAGTTCTAATCTCTGTAGATGAATTGATGAAATCAATCCCTAAGGTAAAACCTCTTAAAAAGAGCAACAATAAAGGGAAAAAGAAGAGCAACAGTAAACACAGGTATACTAAAAAATAAACAAATTGAGTATGAATATTTTTGAAATTAACGGAGGTAAAAAACTAAAAGGAGAAATCGTTCCACAAGGAGCAAAAAACGAAGCATTGCAAATATTGTGTGCTGTTTTATTAACTCCAGAGAAAATAGTAATTGATAACCTTCCTAATATTATTGACGTCAATAAATTAATCGATTTATTAGCTTCTATTGGCGTTACAGTTGAAAAACTAAGCGAATCAAAATACAGTTTCCAAGCAGACAATGTTGATGTAGATTACTTAATCTCAGATGAATTTAAGCAAAAAGGATCAAGCCTAAGAGGTTCAATTATGATTTTGGGGCCACTCTTGGCAAGATTTGGAAAAGGATACATGCCAAAACCAGGTGGAGACAAAATTGGAAGAAGAAGATTAGATACACACTTCATTGGTTTCGAAAAATTGGGAGCAACCTACCGTTATGACTCAAAAGAATTTTTCTACGAAGTAAAAGCAGACAAATTAACAGGAGCATTTCTGCATTTAGATGAAGCATCTGTAACCGGAACAGCAAATATTGTAATGGCTGCGTGCATGGCCGAGGGAACAACCACAATATACAATGCTGCTTGCGAACCTTATTTACAGCAATTATGTAAAATGATAAATTCTATGGGAGGGAAAATCTCTGGAATAGGATCAAATATGATTACTATTAAGGGAGTTCAATCTCTTGGAGGATGCGAACACAGAGTATTGCCAGATATGATAGAAATCGGTTCTTTTATTGGTTTAGCTGCCATGACAGGTTCTGAAATTACCATTAAAGATGTTTCTTACCCTGATTTAGGAATTATCCCAGATACTTTCAGAAAACTTGGAATAAAAATAGAATTGAAAGGAGATGATTTATTCATTCCTGCACAAGATCACTACGAAGTAGAATCCTACATTGATGGTTCTATCATGACGATTTCTGATGCACCTTGGCCAGGATTTACTCCTGATCTTTTAAGTATAGTTTTGGTTGTAGCAACACAAGCTAGAGGAAGTGTATTGATTCACCAAAAAATGTTTGAAAGTAGATTATTCTTCGTGGATAAATTGATAGATATGGGAGCCAAAATAATCTTATGTGATCCACACAGAGCTACCGTAATAGGAATTGACAAAGAATATCCCTTGAGAGGAATAAAAATGAGCTCACCTGATATTAGAGCTGGAGTATCTCTGCTAATTGCAGCACTTTCTGCAGAGGGAAAAAGCCAGATTAGCAATATCTCACAAATAGATAGAGGTTACCAAAATATCGATACGAGACTTCAAAATATTGGAGCTGATATCACGCGATTGTAATTTTGGTATAATTGTTGTTTTGATCAAGAAAAAATAATAGTAATACAATGAAAAAATTAGCATTTACATTAGCCTTATTTGCAGTCTGTTTGATTTCTTATAATTTCATGACGATTGCCGACAGTGAAGAAATACCAGTTCTAAAACCAAAAGTAGGAACAGATATTGGAGATTTGGCACCTGAACTAAAATTCAAAAGTCCAAAAGGAAAGACCTATAAACTGTCTTCTTTGAAAGGAAAATATGTACTAATTGACTTTTGGGCATCTTGGTGTGGACCTTGTAGAAAAGAGAATCCAAACTTGGTTTCTGCGTACAACAAATATAAAAGCGCAACTTTCAAAAAAGGAAAAGGGTTTGAAATTTTCAGTGTATCCTTGGATAACAATGATGCAAAATGGATCAATGCCATTGAAAAAGATAACCTATCATGGAAATATCACGTGAGCGATTTAAGCGGATGGTATTCCGAGGCAGTAAAAATATACGGCATAAAATCTGTCCCACAGAGCTTTTTGGTAAACCCAAAAGGAAAAATTGTAGCAAAAAATCTTCGTGGAATGAAATTACATACTACTTTAGATAAGTATGTAAAGAGTTTTTAGTTAAGATTCAAATTCTTTTAAAACCTCATAAAATTGTCAGTCATCTGCCAATTTTATGAGGTTTTTTATTTAATCTATGTCAGTTTGGCTTAGATTTGCGAATGGCAAAAAAATTGAAGGTGTTCAATCGCAAAAACAAAAGAGGCAAAATGAATAGCGAAAACGAAAATAAAGAGGAAGTAAATAACGAAGAAGCAGTGAACGAAACTCCCCAAAACGAGGAAGCAACTGCAGAAGAAACAGTGGTAGAGGAAAAATCTGAGTTAGAAATTGCTCAAGAACAAGCTGCTATCGCAAATGACAAGCATTTAAGGTTATATTCTGAATTTGATAACTTTAGAAAAAGATCAGCAAAAGAAAAGATTGATTTAATAAAATCGGCTAGTGAAGATGTGATTAAAAACATGCTGCCAATTGTGGATGATTTTAAAAGAGCAATGGCTCATAATGCAGAAGTAAATGATGCTGAATCTATCAAAGAAGGATTTGAATTAATTTTCAATAAACTCTACAAGTCACTAGAGGCAAAAGGTTTGAAAAAAATTGATTCCATGGGCGAAGTTTTTAATGCTGATATTCATGAGGCAATCACTCAAATTCCTGCACCTAGCGAAGACATGAAAGGAAAAATAATGGATGTGGTAGAAGAAGGTTATTACCTTGGAGACAAAATAATTAGATATCCTAAAGTAGTAATAGGACAATAAGCAATAACAAAATGGCAAAAAGAGACTATTACGAAATACTAGGAATCAGCAAAGGAGCAGAGGCAAGTGAAATTAAAAAAGCTTACCGAAAGTTGGCTATTAAATATCACCCAGATAAAAATCCGGACGACCCAAAAGCGGAAGAGCAATTCAAAGAAGCTGCAGAAGCCTATGAAATACTAAGTAATCCAGAAAAGAAACAAAGGTATGACCAATTTGGACATGCTGGCATGGAAGGTGGCGGAGGTTTTGGTGGCGGAGGTCACGGAGGAATGAATATGGACGACATATTTAGTCAGTTTGGAGATATTTTTGGTGGCGGAGGCGGAGGCTTCGGAGGTGGCGGATTTGGAAGAAGCCAAGGAAGAAGAACCGTGAAGGGGACAAACCTGAGAGTGAGACTAAACTTAACGCTCGAAGAAATAGTAAACGGAGTTGAGAAAAAAATAAAGGTAAACAAGCTTGTGCAGGCAGATGGAGTGGAATATAAAACCTGCTCGACTTGCAAAGGAAGCGGACAAGTAACAAGAATTGTAAACAGCTTTTTGGGACAAATGCAGACCTCTGCAGCTTGCCCAACTTGTAGCGGAAGTGGACAACAAATTGGCAAAAAACCAGCTGGTGCAGACCAAAATGGAATGATCCGAAAAGAAGTAGTAATTCCTATTGAAATACCAGCAGGTGTGGAAGATGGAATGCAACTGAACGTCCGTGGAAAAGGAAATGATGCCCCAGGAAATGGTGTTGCAGGAGATTTACTTGTGGTAATCTCAGAAGTGGAACATGAGTCATTGAAACGTGAAGGACAGAATTTACATTATGATTTATACCTCAATTTTGTGGATGCCGTGATGGGTACATCAGTGGAAATTCCAGCTATTGGTGGAAATGTAAAATTCAAAATTGCTGCAGGAACGCAGAGCGGAAAAACATTGAGACTAAAAGGAAAAGGTGTTCCTTCTGTCAATTCTTATGGAAAGGGCGATATTCTTGTTCATGTGAACGTTTGGACGCCACAAAACTTAACTAAAGAAGAAAAAAAGACACTAGAAAAACTTCAAAAATCAGAGAACTTTGCTCCTAATCCAGGAAAAAAAGACAAAGGATTTTTTGACAGAGTTAAAGATGTGTTTAGTTAAACACTAAGTGTAGAAATATTAAAAACCCTTTTTGAAGTCTTTGACTTTAAAAAGGGTTTTTTATTTCTACTTGTTTTAAGCAAAAACTAAAACTTCAACCTAGCATTGGCAGTAACTTCCTGCCCCACGAAATCTTTTTCTAGAAATTTCAAATAACCAGCCATTACAATCATCCCAGCATTATCAGTACAATATTGAAATTCAGGAATGTAAGTATCCCACCTCTTCTTTTCCCCTAATTCTCCTAGCTCTCTTCTCAATTGACTGTTGGCAGAAACTCCACCTGCAATTGCTATTTGATTGATATCAAAATCATCTGCTACTTTTTTCAGTTTAGAAAAAAGAGTTTTGATAATGGTATCCTGCACACTTGCGCAAATATCTGCTTTATTTTTCTCGACAAAATCTGGATCGTCATTCTCACAATTTCTTATAAAATTGACAAACTGGGTTTTTAATCCACTGAAACTGTAATCGTAATTTCTAGTCCTCGGATGTGTAAATTGAAAACGAGTTGCATCTCCTTCTTTGGCAAATTTATCTACCAAAGGTCCGCCTGGATAGGAAAAATGCATCACCTTTGCCATTTTATCAAAAGCTTCACCTGCCGCATCATCCAGAGTTGAACCTACGATTTCCATATCAAAATAATCATTTACTTTGACCAATTGCGTGTGCCCGCCAGAAACCGTGAGACAGATAAAAGGAAAACTTGGTTTCTTGCGCTCTTCACTTGGTTTTTCAATAAAATGTGCCAAAATATGCCCTTGCATGTGGTTTACTTCCATCAATGGAATATCCAAACTAAGTGCCAAAGATTTTGCAAAAGAAACCCCAACCAACAGAGCTCCCATAAGTCCTGGACCAGCAGTAAATGCTATTCCAGATAATTCTTCTTTGGTAACACCTGCTTGTTTCAAGGCTGCTTCTACCACAGGAATAATATTTTGCTGATGAGCACGAGACGCTAATTCTGGCACTACTCCGCCATATTGCTCGTGAATATCTTGTCGAGCAATCACATTCGACAGTATCTTCCCATTCTTTATAACAGCTGCCGAAGTATCATCACAAGATGATTCAATTCCTAAAATTACTATGTCCCCTTTTCCCATATCAGTGTCGGTATTAACTATTGACTCTCAGTAAGTATATTTGTTTCGAGCTAAAAATGAATCAAAATTAATTAATTTAGCTCTATTAAGGCAAAATAGGCGCAATTTTTGAGTGACAAAAGATAAAAAAGAATTAAAACATTAAGGAACATATCTCTATTTGGACTGCTACCCATACTCGAAATTTTGATATTTCTTGTTACCGTCAGTTGCCTTAGCTTGCGTTTTGAAAAAGTGCAGACAAGCCTTGCGCAGTATGCAACAAAAAGACTTTCCAAAGATTTGAATACTGAGATTCACATTGGAAAAGTAGAAATAACGCCCTTAAATTCTATTAACTTACTCGATTTTTATGTAGTTGATTTACAAGCTGATACAATACTAAAAACAGAGCGACTTTCAGTATTGTTGAGTAATATCAACTTGAACAAAAATGAAATAAAAATTAACAAAATCACTCTTAAAAATGCTGATATTCAGCTAATAAAAAGAGAAGGAGAAAGAGGTTTTAGTTTTCAATTTATTCTGGACTACTTTTCTAGCGAAAACAAGGAAAAAAATGAGGGAAAAGATCCATACATTATAGCCAATAAAATTGAACTGGTAAACAGCCGATTTAGGTTCAAGGATTACCGTGCAAAATCAATCTATTTCGGAATGGATTTTACCGATTTAGATGCTAGCAATATAAACCTTACTTTTTCAGATTTCAAAAACAAAGGGAGTAATATAAAGATGAAAATCAAGCACTTGTCGTCTTACGAACAGAGTAATTTTGATTTGAAAAACTTGACAGGAAACCTTGAGATGGATTCCAATTTTGTGTTCATTGATAGCATGGAAATCTTAACTGCTAACTCACATTTGGTGACCGATTATTTTCGTTTCGATTTTGATGATCCCAGTTATTTTGAAGATGACTTTGAAGGGAAAGTAAAAATGACAACTCGTTTTCGAGGGTCAAAACTCAATTTCAAAGACTTGGGTTATTTCACTTCATTTTTTGATGGAATTGACCGAACAGCAGAAATATCAGGAAAGTTTGAAGGAACAGTTTCTGACTTCAAATCAAAAGGCCTAAGAATAAAACTGGATAGAAATACGATTTTCCGAGGAGATTTGAACATGAAAGGCCTCCCGTATTCAGACAGAACTACCTTCTTTATCAATATCAATAAATTCACTAGCAATGAAACAGAGCTAGCCAACTTGGATGTTCCGCCATTCAACAAAAAACAAAAACTGGAACTTCCAAAAGAGATTAAAGGAATTGGAGAGATTGATATCACAGGTCAACTTTCAGGGAAATTTGACGACTTTGCAGGGAAATTACTCGCAATCACTTCACAAGGAACTGTAGAAACGGAAGCAAGATATTGGGAAGAGGGAAAAACCACTCACCTTGATGGAAAAATAATTGCAGAAAACCTTAACATAGGAACTTTCACAGACGAAGATTTAGGAAAACTAGATGCAAACCTACAATCTAAATTTGCCTACAACTCCAACACAGGAATTGCATTGAAAACCAGAGGAGAATTGCCGCAATTCAGCTACAAAGGCTACAACTACAAAAACATCAAAGTAGACGGAGATTTTACCGAAAAATCATTTAAAGGAAATGCATCTATCAAAGATAAAAATGGTGCTGTAGACTTTCTGGGGTTTATAGATTTTGAAACTGAAATACCAAAGTATGATTTCAAGTCCAAAATAAATAAACTGAATCTGTCAAAATTGAAACTAGTCAATGACTCTTTGGAACATGTGATTTCTGCCGATTTGAGAATAAAAGGAACAGGAATTGATTTGGATAATTCCAATGGAAATGTAATTGTTACTAATCTGATTTACAGCCAAAATGATCAAACTTACACCAATAAAAAAATTGAGATAAACGCTACGCAAGTTGACAGCACGAAAGAAGTGAAACTAAACTCTGACCTTGCTGATGTAACAATAAAAGGACAGTTCCTGATCTCAGAATTACCTACAACTTTCGACATCATTGGACAAAAAGTAGTTCCAGCTCTTTACTCCAAGTTGGATACTTTTACTTTGGATAATCAACACTATGATTTCACTGTGTTTTTGAAGGATTATTCGCCCATCAACACTCTTTTTACTCCCGATTTTGATATTGCAAATAATACAAAAGCAAGTGGAAGTTTCACTTCCAAAAATGAACAATTCAATCTAGAAGTTGTATCGGATTCCATTCAATTTGGCTCCAATAAATTTGTGAATGTAGATGCAAATTTGAATAAGCCTACCGACATCCTAAAACTATCTGTTGATATTAAAAAAGCACTTGTGGGAGATGATTTCTCTCTAGACAATGTACAGATTTCTTCTCTGATAAAGGAAGATCACATAATGCCAAGTATCAAATGGAAATCTGAGAATGGAGATAGCTACGGAAAAATTCAGGGAGATGGTTATTGGTACTCCCAAAACTACTTTGATTTACTGATTCTTCCCTCCTACTTCACTTACAAAGACAGAAATTGGAAAATAAAAGAGGATGCTTCGCTCATTGTGGACTCCAATTCTTTCAATTTTAATGGAATAGAACTCTTCAACAATTACCAAGAAGCAGTATCAGTCGTAGGAATAATTTCCTCAGACCCAGAAGATGTGCTGAAAGTATACATTGATAATTTTAATATCGAAAACATAAACTCTTTGATTGGTAACAAAACCACCAACTATGTAGGAAATGTTAATGGTAGTGCGTGCATCAATAATGTATACAAACAAATTGAAATCGTATCGGACATCTATATCGATTCGCTCACTGTAAATGACGAATTAGTGGGAGATATCG
>JBDMYC010000210.1:0-3583 GCA_039770535.1 Flavobacteriales bacterium
AAATAAATAGGTATCGGAATCTTAAACTTACCTTTTTCAGTAGGATTATATTTTATTCTAATCACAAGCAGACTGTCTGGCAAGATGGTTTTTGAGGAAACCAAACTTTTGATTTCTCTGCCATGTTTTATTCGCAAAAGGTATACTTTGCTACCTGTAGTATTTCTAAATTTTATGTCGATTATTCTCTTATTTCCTGCTTCAATATCGCCAAAATCGTGATCTATTTTATCAAACCCAAACTGAGAAAAACTCAAATTTGTAATAAAAATTAATATGATAGTTAGTACACGCATAGATAAATTTAACAGAAAGTAATCGTTTATATTGCAAACTACTCAAATATTAAGCCAAGAAAAAAGTGTAGCGGATTTTAGATTGTTTCCTTTTCGAGTAAAGTAACGTCTTTTATCAAAATTCTTTTCCCTTCAATTTCAATAATTTGTTCTTTGTTAAAATCTGAAATTGTTCTGATTGCAGATTCAGTAGTAACACCAGCAATATCTCCAATTTCCTTTCTTGTTAAGATTGAGTTCAAGGCATTGGTATTTTCATTTACACCAAATTTACTTGAAAGCAGCAATAAGGCCTCAGCAATTTTTTCTCTCACTGATTTTTGCGCCATATCTACAACTTGCTTTTCAGACTGTCGCAAATCATTTGCTAGCATCTGAATAACCTTCATAGAAAAGTCTGAATTATCTTTCAGCAAATTAAGGAAAGCATCAGTTGGAATCTTGAACAACTTAGTTTCTTCTACTGCAGTTGCAGAAGCCATGTAACTTTCATCATTCAATAAAGCACGGTACCCTATCAAATCACCAGCTGAGGCAAGTCTTGTTATTTGCTCCTTCCCATTAACTCCGTACTTATGAATTTTGACGATTCCTTTGTAAACCACATACAATGCTTTGGGATAGCCACCTTCACTAAATAGAGCCTCACCTTTTTTATAGACATTGTCTATCTCTTGAAGTCTCAAAGAAGCTATTTGCTCCCTAGAAAGTTCACTAAACATACAAAAGTGTGTCTTCGGGCTATTTGTTTTAAATTCTTGCATAATTTACTATACAAAACAAAAGTAGGTTAAATTTACTTAATAGTGCAAACGAATTATTGAATTAAAATCAGCAAAAGTTGATAATTTGTTAACATCATTGTTGCATTACCGAGACAATATGTAGTACTTTTGTACCAAATATAACACCAAAATATAGCACAATGAAAAAAATTTTACTCTCACTAGTTTCAATACTATCTATTTCAGCACTTTCGGCACAGTGTACCGAAGTGTTCATCTCAGAATATGTAGAAGGATGGTCAAACAACAAAGCAATTGAACTTGTTAACCCAACTAACGCAGCCATTGATTTATCTGCTTATGAATTAAGAAGGTATTCAAACGGTTCTAGTTCTGCAGACCCATCTACAAAAAGATTTGCTTTATCGGGAATGTTGGCTGCATACTCTGTAAAAGTGTATGTAATTGACAAAAGAGATTCTACTGGAACAGGACAAGAAGCTCCAGTTTGGGATACTTTGCAGAACCAAGCAGATGAGTTTATAAACCCAACCTACGCAGTGAACAATGTAATGTATTTCAATGGAAATGACGCAATTGCTTTGTTTAAAGGTGCAGTTGTTGTTGACGTAATTGGAAAAGTAGGAGAAGATCCAGGAACATTAAATGGAGTATCAAGCACGAACAAAGCTTTTGGATGGCCATTAATTTCAGTATCAAATGATTCTACTGCATGGACTAAAGATCACGTATTAGTAAGGAAATTTAGTGTAACAGGAGGAGACACTGATGCAATTGATGCATTTGATCCGAGAGTAGAATGGGATTCTTTATCTCCACTTAATTTTTCTAATTTAGGAACACACAACTGTAACTGCGGAACATTAGTAGGAACAAAAGAAATCGCTAAAGCTGAAAAATTCAATGTATTCCCTAATCCTTCCAACACAGGATTGGTGACAATCAAAGCATCTTCAGTACCAACTACAGTAGCTGTATTTTCAATTCTTGGAAATTTAGTAGAAAACACAAATGCAGAATCTACAACTGTGAGAGTAAACACTTCTAAATTACCAAAAGGAGTTTATTTTGTTGCTCTATCGTTTGAAAATGGACAAAAAATTACAAAGAAAATAGTACTTAACTAACCGATAACTACAACAGTTACAAGATGATCAAAAATATCTATCTAACAATCCTATCTCTGCTAGCAGGGATAGGATTTTTTGCTCAAAACGGAACCATCAGTGGAGTCGTGAGTGACGAAATCACAGGAGAAACACTAATAGGAGCCACAGTAATCTACGGTCAAGGAAAAGGAACGACCACAGATTATAATGGAAATTACAGCCTGACTTTACCTCAAGGAGAATACAAGCTTACTTTCTCGTTTGTAGGAATGAAAGCGGTAACGAAAACTGTTAAATTGAACTCAAGAACTAAGTTTCTAAACGTAAAACTAGCTTCGAACGCCTTGCGTGAAGTGGAAATAACTGCAGATATTGCCAAGGAAAGAGAAACTCCTGTTGCTTTTACCAATATCAGCCGAGAGAAACTAAACGAGGAATTAGCTTCGCAAGACATCCCTATGGTTTTGAATTCTACTCCCAGTGTTTATGCTACGCAAACAGGAGGTGGAGATGGAGATGCAAGAATTACAATTAGAGGATTTAGCCAGAGAAACTTGGCAGTAATGATAGATGGAGTTCCAGTAAACGACATGGAAAACGGGTGGGTTTATTGGTCAAACTGGTTTGGACTAGATATGGTAACTCAAACAATTCAGGTGCAAAGAGGACTGGGAGTTTCTAAACTTGCTGTTCCTTCTGTGGGTGGAACTATGAATATTTTTACAACAGGAATTGATTCTAGAAAACAATTGACTGTAAAAATGGAAGCTGGAACTGGCGCTTTTCAAAGACAGAGTGTGAGTTACAACTCGGGGAAATTGAAAAACGGCTGGGGATTTACAGGTGCTTTTTCTCGCAAAAAAGGAGATGGATATGTAGATGGAGCATACACAGACGGTCATTTTTTCTATGCGAAAGTAGAAAAAAGAATAAAAAATCACTTGATCAGTCTTTCTGGATTCGGAGCACCACAAAGTCACGGACAAAGATCTTTCAGACAACCTATTTCTTTTTATGACGAAGGCAAAGCAAGAGACCTGGGAGTTTCTGAGGGAGCTATTGACCAATACAGGCAAGCAGGAGGATCTGATCATGGAATCAAATTTAATCAGTTTTGGGGAAACTACACGGACAAAAATGGCGTGCAAAGAACTCTTACGGAAAGAGAAAACAAATATTTCAAACCGCAAATTACACTGAAAGATTTTTGGCAAGTGAATGACAAATTCTACATTACCAATGTTGCTTATCTATCAATTGGTAGAGGAGGAGGAACAGGAATGAGAAACTCATCACTTGATCCAGAAACTGGCCTGCTAAATGCTCAATATGTCTATGACAAAAATACAGCTGGAGATTTTGGTCCTAACGTAGAACCGTCATATCACCCAACAGAACTTTGGGCAAATTCAAATACTTTTCAAAGTGTAAA
>JBDMYC010000211.1:0-7772 GCA_039770535.1 Flavobacteriales bacterium
AAAAAAAGGTTCTAAATTTGCAATCCCAAAACAACACTTGGGAAACATTTTGGCCCGTTCGTCTATCGGCTAGGACCCAGGATTTTCATTCCTGTAAGAGGGGTTCGATTCCCCTACGGGCTACATAGTTTTAACTAAAATAATAAGTACAATATGGCTAATCACAAGTCGGCAAAGAAAAGAATAAGGCAGAACTCAGTAAGAAGACTTAGAAACAGGTACAGGCTTACTACTGCAAGAACTGCAATTAAGAAAATTAGAGGGATGGAAGACAAAAAAGAAGCTGCTGCTTTCTTACCATACGTTTCTAGTATTCTTGACAACCTTGTGAAAAGAAATATTATACACAAAAACAAAGCTGCTAACTTAAAGTCTGGAATGGCTAAAAAGATTAACAACTTGTAATTAGTTAAGAAAAAATTAGAAAAACCATTTCGAATTGTCGAGATGGTTTTTTTTTGCGCAAAACTAAAGTAAATTTCAAACTTCGAACGGTTTCATGTTGCTAGGTTAAATAGGCAAACTTTCCCCTCTTTCTTTGCAACTACCGTGCAAATTTGTGCTACTAACTTATAGAGTTAAAATTTATTATAAATCGCATAAACTCCTTATATTTACATCTTATAATTCACTTGATATCTACACCTAAAAATGAAAATTTCTTATAATTGGCTTAACGAATATTTAAACCTTACACCCTCACCTGAACAAACTTCGGAAATCCTTACTGACATAGGATTAGAAGTCGAGAAAGTGGAAACTGTAGAACAAATTAAGGGGGGATTAAAAGGGCTTGTAATTGGAGAAGTTTTAACTTGCGAAAAACATCCAGATGCGGACAAGCTCAATTTAACAACAGTAAATATTGGAACAGAAACTCTATCTATTGTGTGTGGAGCACCAAATGTGAGAGCAGGTTTAAAAGTAGTTGTAGCAACTGTAGGAACAGTTTTAAATGCAGATGATGGCGAAACTTTTAAAATCAAAAAATCTAAAATAAGAGGAGCAGAATCTCACGGTATGATTTGCGGAGAAGATGAAATTGGACTTGGAAAAGACACCAGTGGAATAATGGAATTAAATGCTGACGCAAAAATTGGATTACCTGCTGCCGAGTTTTTTGATTTAAAAAACGATACCGTTTTTGAAATTGGGTTAACCCCTAACCGAGCAGATGCAATGTGTCATTACGGAGTTGCTAGAGATTTGATGGTCGCTTTGAAACACAAAGGAATTTTGCCGAAAGAAGCAAAAACTTGCTCTCCTTCGGTTGCTAATTGGAAAATTGATAATAACGAATTACCTATTTCTATAGAGGTAAAAAACACAGATGCTTGCCCTAGGTATGCAGGTGTTACTATTTCAGGATTGAAAGTTGAAGAATCTCCTGATTGGTTGATAACAAGATTGAATTCTATTGGACTCGCTCCCATCAACAATATTGTTGATGTAACGAATTATGTGCTTCACGAATTGGGACAGCCACTGCATGCTTTTGATGCCGCAAAAATTAAAGGAAACAAAGTAATTGTAGCTACTGCAGAAGCTAAAGATAAATTCACCACTTTGGATGAAGCAGAAAGAGAACTGCATGAGGAAGATTTGATGATTTGTGACTCTCACAAACCTATGTGCATTGCGGGTGTGTTTGGAGGATTGGATTCTGGAGTGAGCGCTTCTACCACTTCTATTTTCCTTGAAAGTGCTTATTTTAATCCTGTTTCAGTTCGTAAAACTGCAAAAAGACACAAACTAAACACGGATGCTTCTTTCCGATTTGAAAGAGGAATTGATCCAGAAACAGTTGTTTATGCTCTTAAAAGAGCCGCTTTACTTATAAAAGAGATTGCTGGAGGAACTATCTCATCAGAAATTGAAGAAAGCTACCCTACTCCTATCCAAAACAAAATCGTAGAATTTAATTACGAGAAATGTAACAGCCTTATTGGAAAAGTTATTCCTACAGAAACGATTGATTCTATTTTAGAAAACTTAGATATAAAAACACTTTCGAGTAATAACGGGACACTTTCTCTTGAAGTCCCTGCCTACAGAAATGATGTATTGAGACAGGCAGATGTTACAGAAGAAATTTTAAGAATTTACGGATTCAACAACATTCCTGTTCCTGAGAAATTGAATACTTCTATTACTTACAGAGAAAAGAATGATTCTAGGGTATTAATCAATACCGTTTTAGACAGATTAAGCGACAATGGTTTTGCTGAAATTATGTCTAATTCTTTGACGAAATCTAGTTATTTAACTGCTTTTGAATCGAAGAAAATAAATCCTTCTTATGCAGTAACAATGCTTAATCCCTTGAGTAGTGAATTGGACGTAATGCGCCAGTCGTTATTGTTTAATGGAATGGAAGCTATTATTTATAACAACAACCGTAAGAGTAACGATTTGAAACTGGCTGAGTTTGGAAAAACATATTTCAAATACGATTCAGGATACGAAGAAAACCAGGTTTTAGCTTTGTTCATTACAGGAAATACAACTTCTGAAAACTGGGAAGGAAATCAACAAAAAGCAGATTTCTTCTCGATAAAAAAAGAAGTGATTAACACATTGAAAAGACTTGGAATATTTAAGAATTACCAAATAAACACTACCAAAAATGAATTGTTGGCAGAAGGTCTTTCTTATTCTATCAATAAAAAACCGGTTGTAGATTTTGGAAGAGTATCTAAAAAAGTATTGTCGCACTTTGGTGTAAAACAAGCTGTGTACTATGCCGAAATTAATTGGGATAGTGTGCTTGCATTAATGATGATGAACAAAACGAAGTATAAAGAATTGCCAAAATTCCCAACTTCGCGTAGAGATTTATCTTTGTTGATTGACAAAACTGTGAAGTTTGAGCAAATAGAAGAAATAGCATCCAAAATTGACCGTAAGATTTTGAAAGAAATTGGTTTATTCGATATCTACGAAGGAAAAAACTTAGCCGAAGGAAAGAAATCCTATGCTGTGAGTTTCTTATTCCAAGACGAAAACAAAACTTTGGTTGACAAGCAAATTGAGAAGATAATGACGAAAATTCAAGGGGAATTGGAAGCAAAACTTGGGGCGAGTCTTAGATAAAACTATCAAAAATGAAACTACCTTTCTCTCACACATTAAAAAACATAGCAGAATTAATCGATTGCAAATTCATTGGTAATCCTGATTTTTTGGTAACTGGGATTAATGAAATTCATAAAGTAGGAGAAGGTGATTTGGTATTTGTGGATAACGAAAAATATTACGAAAAAGCACTTTCCTCAGCTGCTACAACTGTTTTAATAAATAAAGAAGTGGATTGCCCAGAAGGAAAAGCCTTAATCATTTCGGAGAATCCTTTTGATGATTTCAATAAACTGACGAGACATTTTGACCCAACTAAAAAATGGAGTGGAGAAAATCAACACATTGATTCTTCTTCGGAGATTTTTCCTAATGTAACACTCGGGGATGATGTGACTATTGGCAAAAACTGTATTATTTACCCTGGAGTTGTAATTTACAGTCACACCACAATTGGTGACAATGTAATTATTCACGCCAATACTGTAATTGGTTCAGATGCTTTTTATTTCCAAACCAGAAACGAGAAACACAACAAAATGCATTCATGTGGTTCGGTTGTGATCGAGGATAATGTAGAAATTGGTGCTTCGTGCAGTATCGACAGAGGTGTAACAGGTGAAACAAGAATAGGAAAAGGAACCAAAATAGACGGACAAGTTCACATTGGTCACGATACCGTGATTGGAGAAAATTGCCGATTTGCTGCACAAGTAGGAATTGCTGGCTGTGTTACCATAAAAGATAACGTAACGCTCTGGGGACAAGTAGGAATTCCTGCAAACTTAACTTTGCACAAAAACTCCACAGCCCTCGGTCAGGCAGGAATATTGAAAGATATGGAAGAAGGAAAAACTTACCTTGGAAGCCCTGCAAAAGAAGCTCGTTTGGAGTTTAAGGAAATGGCTTTGTTGAGGAAACTGCCTGAGATATTGGGAATGAAGTGATACTAGTTACTAGTGAATTGGTTGCTGGTTGCTGGTGCTGGATTCTTCTCAAAAAATTAGCACAGGCTTTTTTTTTCATTGCCATCCTCAACTTGATTGGGGATCTTGAAGAGAATATTTCACGTTAGTTTTGGTAATATTTCAATGAATAAAGATTCTGAAATGAATTCAGAATGACACGTGTTAGTTGACTTTAGAATGAAATTTTTCTAAACCCATCAATCTTCTCATACCAATCCACTTTCATTTCGAAAGAAACTTGTTGCTCTTGTATTTTATCAGATTGAGTTTCTAAAATATCAATAAGCTCTTGCCAAAGAATAGGATTTTCTTTCCAGAAATCTTCTTCCACAACCAAAACTGTCATCAATAAATCTCCTTCGTAGAATTTTGATTTTACAAACATATCCTCCTTCAAAGCTTGAATAGACTGAGGAATTGTTTTTTCTAAATCTGGTGAATTTGATAGTAAAGATTCTATGATTTGGGTTGGTTTCATTTGTTGTTTTTTTTTGCACTCGTCTATTTGTTCTCGATACTAAATAATCTCCTTTTCAGTCGATTATTTCACTCGAACTGACAACTACGATTTACTTTCTAATGTTAAGTTTGTCATTTCGAGTGTTTTTATTGGAGCGATAGCGGAAAAAAAAGTGTATCGAGAAAGACATTTTTTAAAGAAACTCTTAACTTTTTTAAAGCCCTCCTCCATTCTGTGTAGATGGATCATTATCCCAAACTTTAGGGCAACTTGGTTTAGTTAACCATGCAAACCTTACCGAGATAATCATTGGGCGGTAACGTGAGTTAAAAGCTCCAAAAGTGGATCGTCCTCCCTCCCATTTCCAACCTGTAAGCAGTGGAATCTCTATAGATGGAATTGCATATAACCTTTCTCCTATTCTTATTCCTATTCCAAATTTGTAATGCAATTGAGCTTTCAGTCTCGAAGTCTCTTCCTGATAGGTTCCGGCAAAAGGAGACGTGTCATCTGTGTCTAGATTTTGCACAATTGCATAATCCAAATTCACACCCAGTGAGTTCTGGAAAAAGATATTTTTGTTGATTGCCAATACATTATTAGCATTAAAAAACCCCGAAATATTATGGTTGGAAAAACTTTGTGTGAACGAAGTAGTATCATTTAATAATCCAGAACTTCGTAAATCATATGTTTGTCCCGACCTCAGCATTTTGTATGCCAATCCATAATCAATATAACTAATTAACTTTTTTGTACTCAACAATCTATACCTTCCTACTTCGAGGTAAGCGCCTACTTTACTTTGTTGCTGCAAATCCATAGCTTCATAGGTTGTTCCGTTATCCGTGAGTGATAATTCTGGATCGTGACTAAAGAAATTCAATTTTGGAGTGAGAGTAATTCCAGGCGAAATAAACCATCCGTTATTTTCTAAAGCTTGAACAAACGGAGCCATTTTTTGAGGTTTCTTTTTTCCTCCATACCTTTTGTATTGAGAGAATGACATAAATGAACACGTCAAAAAAATTAAAACTAGGATTGATTTATTTTTCATAATAGTGAAACGAAATTATTTAAATTTTATTTAGAGTAGACCCTTTTTATGCTAACCGAGTGTGCAAATATAACAACTGGAACAATGTAACTTGCCAACCAATTATAAGGAAAATGAAGGATAGCAATGTTTGGCTGATCGAAACCTTGAGTTTGCAAAGGTGATTGAACTGAAAGTACTGCATTTACTATAATTGCAAGCAACAATCCCAAACAAACAACATTCCAAATCAACACCAATTTATCTGAAAACCAATTTTTAACAAAATAACCCAAAATGATTAATGGAGCTGTAATTCCTGCAAAAATATCGAAATTTACTCCTTCAAAAGTCATTAAAAAGGGAATTGCTTTATAAATCGCTAATCCTAGTAATCCAAATTCCACGGGAATTCTCACTACATGGACTAGGTATAAAGTTTTAAGATTAATAGATTGAATATATTCCTTTCCACTTTTTGTAAAAAACAAAAAGCCCATAAAAATAAGAGTTGGAACTATGGCAAAAGCAAATTTGGGTGGCAGTGTTGTAGTATCGGTATAAAACAAACCGTAAGATAAAACTCCTTGCAAACCAAGCCAAACCAATGAGGTAATCAATACATTTTTGGATTTATTGGATGCTGCATAGAGGATTATCAAGGTGAATAAAGTACAAGCGATAAATAATATTGAGAGAAAAATTGGCAAGTCACCAGGAAGATGATTAAAATCTTGACTAAATAAATTCAGCATAGTTTTTATTTTAAAAATTCATTTTTTGATATCCTATAGCGGACTGCATCCTCAATTCCATCACAAGTTTTATTCTCTATAAACTTCATGCCCAACTTATCAAAAACCCTGATAGATTTTTTGTTTTCAATTGCCGAGTTTCCTAATATTTCTTCGAGTTCCAAAAGTTCAAATCCATATTCCAAACAAGCTCTTGCAGCCTCTGTTGCATATCCTTTTCCCCACTCTTTTTGATAGAATCTATATCCAATATCTACTTTTCCGTCTTCGTGCTTTTTTAAACCACACCATCCCAGTATTTCATTTGTTCCTTTTAATTCAACAATCCATCTACCAAACCCATTCTTTTCATAATCAGGATAATTAGATAAAAAATCTTTGGTTTTACCTACCGATTCAAAAGCTACATCTCCTGTATATTTCAAAACCTCTTTGTCACTATTTAAATCAAACATAGCTTTCGCATCCGAGATGTCAAACTCTCTTATGATCAATCTATCTGTTGTCAGAATAATCATTATTTAATACCTATTCCTTTGTTTACTCCAAATATAGACTAATATCAATCCAGTTATTGCTCCACCAATATGTGCCCAGTGAGCGACATTATCATATTGAAAATTTTGTGTTCCGAGGTAGAGTTCAAATAGAATGACAATTGGCATCAAAAATTTTGCCTTTATTGGTATTGCAAAATAAAGATAGATTTCAACATTTGGAAAAACATAAGCAAAAGCTGCCAACAAGCCCATTATTGCTCCAGAAGCACCAACCATTGGTGTGTTCAAGGCTAAATTTTTCTCCGCTAAAAATGGATCAACATAATTTCTTCCACTCATCAAACTATCAGCTCCTTCAGTTTGCAAAAAACCCATTATTTCGGGAGTTACATCTGATAATTGATACCAAATAGCTGCATAGTGAAGAAGAAAAGCTCCAATCCCTGCGGTAAAATATACCATCAAAAATCGTTTAGCTTTTAATTCTCTTTCTAACTGAGCGCCAAACATTCCCAAAGCGAACATATTGAAAAACAAATGAGTAAAGTTTGCATGCATAAACATGTGCGTTACGACTTGAAACGGTTTGAAAAAGGGACTATCAAAATAATGAAGTGCCAACATTTCGCTAAATTGAGGAAAAGTTTGAATTCCAAAAAACAGCAAAGCATTAATTATTATTAAGTTAAGTGTAATTGGCGGAATATTTCTCAATAAATTACTAAGCATATTTTATTTAAATTGTTTTTCTAAATCAGTTAAAGTGACAGTAATAAAAGTTCGTTTTCCATTTGGCAAATATTCGGGTTGAGAACAAGCAAAAAGTTCATCTGTCAGCTGAGTGATCTCTCTATTGCTTAATTGTCTCCCTCTATTTATCGACATATTTCTCGCCATGGATCTAGCTACACTTTCTTTGGTATCCAAATTCAATTGATCTTTGTTGTTTTTGAATTGCTCTATGATATTCTCAAATAA
>JBDMYC010000212.1:0-4349 GCA_039770535.1 Flavobacteriales bacterium
AATTGACTGATACGCATTAAATGGTGGCTTATTTTTCCATTTATAAAAGTAGCCTTCCCGAAGTGATATAATCACCATTGAATTTAGGTTTCTATTTATTCCATTCCCAAGAAGAAATACTTCTTTTTGATCCGCATCATTTAATTGATCTGCATTGTCAAATAACACACAGATTCTTTTATTGCATTGAAAAAGAAGGTAGTCTGTGATTTTCTTTAAATGGACGATTGAGTCTTTTTTCTTTTCCTCTAAAAACTCAGCAATCTTTTCATTTAATTTATTATCATCTTGTATAAATGACCAAGTACCTTCTTTATTCTTTATTATCTCCTTTTTATATATTGTTTTCAGGATGTTGAATTTGGTTAGGTTCAGTTTTGGATATTTATCTTCTAATTGTTCAATAATGTTTTCATAAATGAATCTCGTATCTTTGATAGTCTGACTTGTATATAACCTAAAATCAAGATAAACAAAAGGCCTATTTTTTTTGTTCTTTTTACTAAGAAGAACGTCTGTGAAATATTTTATAAATGTTGTTTTTCCTGCTCCAGCTGTTCCAATCAAAATAATAGGGTCAGGTAAATTTGACCCTGAATCAAAAATTTGACCCTTTATCTGTTCTTGTGTTTTTTGAGTATTCTGAACTGGGACAATTCTGCTATCAAAATTTGGTGGATCATCAGAAAATATAGATCCTAATTCTGAATTATATTTCTTGACATCTTTATTTTGAACATAGCATTTTTCAAGTATTTTTTTACCCTCTAGAGTATCTGTATTATAAATTTCTTCAAAAACTTTATTAATAATTGGAATGAGGTGTTGACTAATTTTATTTCTAACTAGTTCATAATTTTTTCTTCTTAGAGAAGAATCCTTAACTATTGTTTTTCCTTTATTAGATGTTTTTTGAATTTTAATTTTTCCATATTTACTTATGGATGCTTTAGATAGCAAGTCATAAAATTTATCAAAATTCGTTTTCAAATCTTCAAAATCTTTGAAAAAGATGCACTTTCCTCTCTTCCAGTCTAGTCCCTGATTATTTGAGAATTGACCGATAATAAATTGAGAACCATTTGTAATCACACCAAAGGCTAATCCTCTTTCAAAAATATATTGGCGGATTTGATTGAATACATCCTTATTACCTTCATATACGGAATTGATACTTACTTCATTCCCCGTTTTAGGTAGTTTGAAGTCAATGAAGTTTTTTTTAGCTTCTACGACAAATTGAAAATTTGCTGTTTTTATTTCATAATCGAAAAAACCAACTCTAACCCATCCTTCTCTTTCAATGTCGTATTCCGTCCAACCTAAAACCTCACAAAATAATTTATCTAATATTTTACTTCTGGTATCAGTTTCAGATAAATATTTCTCTTTGAAGTATTTATATTCAGCTTCAAATTCTTCTAATTTTTTATAAGCTTTATCGTATTCTGTCATATTGTATTCTCTTATTCCGCATAACTTGTATATGTGCAAGTTAAGAAAAAATGATGATAATATTCTAGTATTCAGTACAAAAAGAAACATAATGTATTTTTTTTGTAGACTTCTCTATTGTTGATTAGGGTATCTAACTGGATGTAAATCGTAGGTGTTTGAAAAGTGAATTAGAACATTTTAAAGAAATATTAGTAGTAAAATGATATTGCAAACAAACTATAGATTCTTATTTATCTAATTTGAAGTTGGCTCAATTGTTTTTTAATAACAAGGATTTTTTATCTACTACTGAAAGAGAATGGTTTAATTATGTTTTTCATCTGGTAAACACAAAAAAAATAGCCGCTTCTACACAAAGGCAAATTGTTGGGAGTATAAATTTGTTTTACAAAGAAATAGACTTCGAATTGGAGAGTAATTAGATTTGCGATTGTCTGATATTGATTCAGAAAGGATGACTGTGCGTGTAACTCTGGGAAAAGGTAAAAAAGATAGATTAACGATACTTTCTCATAATGTGCTTAAAGTATTAAGAAAATATTTTGTTGCGCATAGTCAAAAACTATTGGGTCATCATCATATTAAAATCACTCTAATTTATACTCATATTGCAAATGATAGTTTATTGGCAAGTAACAGTCCCTTAGATTTATAAAATTCACTTTCCCAAGAACACACTCATCTTCATAGCCTTTTCTTGATATTTATGATCCAATTGCAAGGGCATTTCATTTTTCTTGAAATAAGCTGTGAGTGCTTGTGGAGTAACAAAATCAATTTCTACTTTGTCGTACAATTGTATTAACCCTTCAATTTTGAATGAAATAGGAGAGGCAGCAAATTTTCCTTTCGTCATTCGGGTTACAATCCCAATTTTATCTGGATTCATAGAATCAAAATAGGAGTGGAGTTCGTTCATAAACGACTTAAGCTCTTTAGCATCTCTGTCGTCTTTCAATTCCATAGATTTTGTTTTGCCTGTTATGTTTGCAAAAGTTCCGTTAGTTTGCTCTAACGCAACAAAAATCACTTTTTTATTACTTATTTCTATTCCTATTGTTTTCATTTTTGAAATTAAACAAAAAAAATCGGCAACCAAATCAATGACTGCCGATTTAAAGTTAAAATCACTTACTAAAACTCAAATATGATTCCTAAAGTTGGAGTTGCATTTGCCGATCTGTTTTCTAAAATAACAGGTACGCCATTACTTCCATCTTGTTTTAGGGGTTGTCCGTCTGTCGTTTCAAATCCTGTGTTATCCTCGTTTCTTTTGAACGAATAATTGGGCGAAGTTTCCTGTTCTGTCAATAGTAAGTTTTGAATATCAATATAATACGTAATACTGAATTTCTTGTAGTTGACGATTTTATCTACTCTCAAATCAAACTGACTGAAATTATCAAGCCTGTTTTGATTCAATCTATTGAAATCCAATTGTCCCACTCCTAAAGTAGCAAAGTTTTGCTGAGAGGCTGCTAAGTCAAAAGGAGTGAATGGAACTCCTCCTGCAAATCTGAATTTAGCTCCTACTTTCCAGTTTTTCTTGAAATTGTAACCCAAAGTGGTAGAGACAAGATGTTGGTTATCCCAAGCTGAAGCAACAAATTCTCCATCCAGACCCGAGTACAAACTTCTTACGTAAGTATAACTAAATACATAAAACAGATTTTTTACTAGTTTTTGTTGGATAAATAATTCTGCACCATAGGTTTGTCCTTGTCCTGTGCTCGCTACATTTTCACTTCCAATAGATCCAAACTGTGTTCCTTGATTTGCCAAAGAAGAACCATTGGCAATAGAAACTGGATAATTGTTGTAGGTTTTGTAGAATCCTTCTAAAGTAATTCGCATGCTATTGTTTGGAATCCATTGTCCACCCAACACATAATGATTGGATTGTATGTATTCCATGCTTCTATTTACAAAACTTCCTGTGTTATCCTGGAAACCAAGAGCTGTATAAGTTGGTATTTTATAATAACTACCAATAGAAGCTGTTAAGTCTACTTGTGGAGTTAATTTATAAGAAAAAGAAAGCCTTGGAGAAAGTGTATTCAAAGGATTATTTCCATTGTCAGTAAAGGAATTCATGTCGGTTCGGATTCCTGCAGAAATCAGTAATCGGTCGTCAAAAAAGTTTTTGGATACTTGTCCAAACACCCCATATTTCCAGAAATCTATAGCACTTCCAAAATTAATTTCTACTGCAGGCACTAGAACATTTCCAAGAGAATCAGTCACTTCTGCAGCTAGTTTATTATAAATACTCGTGTTGTATTTTACATATTGTGCCATTACTCCGTAAGAGTATTTCCAACCGTTTTGGAATTTGTTCATGTCAAATCGGAACTTGTTTTCAATTTCTTGAGAGTTGAGAGATAAATTTCTAAATTCTTCTTGGTCGTTTTGTCCTCCTTCAAATTGGTCCAATTGATTGTCGAACATATTTCTGCTGGCAGTGATGTTATAAAAACCGTCTTTCACCAATTTTTTGAAAGCAAAACCTGTGGTATAATTCCATTGGTTGATAAATGGGAGGGAACCTCTCAAATAAGTATTTTCTGGACTTTCGTCTTTGGTTTCTGCAAATCTGAATCGGTCAATAGCCCCTACACCAAGCGCAGTGAAAGTTGTTTTTTTGTCAATTTGGCGCGTCACTTTGTACTGAAAATCAGTAAAATTGGGACGAATTGGTAAATCAATAAGAGTGAACAACAAATCCAAATAACTTGTTCTTGCCGAAGCAAGGAATACAGTTTTCTTATCTTTGCTCAGAGGTCCTTCCAGTGTAAATGAGCTCTCTGTCAAACTACTACGCACATTTCCGGAGAGTTTTTCGCTATTTCCATCTCTTTGGTTTATAACGAACGTAGAAGCTAAAGCATTGT
>JBDMYC010000213.1:0-11085 GCA_039770535.1 Flavobacteriales bacterium
ATTTGTATAAAAAATAATGAGTAAAGTAGGAGTAATTGGTACAGGGAATTTTGGATTAGCTTTGGCTAACTTGCTGGCAATAAACAAGAAGCAAGTTGTTATTTATGCTAGGAGGGAAGAAATTGCCCAAAAATTGAATGAGACTAGGGAGCACAAAGGGCAAACCATGCACGAAAGAGTTATTGCAACCAATAATTTGGGGTCTATTGCTAATGAGTGTAAGTTACTGTTTCCTATTGTGCCATCTAGTAATTTTGAAAACTTACTGAATCAACTTTCGCCTTTTCTCACTCCCGAACATATTTTAATACACGGAACTAAAGGTCTACACATTACTGCTGATATTAACAAAGTAGAATCTTTGGATAAATCTCAGGTACTAACCATGTCTGAGTTGATTTTGCAAAACACTTGTGTAGAGAGAGTTGGATGTATTGCTGGTCCCAATTTGGCTAAAGAACTAGCTGCTGGAGAAATAGCTGGAACAGTGATTGCAAGTCGGTACAATGAGGTAATCAAAGAAGGTAAAAAAGCATTAAACAGTCCCGTTTTTAACGTGTACGGTTCCAATGAAATTAAAGGAGTAGAAATAGCGAGTATTCTCAAAAATTATATTGCAATTGCATCAGGAATGCTCGAAGGAATGGGCTATGGAGACAATTCTAAAGCTTTATTGATTACAAGAGGAATGGCAGAAATGGTGTTTTTTGGAAAAGCATTTGGTGCAAGTGAACACGCCTTTATGGGGCTGGCTGGTATTGGCGATTTGATGGCTACTTGTAATAGTAAACTCAGTCGAAATTTTCAAGTTGGTCATAACTTAGCTAAAGGAATTAAAGTGGAAACAACTTTAGGAGAAATGAAGGAGGTAGCCGAGGGGATTAAGACAATTAAAGTAGTAAAATTGCTTAAAAGTTATGGTTTTAATTCGCCATTGGCAGATGCACTGTATAAAATAGTGTATGAAGATTGGGACATTACAAGAGGTTTAGAGTATTTGATGAGTTTGCCAGTGAGTGATGATATTGATTTTATAACATGATAGAGAAATGAAAAGACCTTCAATTTTATTGATTTATACAGGCGGAACAATCGGAATGATTGAAGATTTTGAATCAAAAACTTTAAAGCCATTCAACTTTCAAAGCATTGAAAACGAAGTGCCTGAATTGAAAAAGATTAAAGCTGAGATAGAAACCATTTCTTTCAAAACTCCCATTGATTCTTCAGACATGGATGTTGTAGCATGGAAAAAAATTGCTTTGATTGTGAAAGAGAATTACGAAAAATTTGATGGATTTGTTATTCTTCACGGTTCAGATACAATGAGTTATACGGCATCAGCCTTGAGTTTTATGCTGAAAGGAATAAACAAGCCAGTTATTCTCACAGGGTCACAATTACCCATTGGAACGATCCGCACAGATGGAAAAGAAAACCTGATTACAGCCATAGAAATTGCTGCAGCTCAGGAGAATGGGAAGCCAATTTTGCCAGAAGTATGTATTTATTTTGAATACGATTTGTATCGAGGCAATAGAACCTCAAAGGTAAATGCAGAAGATTTTGAGGCTTTTAGATCATTTAATTATTCGCCTTTGGCGGAAGCCGGAGTGCACATCAAATACAACAAAACAAAGATTCACAGGAGAGAAAAAGAACAGTTTGAAGTCTTTACAGAATTGGAAGAAAATGTAGCTATTCTCAAATTATTTCCCGGAATCACAAAGAAAGTAGTGCAGGCAATTTTTCAAATTGATGGATTAAAGGGAGTGGTCATTGAAACTTATGGGTCTGGAAATGCCTCAACAAAAAAATGGTTTTTGGATGAACTGAAAAAAGCTGCCGAAAAAGGGATTATACTGTTTAATGTCACTCAATGTTTAGCAGGAAATGTGATGCAAGGAAAGTATGATAGCAGCTCATCATTTAATGATCTTGGGATTGTCTCTGGAAAAGATATTACTACGGAAGCTGCCATAACAAAAATGATGTACGTCTTGGCAAAATACAAAGACAGCAAACAACTAAAAAGTAAGCTAGCAACAAGTTTGGCTGGCGAAATGAGCAAATAATATGAAAATACTGAGTTACCTTCTTTCCCCAATTTTTGCCTTTGTCTTTTTCTTGATATTGGTTGTTTTTCATCCCATCCAGTGGATTGCAAATAATGTTTTTGGCTATAAAGCTCACAAAGCAGTAGTTGACATAATGAATTCATTTCTAACTCGTTCTCTACTAATCTTAGGAGTGAATGTAAAAAGAGAAAACAGAGTAATTATTCCAAAAAATAGAACTATTATCTTCGTGTCTAACCACCAAAGTCTATTCGATATCCCACCAATTATATGGTTTTTTAGAAAACATCATGCAAAGTTTGTATCAAAAAAAGAATTAGGAAAAGGAATTCCAAGTGTCTCTTATAATTTGAGGCATGGTGGAGCTGTTTTGATAGACAGAAAAGACGGAAAAGGAGCGATTATGGAATTGATGAAATTTGGCGATAGACTAAAAGCAAATACTTGGTCGGCAGTTATTTTCCCAGAAGGAACTAGGAGTAGAGATGGCAATCCAAAAGCGTTCTCGCCTAACGGATTGAAAATGTTGGTAAAGAAAAATCCTGATTGTTTGGTGGTTCCGATAACGATTAATAATTCGTGGAAAGTATTCAAATATGGGAAATTTCCTTTAGGATTATTTTCGCCAATTACTTTTTATACGCACGAGCCTATTGAAGTAAATTCACTTAAATTCAATGAATTAGTAGAATTAACTGAAGAAAAAGTTAAATCTAAAATTAGAGTTTAATCTATGACAGACCAAAGAGTTTCAATTATCACACCCGTAAAAAATGGAGCTCAATTTTTGGCAGTATGTTTGGATTCCATCCTTAATCAAACTCACCAAAACTGGGAATTAGTCATTGTGAATGATCACTCAACAGATGAAACTCAGTCCATACTGGAGAAATATGTAGACAAGGACAATCGCATCAAAGTACTGCAAAATAAAGGAAAAGGAATAATTGAAGCTCTGCAAACAGGCTACGCTAATTGTTCTGGTAATTTCATAACCAGAATGGATGCAGACGATATAATGACATCTCAAAAACTGGAGTTGCTTGTAAACAAGTTGATTGAAAGAGGTAATGGACATGTTGCCACCGGATTTGTCAAGTATTTTTCAGAAACCAAGTTAGGTGAAGGTTATATCAATTATCAAAATTGGTTGAATCAACTGACCCAGTCAGAATCTAATTTTGATGATGTTTATAAAGAATGTGTTATTCCATCACCTTGCTGGATGGTTTCTCGTCAAGATTTTGAGGCCTCTGGAGGGTTTAATTCCGACTTGTATCCCGAAGATTATGATTTAGTTTTTAGGTTTTACAAACAAGGGTTGAATGTTACAGCAGTGAAAGAAATAATTCATCATTGGAGAGATTATTCAACTAGAACCTCAAGAACAGATCCTAATTATTCCGATAATTACTTTATTCAATTGAAGCTGAACTATTGGAAAGAGCTAGATCATCATTCAACTAGGATATTGGAATTGTGGGGAGCAGGAAAAAAAGGGAAAGAAGTTGCTAGGTTTCTGATAGAAAACAAAATAGATTTCGATTGGTTATCCAATAATCCGAAGAAAATAGGAAAGAATGTTTACGGAGTAATTTTAAAAAACTCTGAAAATGTAATGAGAAATGAAAATCCTCAAATCCTAATTGCAGTAGGAAGTATGGAGTACAATCGAGAAATAAAAAAGGCTTTAAATTCTAAGAATTTAAAGCCTAATCAGGATTATTATTTCTTGTAGTTATTACATTCCTCCCATCATTCCACCCATCATCTTTTTCATTTCTTCTGGGGTTTTCTTTTCGTAGTCTGCAGGAATGTCAAATTCACTGTCGCTTACACTTTTCTTCACAACTGATGTTACCGACATTGTCATGCTCATAGTTTCTTGCTTCGCTTCAAATTCCATTGGGAAACCATCTAAATCAAGGTTTGGGATGTTTTTTCCTTTGTAACCTGGAAGATCTTTTGTGTACCAATACACCATTTCGTTTCCGTCTTTATCTTTCACAATTGCTTTCTTACATTTGTAACCCGCAATAGTTTTAGTTTCAGATGTTTTAGTTACTTCCAAGTCACTTTTTGTTTCTTCAGAATCAGAATCACTCTCCATCACTATTTTTTTACCCATCATGTCCATCAAGATAGATGTTTTCATGGTTTTGGAATTACTAATGATTTTCATTTTCATGATTCCCATAGTGTTTTGTTCTGTAACACTTTTTTCATTTTTCATCAATATCACTGATTTTGCAGGAAGCATTGCCTTGTACATTTCCATTTCTGCTGGTAAATCGGAGTACGATATTTTGTAAGTGATTTCCCCTTCGAATTTTTGTGCCGTAGCAGACAAAAAAGTAGATAGTGCGATTAAAGACGTTAAAAGTATATTTTTCATAATTGTTTCTATTTGGTTTTTAATAATAAAATAAAGTTAATACATCTGCACTTCAGATGCGCTAGTTAGTTTACAAAAGGCGTACCAAACGGTTGAATGGTTATTTTATAAGATTGACAAGAGGGTAGAAGCTTTGTTTTCAGTCTCTTTCCACTCGTTTTCAGGATTGGAATCGCCCATTATTCCTCCACCAACAAATAGCGCAAGGTGCGAGTCGCAAATTTTCATGTTTCTTAAATTCACAAACAAACTGTTGTGATTATTAATGCCCAATGGTCCAATAAAACCTGTATACAGCTCTCTGTCGTGAATTTCTTGTTGCTTTATATATTCTTTTGCTTTTAGCATTGGAATCCCACAAACGGCAGGAGTAGGGTTTAGTTTTCCTAATAGATTCCACAATTCGCTCTCTTCTGTTAAAGAAAATGAAATGTCAGATTTCAAATGAATTACTTTGCCTGCTTGCAAATCATAAGGTTTTGAAACAGAAAGTGTGGTTGAAAAAGGCTCAATAATATGGGTAATATAATCGGTAACAACTTGTTGTTCTCTTTGTTCTTTTTCAGTCCAAGAAGTAGATTCGATTCTTGTTCCTGCCAATGACACAGTTTTGTATTCTGAATCTTCTTTTTGAATCAATAATTCTGGCGAAGCTCCCATCCAAGTTCCAGTTTCTTCTGAAGAAATACAATAGATAAAAGCTTTTGGGTATTTTTTGCACAGAGAATTAAAAGTCGATTCTAAACTAAAATCATTTTTTTTGTCAACTAATTTCACTTTCGAGAACACTACCTTTTCAAATTCACCTTCTTTTATTTTTTTAGTGATTTGGTTCACTCTTTCCAAGTAATCTTCCCTCTGTATTGTTGCGGGATTTTTATCTGAGGCAAGACGAAATCTAGGCCAATTGTTTTTTGTAACCTTGTAGTCCTCAATCGAATAAATTGTTCCGTTTTCAAATTCAGAAAAGAAGAAACCTTCTTTTAGGTTGTTATTTTGAGAAAATGGCAAAGAGGAAGTAAGACAATGATAATCAGTGTCGTTCGGCATTCTATATACCACGGTTGAGTTAATAGTTCCCATTCCCAAAGAAATAATAAGTAATTAATATGGCGGCAATTATTCCGGCCAAATCAGCAATAAGTCCAACTAAGGCTGCATACCGTATTTTTTTGATGCCAACTGCTCCAAAATAAACTGCCAACACGTAAAAAGTTGTTTCTGTAGATCCTTGAAGAACAGAAGTTAATTTCCCTACAAAAGTGTCTGCACCTTTGATATTTTTAATTCCTTGGTTTACGAGATTTTGCTCAGCAATCTCCCAAGATTCAATCATCAATCCTCTTGCTCCGCCACCAGAAAGTGGTTTCATGATTGCTGTCGGAACTCCGTCCACAAAGCGAGTGTCTTCGATAAAGAAAGCGAATAAATAACGAAGGCCTTCCGTCAAGAAATCCATGGCTCCTGAAGCTGTAAAAACACCTATAGCGCAGAGCATTGCAATTAAATACGGAATTATCTTAATAGCGACCACAAATCCTTCTTTTGCTCCTTCGATAAAACTATCGTACACATTTACTTTTTTAATCAAAGCTAGAATCAAGAAAAAAACAATTACTCCAAAAATTAGTAAATTGGATATGAGTCCAGAAACTAAAGTGAGTTGCTCTTTATCTAATCCATTTAGGTACCAAATAAAAAGTGCTATTCCGCCAATTCCTATTCCCAAATAAGCTAATATAATGGGATGAAACAAATTAATTCTTTGAAAAATAGATGTAACAATCAATCCTATAATGCTGGACACGAATGTTGTAATTAAGATGGGTAGAAAAACAATTGTTGGGTCAACTGAGCTGTTACTGGCTCTCAATGCCATTATAGTCACAGGGATTATTGTCAATCCAGATGTATTCAAAACCAAAAACATAATTTGAGCATTGGAAGCTCTCTCTTTTTCTGGATTGATATCTTGCAATTGATCCATTGCTTTTAATCCCAACGGAGTAGCTGCATTATCAAGTCCAAGCATGTTGGCAGAGAAATTCATCATCATAGATCCTATGGCTGGATGATTCTTGGGAATTTCTGGAAATAATTTACTGAATAAAGGACTCACAGCTCTTGAAAGCAAAGTAACTGCTCCGCCTTTTTCTCCAATTTTCATGATTCCCATCCACAAGGCAAGAATTCCTGTTAATCCAATTGAAATCTCAAAACCCAAGGTAGCTCTTGAAAATAAAGCATCTACAATGTTTTTGAACACTTCCATGTCTTGGAAAAAAGCGAACTTTATTAATCCAACAACAAAGGCCACAAGAAAAAAACCTACAAATATTATGTTTAATGCCATTGATTGGGTTAAAAAATATTGTTCGCATCTAAATTAAGTATCCAGAATTGATTTAACAAATCTTACTCTATTGTTTATTTATTCATGTATCCAATTACCTTCAAATCTTTAATTTCTCCTTTAAAACTGATTAATGAAACAATAGATAATTTTAATAAATTAGCCTCTGTTTTTTCTTCATTTTTAATGAAAAACTCATACTTATTCCATTCATTTTTAGTGGATATAGCATTAAACAAACGAATGTCTTTCTTCTTTTTATTAAAGGAATAAGATATGTAACTGCTGCCAAATCCCTTGTCTGATTTAATTTTACAAGAAATTCTTATCCAATCTGGACTTAATTTAAGGTCAGAATTATAAAAGACACTAGGAGAATCAACTAAAGCATTAGATTTAATTAATTTATCAGATTCACTTAAAATCATTTCTCTATAATTTTTAACTTCACTTCTCAATATCTCATCTGTATCCAATAAGCTCATATCGAGCGGGGTAGGAGAAGGGTTTAGATAAATACTTGCGTAATACATTCTATTCATATCTCTAGAGTGTAACACAGTTGTGTTGTACTGATGAATTTGAAACAGATTAACTCCAATGAAATAAAGTGCTGGAATTAGCATTAAGTACTTCCACCTTTTAGATGAAAAATAATGAATAAAAGCTGCTAAAGAAAGTGTAAAAATAGGATAACTCTGAACCAAAGCTCTGGTAGAATAAGTAGAACCATATTTCCAATCGAACCAAGAAATGACTACCCAAATATTTAATAAACAGAAAACTAAGACGGATTTTTTAAAGGGGAATCTTTTCATGAAAAACAATCCAACAACAAAAAAGACAGTAGCTGGCGTATAAATAAACCATCCAGTTTCCCATCCGAAAAGCACTCTAAAAAACGGATTTGCAAATACCCATTTACTGCCCACTTCATGAACGATGGAGCCGGTAATTAGCTTCCAATAAATAAGTTGGGGGAGAATTCCAATAATGGCAAAAGCTATCGCAAAGAATAAATGCGATTTGTTTGCTCTCACTAATTTCCATTTTGTTTTAGAGGATTCTTTCGTGTGTAAATTCCATAACAATGGAATGAACAGCATGATTAATTCTGTAGGCCGGCAAATTGTTGCTAATCCAATCGTTAGTCCAATTGCTGAAGCAAAAAATACACTTGGTTTTTCGTGCCATTTTATTGTGAAATAGAGAATTAGAACATACAAGGGAAAAATATAAGCGTGACTTTGTGCGTTATCAATTCCCACGTATTGGATGAGATTGGTAGCGAGAACGACTAATAAAATAGTGAGAGAAACACTGAAATCATTGAAATAACGCAACAAGATCGATCTTAATAACAAAAGAGTAAGAACAAAATACAAAATTACTCCATAGGCAAGTGAGTACTGGTAAGGAGCGGAAAAACCATCTGCTGGGTAATGGCTATTTTTTGCAATTAAATGTCCCACTGCAAAGAGCGGAGTTTGCAAAATGGAAACACCTCCCAGATACATGAATACATAATTGCCATTTTCTACTTTTCCGGCTTGGTATAAATTTCCACCTGTGAGGTCATAAATACTATCTATGGTTGGAACCCAGTTGAGTTGTTTGCAGTCGTCATAGATAAAAACCGAAGGTAAATAGGCGTAGTAACCAAATGAATCCCAAGTCGTTACTTTCAATTCTTTGCTGCTGGGGTCGGGATTGTAAGTTGCTCTGAACTGAAGTAAAACAAGGCTCACCAATACACAAACGAAAAGTGAAAACTTGTTTTTCATGCTTTGAATTTTGAAAATAGTTAGCAAATTACACCTAAGGCTTTTCCTACAAATTTAGTTCCTATAAAAGGAGTATTCTTGGATTTGGATTTGAGGTCTGCTTTCTCCAATTCCCATGTTTCATTGGGATTAAAGTAGGTAAGTTCTGCTTTTTGTCCAACTTCAAGGATTGGATTTTCTAATCCCAAAATGTATCTTGGAGAAGAAGTTAGCTTTTCAATGATCGTTTCTAGCGGTAATTTATCTTTCAAAACACTGTGAATACTTGCAAAAGCAGTTTCTAACCCTATAATTCCAAAGTCTGCTAGATCAAATTCCAGTTGTTTACTCTCAATGTCGTGTGGCGTGTGATCCGAGCAAATTGCATCTATTGTTCCGTGTTTAAGTCCTTCAATCAAAGCGTCAATGTCTGTTTGCGCTCTAAAAGGAGGTAAAACTTTGTAATTAGAGTCAAATTCTTTGGTTGCTTCATCTGTAAATGAAAGTTGATGAGCAGCAATGTCACACGTGACTTGGATTCCGTTTTTCTTGGCCTCTTTTATTAGCTCTACTGATTTGGCAGTGGAGATGCATGAAAAATGAATCGCAGATTTATTGTAGTTTGCAAGTGATAAATCTCTAGCAATTCTAAGTTCTTCGCTCAGACTTGGAATTCCTTTTAATCCCATTTTTGTACTGGTTTCTCCTTCGTGCATTTGTCCATTTTTGGATAAATATGCGTCATTAGGAAAGCTGACAATCAGTTTATTAATGTTTTTTGAGTAAAGTAATGCTTTAGACAATAATCCTGTGTTAACATCCGCTTTATCATCAGTAAAAGCTAAGGCTCCAGCTTGGCTCATTTCATACATTTCGGATAGCTCGTGTCCTTCGTGCTTGTCGCTCAAAGTTCCAAGTGGCGAAATATTGATAGGTAAATGTGAAGCTTTGTTTACAATGTATTCTACTCTGTTTCTGCTATCAATAGGTTGCTGAGTTGCTGGAGAAACAATTACGTGAGTAAATCCGCCAAATTGTGCCGCTTTACTTCCCGATTCAAGTGTTTCTTTCCATTCTTCTCCTGGTTCTCTTAGGTTGGCTTTCATATCTATCCACCCAGCAGAAACATGAAGATTATCGTGTTCAATTACCTCATAGTCAGATGAGACTGGAATATTATCCTCAATTTGAGTTATAATTCCGTCGGTAATAAGAATGTCTTTGGATTGGTTGTGAAATGAAGAGGAAGGTTGAATAATTTTAGCTGATTTTAGGAGCTTTGTGTTCTTCATATCTTTAAGATTTGTCAAAGTTAGGAATAATTTTTTATTCTCTTCTTCTTAAGTAAAAAAAATCCCCAAACCAATTAAGGTTTGAGGATTTTTAAATTCAATTCAGTATAAACTTACTTCTTAAAATTATCAGCCAAAACCAATTCCTTTGTTCCGTGAGACCAGTTGTAAAATCCTTCTCCAGATTTTACTCCCATTTTTCCTGCCATTACCATATTTACTAATAAAGGACAAGGAGCATATTTCGAATTTCCAAAACCATCATACAATACTTCCATTATAGAAAGACAAGTATCTAAACCAATGAAATCAGCTAATTGAAGTGGTCCCATTGGGTGAGCCATTCCTAATTTCATTACGGTATCAATTTCTTCCACACCAGCAACTCCTTCGTGCAAGGTAATAATTGCCTCGTTTATCATTGGCATCAAAATTCTGTTTGCCACAAATCCTGGGTAATCATTCACTTCTACAGGAACTTTACCCAATTTCTTACTCATTTCCATAATAGAGTTTGTTACTTCGTCAGTCGTAGCGTATCCTCTTATTATTTCTACCAATTTCATAATTGGCACTGGATTCATAAAGTGCATTCCAATAACTTTCTCTGGGCGAGAAGTTACCGAAGCAATTTTAGTAATAGAAATCGAAGAAGTATTAGACGCAAGAATCACGTTTTCAGTAGTTAATTCATCTAATTGTTTGAATATCTTAAGTTTCAAATCTACATTTTCTGTAGCAGCTTCAACTACTAAATCAATTCCTTCAACTCCTTCTGCCATATCGGTAAAAGTTGTGATGTTAGAAAGTGTTTCGTTTTTCTTTTCTTCAGTAATTCTTTCTTTAGCAATTAATCTGTCCAAGTTTTTGGTAATGGTTGCAATTGCTTTGTCAAGTGATTGTTGTGAGATATCAATTAAAGATACTTTAAATCCCGATTGTGCATACACATGCGCGATACCATTTCCCATTGTTCCCGCTCCAATTACTGCAATATTCTTCATAGTTTTTATTTTAATTTGATTGTGCAAATATAGGATAATTCTAAATTAAAATTTCTCAATTTTTTTAATACTGAATTTAAACCTTTACATTTGTTTTATATGAAAATAAACATTGCAATAGACGGCTATTCTTCCTGCGGGAAAAGTACATTAGCCAAATTTTTATCACAAAAATTGGAGTATAGCTATATTGACACAGG
>JBDMYC010000214.1:0-12924 GCA_039770535.1 Flavobacteriales bacterium
AAGAAGCACCATTTCATTCTCAATTGTTCCATTGATTTTTATTCCTATATGAAACAAGTATGTGATATTGATGAGGTCATTATCTCTACCATAATTATTTTGCCAATTCGCAAAGATGGATTCATTGAGAATATGAAATTAAAGCACCAGGCAGGAGGCCTAAAATTCGTGCTGAATAACAAAGTAGAAATGGATTTTAGTGAACGACAGTTGCAGAGTTTTTATCAGAAATACCATTCAGTGTACAAAGGTAATCTTGGGAGAGCCTTCTTGGGTTGGGTAAACAATATTCAGTCTGCCGAAGAAAATTTGATTTACATTAAGGAGCCAAAATCTACTTTTTTCCCTGACATTTCTAATGCTGATTGGCTGGTAATCCTGAAATTATTGGTTTTGCACAAAGAAATTAGCTTGAGGCAGTTAGAAGTTATTTTTGGAGGAAATTTCGCTTACAAATCTATCTTGAATCAGATGAAGAGAATTAGGTTGATTGAAGAACCTAAAAATGGGGTGTATGAATTATCAGAAGAAGTATTTTTTGATGTGAACCAATACCTCAAAGACAAAAAAATTATTTAATCATGGATGAATTTTTCAACATAGATCTCTCGCAGTTGTCCATCTTCAAATTTCTTGGTTTGGTCATTTTAGGTGCGCTTACCTATACTTTTATGTATGTTTTTAAAAATTATTTGGTGCATTTCGTGATAAAATCTCCTGTGCGAAGGAAAAGAGTAATTGCAAAGTTGCCAGTAATTTATACCCTTATCTGGATCTTGTTTGTTCTCTATGCTTTGTATATTTTTATCAAACCCTTTCCGTTTTTGGGTGTTATTCTTTGTTTAGTTTTTGTGTATTTGGGAAGAGGATACCTCATGAATTTGATTCACGGTCTGTTTTTTAGGCTCAAAGGCGATATTGATTTGGGGCAGAAAATAGCTATTGAAGAGCATTCAGGCACAGTGCATAAAATGAATGTTTTTGAAATGGAAATCCAAAATAAAGAAGGAGAAATTATTCAAATCCCTTATGGGAATATGTTTAAAAAAGAGATTGTGAAAAAGAATTTCTCTTCAGATTTTTCATCTTTCAAATTTTCTATTTTAGTCTCAGACCAGATAAATGAGCAAGACATTAAGAACAAGATTTTTCAAATGCCTTGGGTGAGCTTAGTTTTTCAGCCTACAGTAACGAGAACCATGCAAAGTGAGGGAAATCGCACCTATGATATCATTGTCTATGCTCTTGATGAAAAGTTTTTTACTCACATTGAAAATGATTTGAAAGCTAGTTTGAGTAAAAACTAAATTTTAAACTTTCTGGCATTAAAATTGAGACTTTATTATCATGAAGAAAATTATATTTCTATTCCTAATTATAGTTTTACCATCTTTTATTTTCACCCAAGAAGTTCTGTTTTCGCATTCAGGAATGTCTGGAAACAAAGTAAAAAGCCAAACTAATATTGATTATCTTTTCGAATTAATCAAAAATAAGGATAACACAGAAATCAAAGTCTTTTATAAAAACAGATTTATTGATAAACAGAAGATTGAAAACAAAGACACATTACAATTGTCCTACCTAAAATCTTTGGGCACAACCTTTAAAAGCGAAGGGCAAGATGTTTTCTTATTTTATTTTGGAGATTATCGGGACTCAAAAATTGAATTTTATTCTTGGAATAATAAAAGATTTATTCCCTACACACATCCTTTTCCAGACTCTTCCTTTTATGCATATCGAAGAGGCAGTCAACTTATTGTTGAGCCTTTAGTAAATTTTAGATTAAACCCTAGTCTTGATTCTGAAAAAATAAAAGTGCTGAGTTTAGGAACGGAAGTATCGGTTTTGCAGCATAGGTTTAAGCGCGATACCCTTGGCCAAGATTATGGCTATTGGAGTAAAATAAGTGTTGCAGGCGATACCGGATATCTTTGGGAGGATTTCATTTCGCTTCATTATTTCGATAGTTACAAAGAAAAATCTTTGCGATTCGTAATAAGAGACGGGAAAGATTACAAACATCAGCTCATGGCTATTAGAGAAAATAAAGTGCTCGATACATATTCTTTCCAAAGGATTTCAAACCTACGAGGGGCACATTCCATGGGAAGTATGGGGCTAAAAGATGTGGAAGAAATCATTGGTGTTTGCTATTCTGGAGGAAGTTGTGGAGTTCCCAGTGGAGACGTTCAAATTGCTTGGGATGGGAACGTGTTCAGGAAATTTATCAATGAAGAAGGAACAGGAGATGGCGGGCTTTCCTTTGGTCAGTCTATTTTGCTTCCGGCCAATATTGGTGGCGTAGAAAATACGATTCGAGTAACTACCTACGACAGTGAATCGATTGATATTTTTAGTAAAATTGGAACGGAAGATTCCTATGCAAATATCGACAGATTGAGTTTGACTAGAGATTATAGGTATGACAATTGGAAATTAAAAGAACAATTTTCGGAAACTCAACTTATGGAAAAATTGCTGGTTTCAAAATTCCCAAGGCACAAACTACAGTACTTTGAAAAAGGAGATTTGAACCAAGATGGAATAAAAGATGCAATTATTTATGCCGTGGATACAGTAGGGCAGTGGACAGGAGAATATGGAGCAAAGAAAAATAAATCATTGATAGTGATAGTTTTAAAGGGAAAGGAAGGTGGCTACAATATAAAGGCATCCTCCAAAAAAATAATAAAACACGAAGAAAATAGTCCTTTGACGAAAATTGAAATTACTCCTGTTGGTTTTGATCTCAAAATTTTCTACTCAGGGTATTACAATGACGAAAATAATCCTCGTCAGTATTCTATGACTTATAAATACGACAAAGAAGTTGACAATTTTAGACTGACTAAAACGAGCGAATATTTTCCGCCACATAGAGAATCTGGAGAAAGAAAACTAGAGGTTTATAATTATATTAAGAAGTACATTTATTTCACAGATTCATATCATCCCAGTTGGTAAAATCTTTACCCAAGAAAACTACTAATAATAAAAATAGCACTTAAGGCAGGTATTCCTAAAACCGCAGTATTGATAGAAACGTAATAAAAAGGAGTAGGGTTTTTGAAAACGATAGTTAGTATTACTATCATAATACAAAAGAAAGCCAAAGGATAGTGAAAAGCACGCTTTTTATTGGTGTCCCTGAAAGTTGTATTTTGAGTTCGATATCCTAAGTCGATTCCGAATATAGCTGTTTGCACTATTTCAATTTCGCCACCTTCATAGAACATGTTTTCGTAGGCTCCAGGTAAAGTTGCAGTATGTCTGTGGCCACTTTTATCTTCAGTAATTACTTCAGAGAGAGTGAAATTAGAGCCGCTAGCAATCACTAGTCCATTATCGAAAATGCTAATCTTGTTTTTAGCTATGAAGTTAACGGGAAGTTTGTTGGGTGTGAGGTGAAAGTCTAACAATAATACGATTGCAAATAGAAAACCAAAGCCAGCCACAAAAGGAAAAGCTTTGTATACCCACGAGGATTTCAATTCTTCAAAATCTCTCAAAGCAGCTTCTTTTTCAGATTGCGCTTTCTTTTTCTTCAAATCAGCACTTTTTTTTAGCAGTTCGTCAAGTTCATTCTCGTCAAACCATCTGTTGTGTTTTCTGCTAAACACCTTTTCTTGCTTTGAGGTACTGCTGTTGTGAGTTGGTTTCTGCAAAGTGAGCTGATGGTATGCTTCTTTTATTTCCAAAAATTTTTCTGGCGGCAAATCTGGATTCATATCTGGATGATACTTCATTGCAAGTTTGCGATAAGCTCTTTTAACTTCCTCTGCTGTCGCATTTTCTTTGATTCCTAGTATGTTGTAGTATGTTTTCAAACTTAATTTTGCCGTTTTAAAGGGAACAAGAAAAATATAAAAGGTAACCAATTTAAGAGTAACAAATATAATAAAAGAGAACTTAGTGAATCAAATAATAAGATAAAACCCCAAGATTGTTGTCGAAAGCAAAAAACCAAGTAAGTTTTTTAGATAAAAAGAATGTATATTAAGGAATATTTATTAATTTTGCAGTCCTTAAACCTTGAACAATGGAAAGTGAGAGCAAATATATAATCCCGTTTGTAGGTCTGAAGGAAGGTAAGCACGAGTTTGTATTTACCGAAAATGAAGAGTTCTTTGAGTCTTATAAGTACGATTATGTGCAAGATGTGAAGTTTACTGCTACAGTGAACCTTCATAAGATGTCTACCATGTTGATTCTTGACCTAACCCTTACGGGAAATTATTCAACCCAGTGCGATAGGTGCGGGGATGATTTAATTCAAGATTTTGAAACGGAAGACAGATTGTACTTCAAATACGGAGAAGGAGAAAGTGAAGATGAAAGTATCGTCTTCTTAGATCAATCTCAGTATGAAATTGATTTCGCAGAGTATATTTTTGAGTATTTTGTTACTTCGGTAGCTTTGAGTCATATCCACCAAGAAGGGGATTGCAACAAAGAGGTGTTGAAGAAAATAGAAGAATTGAGAGTAAAAGACATAAAGAATGAATCAAACCCAATGTGGGATAAATTAAAAGATTTAAAATAATAATATAGAATAAAATGGCACATCCAAAGAGAAGACAGTCAAAACAAAGACAGAGAAAAAGAAGAACTCACTATAAGGCAGCTAGTCAGCAATTGACTCAATGTCCTACTACAGGAGAATTTCACTTGACTCACAGAGCTTACTGGCACGAAGAAAAATTGTACTGGAAAGGACAAGTCGTTATTGACAAAACACCAGTAGAAGAAGTATAATTTGACTGAATCCTATAAAATTGGGATTGATGTTCTGGGAGGCGATCATGCTCCAGAATGTAACTTAAATGGAGTGCAGAAATTTTTGGAAAGCCATGCTGGCTTACTAAAAACTGTATCTCTTTTTTTGTTTGGGGAAAGTACTGCAATTACTGAATTTCTTGGTGAGGACGTTTGCAATCAAGATTATATCAATATTGTTGATTGTAAAGAAGTTATAGGGTTTAATGATCACCCTGTAAAAGCTTTCCTTACCAAAAAAGATTCCAGCATTGTAAAAGGTTTCCATTACCTCAAAGCGGGTAAACTTGATGTGTTTGCATCAGCAGGAAACACAGGAGCAATGATGGTTGGTGCTACACAAGCCATAGGTATGGTCGAAGGAATTTCTAGACCAGTAATTACGAGCATTCTGCCCAGAGAAAGCGGAAATGACGGGATTATTTTGGATGTAGGAATCAATGCAGATTGCAAGCCTGAAATGTTAGATCAATTTGCCGCCATTGGTTCTATTTATGCCGAGCATATTTGCAAAATAGCTGAACCAAAAGTTGGTTTGTTAAACATTGGCGAAGAAGAAGAAAAAGGTAATTTACTTACCAAAGCAACACACAAATTACTAAAGCAAAACGACAGAATCAATTTCATTGGAAACATTGAAAGCAGAGGTATTTTGAATGATGGAGCTGATGTTATTGTATGTGACGGATTCACAGGAAATGTGATTCTAAAACAAGCAGAATCTTTTTATGAAGTAATTAAAAAGAGAGGAATTGAAGATGATTATTTTGAACGTTTCAATTACGAAAGTTACGGAGGAACTCCTGTTTTAGGTATAAATTCCAATGTAATTATTGCACACGGAATATCCAATTCTGAGGCTATTTCAAACATGATAAAATTATCTTATGATGTGGTAGAAATAGATTTGCCGCAAAAAATTAAGAATGCATTGTAAATAACTCTATTGAGTTCATTTCAGGTTTATTAGTGCATTTTCGGTACATTTAATTATTACTAATTAAAACAACCAAAATCTCATGAAAAAGTTTTTATTTTTTGCATTTACGCTAGCATTATTAGCTTCTTGCTCAACATCCAATCAAGTAGTTTCTAATAAATTATTTCAAAAAAGAAAATACCAAAAGGGCTGGCATGTCAATTCAAGTAAGAAGATTGATAAAGTAAAAAAGTCGACCACAACTGAAGTTGAAGAAAGTCAAGTTGCCCATAATGTGACAACAGAAGCTAAGCCTACAGCAGAAAAAAAATCCGAATCAAAAACGGAGTCGAAAGTAGAAAAAAAGGAAAATACCGGATCTGCAGAAGCTGCCAAATCAAAAGAGGTAGTTGTGAAAGATGAAGTATTACTAGCAGATGAGAAGAACAAAGATAAGTCTGAAACCGAGATTAGTGAAGAGCTTACAACTAAAAGGATAATTGAGGTAATTAAAGAAAAAATCATTCCATCGGCTGGGATAGAAAAATTGAGAGAAAAGACCAAAACAACTAAGCATTCTTCTGGATATAGTAATTTGATTTTAATTCTGCTTTGCTTGTTTTTATCGCCAGTAGCAGTGGGATTAATGAGAGGATGGTCGAGCACAGAATTTTTAATTTCTTTGGCATTGTTTATTGTTGGTTACGGTATAATCACATTTAGTAAGTTGGCCTCTCTTGCAGTTTTGGCAGGAATTGTCTACGCATTTTTGATCATGTTCGATCTCGTTTAAGTAGAAAATAAATAGGATGAGAAGTAGTAAAATCTCATCCTATTTTTATTTCCTTCTAATTATTTTGCCAGTTTCGGTATAGTCGAAGTCTTCTGTAAACACGATTTCTTTGATGGTTTTATGTTTCGGTAGCACAGTGTTGATTGAATCAAGCATTAGCCCTAATTCTGAACTTTTGCTCTTTTTCACTTTCAAAATTAATTTATTACCTAGTTTTTCATCAGGTAAAGAAGTAACTATAAATTCTATTCTTGGTAAAAATGGCGAGAGAATCTCTTCGATCTCTTCTGGGTTTATTTTTATCCCGCCAGAATTAATAATGTTATCTTTTCTGCCAAGCCATTTGAATTCATTCTCAGAAATTAGTTCTACAATATCATTAGTGTAAATAATTGATTCTGATAGAGTAGGAGCTTCAATTATCAAACAGTTCTCTTCTGACTTACTTATTTTATAAGCATGAAAAACTGTAAAGTTTTCGGACTTATCATTGCCGTTTATTTTTTTTAGACCAATGTGGCTAACTGTTTCGGTCATGCCAAAAGTGGAGTAAATATTATTGCTGTGTTTCATTAAAATTTCGGCAACTAGTGAGTCTAATTTTCCGCCACCAATAATTACATTTTTTATGTTTTCTAGCTGTTTGGCTTTCTCAGCCGAGATATGATAAGCTTGATAAGTAGTGATTGCGATAAAATCTATCTTCTCTTTCAAGTTGATTAGCGGATTAGCGCTTGGTTCTTGAATAATTAAATTATAACCAGAGAATAAAGCTCTAATCACCATCATTTTACCGCCAATGTATTTCACAGGAATACAAAGCAAAGCCTTTGTTTTGGCATTTAAGTTCAGAAACTCGCAGGTATTCTTAGCACTTTCAATAAAGCTTTGTTTAGGAATTGCAAGTTGTTTTGGTTCTCCAGTAGATCCTGAGGTTTGGACAGTAATTTCAGAAGAGGCATCAAACCAATATTTGAGAAAATTCAGTACCTTGTCAAGATGAGAATCTCCAGAATTTGCAATTTCTAAAATCTCTTCTTTAGAAAAAGACTTTCCGTTTAATGTGATATGTTTAAAGTCTTTAAAGTCCACTTAAGTCCCAATTTTTGTTTTTCAAGTACTTTATTTCATCTCCTATTACTTCCAATGGCGAAGGAATATTATTTGTATATAATTTTCCAGTTCCTAATCCTTGAAACATGGAATTTCCTGTGGTGGCAACAAATTGCGCAATAGCATTCAATCCAATGTTAGATTCCAAAGCAGAAGTAATCCACCAATTTATTCCTCTTTCTTCGGCAAGTTTTATCCATTCTCGACTTCCTTTTATTCCGCCTACAAGCGAAGGTTTTAGGATAATATACGGAGGGTTTATAGCGTCTAGAGTTTCTGCTTTTTGTTTCAAAGTATATTTTCCTATCAATTCTTCGTCAAGCGCAATTGGAAAGGGACTTTCCTTACATAATTGATTCATAGTTGCAGGTAGTCCTTGTTTTATTGGTTGTTCGATAGAGTGCAAGTCGCATTTTGCTAGTCTATTCAGTTTTTCTAAAGCCTCCGACGGAGCGAAAGCTCCATTTGCATCAACTCTAATTTCGATTGTTTGGCTTCTATCTCTTATAGACTTCAGAATTTTTAGTTCTTTTTCAAAATCTATTGCTCCAATTTTGAGTTTAATGCATCTAAATCCTTGTGCAATTTTTTCATCTACTTGCCTCATCATATTTTCATGAGTTCCCATCCAGATTAATCCGTTAATAGGAGTTGGCTCTTCTTTTGTACTGAATTTCGTTTCAAATAATATTTTTGAACCCTCATTTTTTAAATCCAGCAGGGCTGTTTCGAGACCAAAATGAATAGAAGGAAATTTAATCAATCCTTCATCAAGCCAATAATCAGATTCATTAATTTGTTCACAAACTTCCTTCACTTTGTCTTCGTAAGTGTCTAATTTCTCTGGATTTAATCCTGGTAAATAACTGCACTCGCCAATTCCTTTTATAGCGGGATTATTCTCATCCCAGACAGAAATAAACCAAGAATCTTTTGTTTGTAACCAGCCTCTAGAGGTTCCTCTTTCTTCGGAGAAATTGAGTGTATATTTTTTGTAAGTTGCTTTTAACATGATAAATAGGTTCCTAAAAAGAATAAAATTGAGATGAAAAAGGTAGATAAAGCTACTTTTTTCAATTCTGGATCAAAGGCTTTGTTTTCCTTCGTTTTGTTGACGAAAGCCAGATGCTTAATTAGAAGAATGAAAGGTAAAACCAGAAGAAACTGCCAAAAAGAAATACAAGTAGCAGTGACGAAGATTAAGAAAGAAATCATACCCAATATTAAGGTGAGGAAATGATAGGTTTTAGCTTTTTTTAACCCCATTTTCACTACTAACGTATTTTTATTATTGGCTTTGTCGTTATGTTCATCACGCATATTATTGAGGTTGAGAACTGCAACAGAGAATAATCCAATACCAAAAGCAGGAAGCAAATCTAGCCATTCTATTCCTCCAGAAATTAAAAACTTAGAGCCTAAAACTCCGACTAACCCAAAGAATAAGAAAACAAAAATGTCGCCCATTCCCGAATAACCATAAGCATTTTTACCAACTGTATATTTAATTGCTGCAACTACGGATGCAATTCCCAAGACAAGGAAAAGAATTAAGAACTTAGTTTCCATCATTGAAGTGCCCAAATAAGATAAATAACCCCCCAAAGATAAGGAAATCACAGAGGTAATAATCAAAGCATTTTTCATTTCTTTTTTAGAAATAAGCCCAGCTTGCATGGTTCTTTTTGGACCCACACGATCTTCGTTATCAGTTCCTTTGGCAAAATCTCCGTAGTCGTTAGCAAAATTTGACAACACCTGAAAAGCAGTAGCTGTTGCAATACAAAGCCACAAAATGGTAACATTGAATTCATCACAATAACTCAACCCTCCACCCATTATTATTCCCGCCAAAGAGAGTGGGAGAGTTCTTAGTCGTGCTGCTTTAATCCATTTCATTCTTCTGTAAATTTAAAAGTTTTAATAATATCAAAATAGATTTTTTCATACTTGCCCATCTCTTGTGAAGGAATTGTTCCTCCAAATACAAAGCTAATATTGCTTTTTTTAAAATAATATTGAATTGACATCATTGTTATAAATTCATCTACCTGAAATTTTGCAACTTTCATTTTTATCCCATTAATTGTAAGATTTGAAGTTCCAATTCCCTTAAAATTTTTTGATGTTTTTTCTATATATCTAATGTTTCCAATAAAAGATTCTTCTAACGTGAAGGGCTTTTCTCGTTTAGAAGCCATTATACTCACTGCACCATCAGTTTTAAATAAACCTGAATCAATTTGTGGTCCAGACAAGTAAACTTCTTCTTGAGTGTTTGTAGAGAGTTCTGTCCAATTATGAGGATATTCAATTGAATATTTATATTTAATGTTTTTGTAAATTTTATTTTTATTTTTATCTAATTCTTTTGCTTTTGAGTCGATACTACCAGATGAAATATTACAACTAATAAATAGTGTTATTATAAAAGTGAATTTAAATAGGTGTTTCATTTCATTTGTTTTTACATTTCTTTTCATCAGTTATCCTGAGATGAGTTCAAGGTCTCACAAAGCACATTTCAAGTTTTATTCTGAGGTAAAATTTCATTGAATTAAGATTTTGAATCAAGTTTAGTATGATTCCTTTTATTTTCTAATCTAACTCCTCGTTTTGTTAGTTATTTGTTGCTACCTGTATATTTCTGCAGGCAATTTTCCGTTATTAACTTTTACCCACAAATTATCCATTTCCACTCCTCAATATTACTAAAAATTACCGTATATTTACAAATAATATTAAACTTTCAATCATTTCTGAAAATGAGTAGCGAAAAAATAAACCCTTACAAAGAAAAGTCTAATGCAAAGACGGAGCAAGTTGCAGAAATGTTCGACAATATTTCGGGCAAATATGATTTTTTAAATCACTTTTTCTCCCTCGGGATTGATAAAATCTGGAGAAGAAAGGTTAGAAATATCGTCAAAGATATTCCGCACGAACAAATACTAGATGTAGCAACTGGAACTGGAGATCTAGCCATTGCTTTATCAAAACTGGAAGGAAGTAACATAATAGGGGTAGACATTGCCAATAAAATGCTGGATGTGGGAAGAGTAAAAGTGCTCAAGCAAAAGCTAGAAGGCAGAGTTGACTTAAGACACGGAGATTCTTTAAACCTTCCATTCGAAAACAACCAATTTGACGCAGTTACTGTTGCTTTTGGGGTTAGAAACTTTGAGAATATCGGAAAAGGTCTAGGAGAAATTAGCAGAGTTTTGAAAGAAAACGGAAAAATAATTGTGTTGGAATTTTCTAACCCTACTAAGTTTCCAATCAAGCAGTTATTCAATTTTTATTCGCGTAGATTAATGCCTTTTATTGGGAAATTAGTATCTAAAGACAGCAGAGCTTATTCTTATTTGCCTGAATCTGTACAAGCATTTCCAACCGAAGATAAGTTTGCAAAAATTATAGAAGAAAATGGATTTAAGCATGCAACTTTTAAAAACGTCTCTGGAGGCATTGCAGCAATCCATGTAGCTTCTAAGAGGGCATAAGACATACGACTTTTTGATTTATAAAAGAATAAAACGAGAATCTCTCCTCTCGAGATGATAAATAAAGAGGTGTGTTATTTGACGAGAATTTAAAATGAAAATAAGTAACAAAATATCAGTACAGAAAACGGTCGAGTTTTGTCAAAAACAGGGTGTTCAGGATATTGTTATTTCTCCAGGTTCACGAAATGCTCCTTTTACTATTTCATTTACCAACAATCCTTTTTTTAATTGTTACAGCATGGTAGATGAGCGTTCTGCAGCACACTTTGCTTTGGGAATTGCTCAGCAGAAAAAAGGTCCTGTGGCGATAGTTTCCACTTCAGGAACTGCCACTCTCAATTATGCTCCAGCAATTGCCGAGGCTCATATGCAGGGAATCCCTTTGCTAGTGATTACAGCAGATAGACAAAGCAATGGATTGGAAATAGGAGACGGACAAGTAATCAACCAAAAAGGAGTTTATCAGAATTTTTGTGAGAATAACTATTCCTTAGTTGAAGATGAAAACGATCTCAAAGACCTTAATTCTGCTATAATCCAAGAGGCTTTTTTTGAACTAAAGCAAAAGAATAAAACTGTTCATCTTAATGTTCAACTTTCTGAACCTTTATATGATACTATTGAGGTGCAACCTCTTGAAATTCCTGTTCTTTATGCTGAAGAATCTTTACCCATATTTTCGGTAGAAAAAATAGATGAATTCATAAAGAAGTGGAATTCCTTTTCAAGTAAATTAATCATCATCACTGAGAATCAATACGATTGGTTTTTACATTTTGACCGAATATTTAAAAAAGACAAGAATGTTGTTGTATTAACAGAAACAACTGCTAGTCAATACGATAAGGTTTTTAACTCCTGTATTGACAGAACGATTGAATTGATTGATAAAGAAAATCCAGAAGGATTTATTCCGGATTTGATTGTGACTTTTGGTCATTCTGTTATTTCAAAAAAGGTGAAACAACTTTTTAGAAGCCATAAACCCAAAGAACACTGGAGTTTCTCCAAAGTAAGGAATGAAAATTTGTTTGAAATGGATTCCTTTGAGAATAGAGAAGATCTTATTGAATTTATTTCAATTGGAAATGAACTAGCTTTAGACGATAATCCAAAAACTGACTTCAAAACCAATTGGGATAGGATTCAAAAACAAACAAAAGAAAGTCATCTTTCCTTTGTAGAAACTGTTCCTTTTTCAGATTTAAAAGTATTTGAATATTTAACCAAAAACCTGCCAGCTTGTAATTTGCAAATGGGAAATAGTTCGGTCGTTCGTTACATACAACTTTTCGACCAAAGAGAAGATATAACTTATAACGGAAATAGAGGAATAAGCGGGATAGAAGGATGCACATCTACTGCCATTGGAGCTTGTTCTGTTACCAAAAATTCGATATTGATTTCTGGTGATATTAGTTTTTTTTATGACTCTAATGCGTTTTGGCACAATCATGTACCGGCCAACTTCAAAGTTATTGTAATCAACAATGGAGAAGGAAACATTTTTAAAATCCTCCCTTATCCGCAAGAGGACAAAACCTCTTTGCCGTTTTTTACAACCCCACATCAAACATCTATCAAAAAGTTTTGCGACCTTTATAATCTAGCGTATTTTAGGTCGGAGTCGATAGAGAGTTTGTCCCAAAATTTTGATAAATTTATTGAGAATAATGAACAGCCTTCGGTTCTAGAAATAGACACAAGCAAGGCGGATAACGATACAATTTTAAAAGAGTATTTTAATTTTTTAAAACAAAATAATTATGTCAACACTCATAATGGAAAATAATTACCAGGAAATAATAGAA
>JBDMYC010000215.1:0-8176 GCA_039770535.1 Flavobacteriales bacterium
CTAATTATGCAGTTCCTGGATTGTATTTTTATGACAATTCGGTAGTAGAAATTGCTAAAAACATCAAGCCTAGCGCAAGAGGAGAATACGAAATTACAGATGTAAATAGCGAATACTTGAAACAAGGAAAACTAAGTGTTTCTATACTTGATAGAGGAACAGCTTGGTTAGACACAGGAACATTTCATTCCTTAATTCAAGCAAGTCAGTTTGTGCAAGTAGTGGAAGAGCGCCAAGGATTGAAAATTGGATGCATTGAAGCTGTTGCATTTGCAAGAGGTTTCATCAATGCAGAACAACTGCGTGAAATTGCAACTCCTTTGCTAAAAAGTGGATACGGAGATTATTTGATGACCTTGATTGGGGAAAAAGAAAACTAGAGAGCGAATGAATAACAAAGATTTAATAGAGGTAGAGATTGAGAATTATTTGCAAACAATAAATGCTCATTCTTTGTACGATCCCATAAAATACATACTTCATATAGGAGGGAAAAGGATAAGGCCTTCGGTATTGTTGGATGCAGTAAAATTATTTGGTGGAAACCCAAAAGAGGCAATGCCTCTCGCGCTTGCAGTTGAGGTTTTTCACAATTTTACATTGATGCATGACGACATTATGGACGCTTCTTCTTTGCGAAGAGGACAAGAAACAGTTCACCTAAAATGGGATGTGAATTGTGCCATCCTTTCCGGAGATGCTATGATGATTATGGCTTACCAATTGATAGAAAGAATTCCAGAAGAATTTCAGCCAAAAATTTACAAAGCTTTTAACAAAATGGCGCTTTGGCTTTGCGAAGGGCAGCAAGACGACATGGAATTCGAGGAAAAAGAAGAAGTTTCTATTCCACAATACCTAGAAATGATAAAAAACAAGACTTCTGTGTTGATTGGTTTTTGTTTTGAAGCCGGAGCAATTTTCGGAAAAGCCACTCAGGAGATTCAAGACAAGATTTATGATTTTGGAATCAATTTAGGACTTGCTTTTCAGCTGCAAGATGACTACTTGGATTTATACCCAAAAAGTGTGGCAATGGGAAAAGTGGTAGGTGGAGATTTGATTAACAAAAAGAAATCTATCCCATATCTACTTGCCTTGCAAGAAGCCAACTCTGGAATTAGTCAAAAAATAAAGGAACTGATTAACAGCCAAGACCAAGATAGAGTAGAGAAATTGAAGACGGTATTTGAGCAAATAAGTGTGAAAGAAAAAACCGAAGAAATGATTGAAGAGTATTTTCAATCGGCTAATCAAAGTCTCCAATCTATTCCTGGCTATGAATTGTCTCCTATTAAAGCTTTTGCAGAGCAATTAATGGAGAGGGAGAGTTAAAAAAAGAAACTTTTTACATGAATTTTGGGTTCTTGGTATAAGTTGCTATCAATTTTATTAATAATTCAGTCCATTCGTAATTGTTTCATAAAACTGTATATTTGCTATTCAAGCACAACTGATGGATTTGCAATTTAAAATATCGAAAGATTTCATTGAAGAAATTCAAGAACAAATTTCTGCTAATAACGGAGAGGCAGTTTTGGTTGCAATAAAACCACTTCATGAGGCTGATATTGCAGAAATCCTTGACGTAGTTTCAATGGATGAGGCAAAATTTATTTTCCGTTTGTTGGAAGATGAAAAAGCTTCGGACGTTCTGGTAGAACTGGAAGAAGATGTGCGAATCGAATTTCTTGAAGCTCTATCGGCAAAGGAAATCGCAGAGCAAATGGACAACATGGACTCTGATGATGCTGCCGATATTATGGCAGAAATTCCTGAAGAGAGACAAGAAGAAGTTATTTCGCAAATTGAAGATCCTCAGCAAGCGATTGATATTGCTGCTTTGATGCAGTATTCAGAAAATACTGCAGGAGCGATAATGGGAACGGAGTTAATAGCAGTGAATGAAAATTGGACTACCGATCAGTGCATTGAGGAAATGAGGGAGCAAGCCGAAAATGTGCAATACATTTACACGGTTTATGTTGTCAACAATCACAAACAATTGGTAGGAATGCTTTCGCTCAAGAATTTACTTTTTGCCAAGAAAAACACCTTAATTAAAGAGATTTATCTGGAAAATGTGCGTTTTGTCACAGCAGATGAGACGATTGAGGAAGTGGCATCCATTATGAAAAAATATGATTTTGTGGCACTTCCTGTGCTAAGCAAAGCCAAAGAATTGATAGGAAGAATTACCATTGATGATGTGGTGGATGTGATTCAAGAAGAGGCTGAAAAAGATTACCAAATGGCAAGTGGTATTTCTGAAAATGTTGAATCTAGCGATAGCATTTTAGCGCTAACAAGAGCAAGATTGCCTTGGCTGATTGTAGGTTTGGTGGGTGGAGTTTTGGGAGCAGAAGTGATAGGACTTTTTGAAGGACAACTAGGAAAATATCCGCAAATGGCATTGTTCATTCCATTGATTGCGGCCATGGCCGGAAATGTGGGAGTACAATCTTCGGCAATTGTGGTTCAGGGAATTGCAAGTAACAATATTGATTTGACGGGGATTTCGGGAAGATTATTGAAAGAACTCGGAGTTGCTTTGTTGAATGGAATTGTATGTTCCATTCTTATTTTACTTTTTATTTTTCTTGTAAAAGGGGATATAATTCTGGGGCTTACTGTAAGTATCTCCCTTTTAGCAGTAATTATTTTTGCAGGTCTTTTTGGTACGTTAGTTCCTTTGGTTCTTCATAAGCGAAAAATTGATCCTGCACTTGCAACAGGGCCATTTATCACCACAACCAATGATGTAATCGGATTGTTTCTGTATCTGTACATTGGGTATTTATTTTATTTTTAAATCAAATTTTAACCCCTGACACAATCTGTCACTCTCTGTTTTTACTTTTGTTCATAATCAAAAACAAAAAATATGAAAACGACAACAATCACACCATTTTTAGTAATAGGAATTGCTGTAAAAACGACTAACCTAAATGGACAAGCTGGAAAAGACATTGGAGCTCTTTGGCAAAAATTTATGACTGAAGGAATTGAAGATAAAATTCCAAATAGAATAGATACAGATATTCTTTCCATTTACACAAACTACGAGGGAGATCACACACAGCCGTATGAAACGATTTTGGGTTGCAGAGTATCTTCTTTGGAGAATATTCCTGAAGGAATGATGGGACAGCAATTTGAGGGTGGAAATTCTGCTGAATTTGTATCAAAAGGAGATTTATCGCAAGGAGTGGTTTATGGAACTTGGACAGAAATCTGGAATTCTGATCTTGATCGGAAATATTCTGCAGATTTTGAAGTGTATGGAGAAAAAGCACAAAATCCAGCAAATGCTGAGGTCAATATCTTTGTTGCTTTGAACTAGTAATTAAAATATACAACAAACGAAAAAAGCCAAATAAAAACTTTCATTTGGCTTTTTTTGATAAGAAGAATTCTTATTTAATTATATCGAGCAATTCTACTTTAAAAATAAGGTCTTGATTGGGTCCTATTGATTTTCCTGCTCCTCTGCTTCCGTAAGCAAGTTTTGCCGGAATATAAAAGCGATAGATAGCACCTTTGCTCATCAATGGAATTCCTTCTTGCCATCCTTTTATTACTCTGTTGAGAGGAAATGTTGCCGGTTGGCCTCGGTCATAAGAACTGTCAAATACAGTTCCGTCAGGCAAAGTTCCGTGATAATGAGTTTTAACCTTGTCATTAATTGTAGGTTTTTCTCCCTCGCCCTTTTTTATAATTACATAGCTCAAACCACTTTCGAGAGTTATCTTTTTCTCTTCTTTTTGCTTGTTAAAAATTGAGCAGGATGATAATATCAGTAAAAAGCCTACTATAATCGGTATTTTGATTGTTTGCATTTGTTTTTAGATTTATAAAGCTAGTAAAATCGCCAGATTTATTTGAGTTAAGAATGTTGGTTCGGTATCCGAACTTTTTTAAATTGAGTTACAAGAAACAAAAAACCCACCTCTCTTGCAAGAAATGGGTTTACATTAGTTTTGTTTAACCCTACGAAATCTATCTTTGTGGTGCCTGAGTTACATCACTCATAGCCACAATATCCAATAATTCTACTTGGAAAACAAGTGGCGAATACGGAGGAATAGATTGGCTTCCTCTTTCTCCGTAGGCTAAGTTATAAGGAATGTATAACTCCCATTTACTTCCTACTGGCATTAATTGTAATGCTTCTGTCCATCCTGGAATTACCTGACCAACACCAATTTCCAAAGGTTCTCCTCTGTCAACAGAGCTATCAAAAATAGTTCCGTCCATCAAAGTTCCGTGGTAATGAGCTTTCACTCTATCAGTGGCAGTTGGTTTTGCTCCAGTTCCTTCTGTAATCACTTTGTAACGCAATCCACTTGGCAAAGTAATCACGTTCTCTTCAGCCGATTTTGCATTCAAGAATTCAGTTCCTTCTTTTGCAAGTACTTTACTTTGTGCATCAACCAATGCTTTTGCCTTTATAGTCATTGCATCTTTGTTCACCTTTACTGGAAGTCCAGACATGATGTCGTTAATTCCTTGCAAGTATGCCTCTTGTTGGAATATAGATTTAAATCCATTTTTTTCTAACCTAGAAGAAACATCTGTTCCAATGTAATAGTTAATCGTATCGTCAATTGTGTTCAAAGCCTCAAAAGATTGAGCTGATTTACCAACAAAATCGAATTTGGCCGTGTCTTGATATAGTGCCATGAATTTAGCTCTCAACTGTGGTTCAATGTCTTTTGCTTGGATGAGATACTCAGCTTTCGCAAAGCCATCAGTAAGTCCTTTCGCAAATGCAGTTGGTTCATAAACTTTATGAATATTTGACTGCATAAAACTCGGAGCAACTTCTGTTCCTAAGTAATAACTCAATGAGTCGTTAGTAGATTCTAATCCAGCAAAAACAGCTGGTTCATTTGCTTTATCATTGTTACATGAAGCAAGAGTTGCAACTCCTGCGATAGTCAATATGAGTATTTTTTTCATCTTTCTTTATTTTGTACTTCGAACAATTTCGAGATTTATTTTTCAATTTCAATTAATTCTACTTCAAATATTAAAGCAGAGTGAGGTTTGATAGTTCCTTGTCCTTGAGCTCCATAAGCCAAATCAGATGGGATAAATAATTTGAATTTAGATCCTACAGGCATTAATTGCAAAGCTTCTGTCCACCCTTTGATTACTCCGTTCAGTGGAAAAGAAATTGGTTCTCCTCTGTCAACTGAACTATCAAATACTGTCCCGTCCAACAATGTCCCGTGGTAGTGAGTTTTTACTTTATCAGTAGCAACTGGTTTTGCTCCCGTCCCCATTGTCATTACTTCATATTGAAGTCCACTAGCAGTAGTTGTAACTCCCGTTCTTTTTCCATTTTCTTTCAAGAAATTTTCTCCTTCAGCTCTTGCTGCTTTCGTTTGAGATTCTTGTATTTTACCAAAGTATTCTTGCAAAATCATTTGTGATGCCTGCATGTCAATTAATACAGGAGATCCATTAAATGTTGCATCCAGTGCTGCAGAAAAAGCTGTTGAATTTACGCTTTCTAAACCTTGAGATTTAAGGCTATTTGCAATGTTTACTCCTAAACTGTAACTTACTTTGTCTAATTCGTTATCTAACTTCATTTTTAAATTTGGTTTTTGTAATTGTGTTATTTGTGCTTTTTTTGATTCTATAATTTCGTCCTGTCTTTTACTTTTTATTGCAAATCCCTCTGCTTTCGATACCGCAGCTTTTAGCTCCAAGTCTTTTTGACTTATTTTCTTCTCCATGTCAGTTTTCATGGTCTCCATTTCTGCATTTTTTTCTGCAATTGCATTCTGCATCTTCTTTTTAGATACAACACATGATGTCATCAATACTGATGCAGATAAAGCTATGATTATGTTTCTTTTCATTTTATTAATTGTTTAGGTGGTTTCCTAGTGAGTCGTTAAAAGTTTTTGCAAACTCAGAAAGTGGTCCCCAGTTTTCGTTATCAATTTTTATGTCTTTGCTAATTGTTTCTCCCAATAAGCTAAATGGAGTATTAGATTCTGTCATAAACTCAATAAAGTTCTCTTTATTTTCTTCCGTTACAGAAACTACAATTCTACTTTGTACTTCTCCAAATAGGAAAGCATCTTTTCTCAATTCGCTATCTGTAGCTACATCAAACCCAATATTGTTGGGATATCCCATTTCGCTTAGCGTTACAAAAAGCCCTCCATCTGCACAATCGTGAGCAGCATTTATTAATCCGTTTTCAATCAATCCTTTGGTAGTTTCTTGCAATTCAAACTCTTCTTCTAATTCAAAATAAGGAGAAGGCGACTCTTTTATTCCTACCACATTTGCTAAATACTCAGAGGATGAAATGTCGTTTACCGATTTACCAAGTAGGAAGATTGAATCTCCTGTTTGTTTAAAGTCCAGAGTCATTACTCTGTCTTTGTCTGGAACTATTCCAATCATTCCGATTGTCGGAGTTGGGAATACCGGAGTTTCTACTCCGTCAATTTTTGTCTGGTTATAAAAACTTACATTTCCACCAGTTACAGGTGTTTTAAATTTTCTACAAGCGTTACTCATTCCTTCAATTGCACCAGCAAATTGCCAGTAAGATTCAGGATTATAAGGATTACCAAAGTTAAGGCAGTTTGTAATAGCAGAAGGAATTCCTCCAGAAATCACAATGTTTCTTGCTGCTTCAGATACTGCAATTTCAGTTCCTTTTACAGGATTTGCATTTACATACCTCGAGTTACAATCTACAGTCATTGCAAGTGCAGTATTGGTTCCTTTCACATTCACAATAGCTGCATCAGAAGGGGAGTTTGTACTCATATTCTTGGTTCCCACCATAGAATCGTACTGCTCGTATATCCATCTTTTTGATGCAATATTTGGCATACTTACCAATTGCATAGCTGTAGCTTTCAAGTCTGTTGGCTCAGCTACTTTATTGATGTCAAATTTCTTGTATTCTTCAAAATAAGCTGGCTCTTTTATTTCTCTGTCATAAACTGGAGCACCTCCACCTAAGATTAAAGGCTCGGCAGGAGTAGTTGCAATCAATTCACCATTTTCGTAGTAATTAAGAGTTCCACCTTTTGTGACTTCTCCAATTTGTACACAGTTCAAATCCCATTTATCAAAGATATCTTGAACTACTTTTTCTTTTCCTTTATGAACCACAACCAACATTCTTTCTTGAGACTCTGATAATAGAATTTCGTATGGTTGCATGTTTTCTTGTCTTGTTGGTACTTTTTCCAACCAGATGTCCATCCCAAACCCTTCTTTTCCGCTCATCTCTGAAGTAGAACAAGTAATTCCGGCAGCACCCATATCTTGCATTCCTACAATTGCATCCGTTTCGGCCAATTCTAGTGTTGCTTCCAACAATAATTTTTCTTGAAATGGATCTCCTACTTGTACTGCAGGTAAATCATTTACAGAGTCTTCGGTTATGTCTTTAGATGCAAAAGCTGCACCATGTATTCCATCTTTTCCTGTTGCAGAACCTACAATAAATACAGGATTTCCCTCGCCATAAGATGTCGCAGAAATTGTTCCTCCCACTTTCATAATTCCCGCAGAAAATGCATTTACCAATGGATTTGTGTTGTACGATTCATCAAAGAATACCTCACCTCCTACGATAGGGATTCCAAATGCATTCCCGTAATCTCCAATTCCTTTAGAAACTCCTTTTACTAGCCATTTTGTTCTATCTTCTTCAATATTCCCAAATCTCAATGAGTTAAGTTGTGCAATAGGTCTTGCTCCCATTGTAAAAATATCTCTATTAATTCCACCCACTCCAGTTGCAGCTCCTTGGTATGGCTCTAGCGCAGAAGGGTGATTGTGTGATTCTATTTTGAAAGCACAAGCCAATCCATTTCCAATATCTACTAATCCAGCATTTTCTTCTCCAGCTTCAACTAGCATATGATCCCCTTCTTTCGGGAGAGTTTTCAGATACTTTATTGAGTTTTTATAAGAACAATGTTCACTCCACATTACTGAGTAAATACTCATTTCGGTAAAGTTTGGAGTTCTACCTAAAATCTCTTTGATTTTATCGAATTCTTCTGGCAATAATCCAAGCTCCTGAGCTTGTTCCAAAGTGGCAATTCTTGTTGATGCTTTTGACATAGTTTCTTAATGAAATTTTAAAGAACAAAAGTAAGGAAAATTCTAGGAAACTGAAAGTAAA
>JBDMYC010000216.1:0-16508 GCA_039770535.1 Flavobacteriales bacterium
GGGTGCAGGAATAATTTTCAATAATGACAACACAGGAGATTCTCGATTCAGAACTACTGTTTTGAATGTAGTAGGAAGTTATGCGATTCCTTTCAAAAAAGATAGTAACCAGAGAATTACCGTGGGAGTTCAGACTGGAATCACGAATAAAACTTTGAGCTATGATGAGCTGAGATTTGATGCTCAATACAATGGAATATCTTACGATAATGGACTTCCAACTAGGGAAGCCTTCACGGCTAATTCACAGAATTTTTTCAATTTACACGCAGGAATTTCTTACGATAACCAGATTTCACAAAGAAAAAAACTGAGTATTGGTGCTAGTTTATTTAACATAACAAAACCCAAAGAAAGTTACTTTGATAATCAAGCAATCCGAGTCGATAGAAGGTTTTCGGGATTTGCTTCCTATCAATTTCCTGTGCATGAAAAGATAGATGTTATTCCTGCCGCTTTTTATATGCAACAAGGTCGTTATTTTGAATTCATTGTGGGAGCAAGAGGAAAATACATATTATCAGAATCTGTGGGAGCCAGACAATCTGCGTACTTGGGAGTGTTTTTCAGAACCAAAGATGCAGGATTTATTACTGCAGAGTACGATTACAACAATTGGCATTTTGGACTGAGTTATGACATTAATTTATCCTCTTTGCGACAAGCAAGTAATGGAAGAGGAGGAATAGAACTATCAGCCATTTACATTTTAAAATTATTTAAACCAAAACGTTACAAACACATAATTTGCCCAGATTACATCTAGTCGATAATCGACTTTATATTTTTACTGATGAATAAAAAAAATCTTCATATCATTTTATTAATTCTCTTTCAGAGTATTGGATTTTCGCAAACTAAAACTCAGTTAATTACTGAAGGCGATAAAAGTTTTCAGGAAGGAGATTTTTATGGTTCAGCCTCTTATTACAAACAAGCTTTAGATTACGATTCGCTTGATTTGGGTTTAACTATGAAATATGCAGAAGCATTAAGACTTCAAAATAATTACACAAAATCAGCATACTATTTCAATAAGATCTATCAAAAAGACGGAGGAAGGGAATTTCCAAAAGCAGTATTTTGGTTAGCATCCATGCAAAAAATAAATGGAGATTACCTCGAGAGTTACAAAACTTGGAAGCGAGTAAAAACTATTTACAGGAAATCTAATTCCTATGAAAATCAAAAGGCTAAACAGGAGATTAGAGCCTCCGCATTTGCCCGAAGAGCAGAGAAATATAGAAACGAAGCTATAGTTAAAAACATTGGGGAAGGAGTAAATACGGTTGCTTCAGAATTTAATCCCGTGATAAAAGATAACCAGCTGTTCTTCTCTTCTTTGAGAGCAAAGAAAATAGGAATGGACAATCAAGTATTGGACGAAATTTACAAGGTAAAATTGTACAAAGCCAATGTGGTAGATTCCAACTGGAAAACCGAAGATGATTTGCCTTTGACAATAAATTCGCCTCAATATCACAATGCTAATTCTTGTTTTAATGCGGATGGAACTCAGTTTTATTTTACAAGATGTGACGAACAGAATAAGTGTAAAATAATGGTTTCTAGTTATAAATACGGAAAATGGGGAAGTCCCAAAGTGCTAAAATTAAACAATGCAAATGCCTCTGCTACTCAACCCATGAGTGCTTTGAAAGACGGCAAAGAATATTTGTTTTTTGTTTCGGATAGAAACGGAGGTTTTGGGAAATTGGACATTTGGTTTGCGAAGAGAAAAGAAAATGGAAGTTTTGAATCTCCCATAAATGCTGGCAAGCAAGTTAATTCTATTGACAATGAAATCACTCCATTTTATGACGTAAAAAAGAAAAGATTGTATTTCAGTTCCGACTGGCATGCAGGGTTGGGAGGATTTGATATTTTTGAATCTTTAGGCGAGCCAGAAAGATTGACAAGACCAAAAAATTTGGGAATGCCAATAAATTCAAGATGGAATGATTTGTATTATTTTGTGGACACAGCCACAGATACTAATTATTTGGCAAGTAACCGAGAAGGAAGCATGACAGATAAAAATGCGACTTGCTGTAACGATATATACTCAGTAGCATTTCCAGAGGAAATAAAACCAGAAGAAATTGAAATTGTAACTTTAGAGGATATCAATAAATATCTGCCAGTAACTCTTTATTTCCATAACGATTGCCCAAATCCCAGAACTACAAAAACTACTACAGAACTCAATTATTTGACAACTTACAGGGATTATATCGACTTAATTCCTAAATATAAATCTGAGTACTCGCAGGGATTGAAAGAGCTTAAAGAACAAGAAGCAATGCTTGACATTGAAGATTTCTTCAAAGAATATGTGGAGAAAGGAGTAAAGGATTTGGATTTATTTACCAAACTTTTGTTTTTGGAATTAGAAAAAGGAATAGAAATAGAATTGACAGTAAAAGGTTTCGCGAGTCCCTTGGCGAAAACAGATTATAACGTAAAACTAACAGGAAGAAGGATTTCAAGTCTTAAAAATTACTTGAATGAATTTGAAAATGGAAAATTTAGAAAGTATGTAAATAGTAATAGATTATCTTTCAAAGAAGTTCCTTTTGGAGAATATACCGCTAGTAATTTGGTAAGTGATAACGTGAACGACCAAAGAAACTCGGTTTATAGTCGTGCTGCAGCATTAGAAAGAAAAATAGAAATAATGTCGGTTAGTTATAAGAACCTACCCGAAATGAAAGTTCCAAGAATTAATTTTGACAAAGAATCCATTGATTTAGGAAAAAGAAAAAATGGCATAACAATTGAAGTAAAATTTACAATTACAAATGATGGAAATTCGCCTTTAGTTATTTCTGATATAGAAGGCTCTTGCAGTTGTACTGTTATAAAAAATGACGAAACTCCTCTGCTAGCTGGTGAATCTAGAGTTATAAAAGCAGAAATTAATACGGAGCAATTATTTGGAAAACAAACAAAAACAATAACCGTAAAATCAAATGCAGTACCCGAAGAAAAAGAATTTATTATTAACTTCGAAATAATAGAAAACAACTAATTATGAGCTATTTTGATAGATATACAGAACTTTCCACTTCTCAAGATATTGAACAAACTTTGGTAGAAAGTCACAATCATTTGATACAAACGATTCATCCTTTGACCGAAGAACAGATGAATTTCAAATATGCCGAAGATAAATGGAGCATCAAGGATCTACTACAACATTTAATAGACACAGAACGAGTATTTATGTATAGAGCAATGTGTTTTGCCAGAAACGACAAGACTAGTTTGCCGAGTTTTGACGAAAATGAATTTGCAGCTGAAGCTGGAGCAGATTTAAAATCTAAAGATCAATTATTGAACGAATACATTGCAGTCCATAAATCTACTATAATGTTTTTTAACACATTACCTAAAGATGTTATTGGTAGAAAAGGAAATGCTGGAGGTAATCAATTTACTATTGCACAAATTGCACATATTATTTCTGGACATATTCAGCATCATTTATCAGTGATAGAAGAAAGATATTTACCTAAACTATAACAATGAAAAAATTACTCTTATTTTTTGCCGCCCTAAGTTTTTGCTTTTTTGCTCATTCACAATTATTAACTCCACTTCAATTAATGTTTCCGACTTCTAACGGAGATAATCTGGAAATTGATGTCTATTTGCCAAATGCAACAGGAAGTTTTCCAGTAATCTTGATTCAAACTCCTTATGGTAAAAATAACTTTAGAAATGGATTGCCATTAGGAATAAGAAGAAATTTATCTGCGAGTAATTATGCTTTTGTAATCTTAGACTGGAGAGGAAGATTTTCTAATTTATCCAAATTTAATCCATCAATAGAAAGAGGTCAAGACGGTTATGATTTGGTAGAATGGATTGCAACACAGACTTGGAGTTCAGGAAAAATAGGAACTTGGGGACCTTCGGCTTTGGGAAATGTGCAATTTGAAACGGCAAAAAAACAACCTCCGCATTTGGTGTGTGCCAATCCACAAGTTGCTTCTCCGCAATTTTATTACAACAAGTACTATGCTGGTGGTGCAGCCAGAACGGCACAATTGAAGCAGTTGGATGCTCTTGGATTTGGAATTTCAGCAATAGTTGGTGCCAATCCCTATTATAATTTAACTTGGTCAATAGACGAAAGCAGTACTTTATATCCAGATAGTATAAATGTGCCAATGTTGATGACAGGAGGTTGGTATGACCATAATACCGAAGCCATTTTGTTTCAGTTTGATACCTGCAACAAAAGATCGACTTTACCAGCAGGAACAAAGCATCATTTACTAATGGGACCATGGGTTCACGGGGGTTCTGGAGCTGCTTATGTAGGGTCTGCCAATCAAGGACAATTGACTTATAACAATGCGGCAGGGGTGAGCGATTCTATTGCTTTAGAATTTTTTGATTATCATTTGAGAAATATAAATAACGGTTGGGATACAAAAAAAGCTGTGATGTATTATCAAATGGGAGACGATCAATGGCTTGAAGATTCTCAATTCCCAGTTTCTTATACAACACCTACTAATTATTATTTACAAAATGATTTTTCTTTAAAAACTTCAAACTCAGTTGCAGGAAATTGGCCTTTTTCTTATAATCCAACTTCACCTTCGCCAACTGTGGGCGGAGCAACTTTGAGCACAACCTTAGATCAAGGTCCTTATGATCAAGTTCCTTCCGTAGAGTCAAGATTTGATTTATTGACTTTTTCTACTCCAACTCTTACTCAAGATTTAAAAATAAAAGGAAAGATAGAAGCCAACTTTTTTGTGAGTTCGGATAAGAAAGACACGGATGTAGCGGTTAGAATTACAGATGTTTATCCAGATGGTCGTTCTATGTTGATGTTGGATGGAATACAAAGAATGAGATTTAGAAATGGGTATAGAGTTTCTGACACTTCTTTTTTGGATTCTGGTGTAGTTTATCCTGTATCAATTGAGTTGCCATCAACAGCAATTACAATAAAAGCTGGACATCAGTTGAGAGTAATTGTAACTGCAAGTAATTATCCTCAGTACAATAGAAATATGAATAACGGAGAAGAAATGTACCCAGGAAATAATTTGGATTCGGTTCATAATCCGCAGTTTGTAGTCAATCACATTCACGTGGGAGGAACAAATGCTAGTCACTTGGTTTTGCCAGTAGATAATACCAATACAAGTTTAGCAGAACGAAAAAAGAGTTTTAAAGTTTCAGTTTTTCCAAACCCAAGTAATGGAATTATCAATATAGAAACTCAAGAAGAGTTGATTTCAATTTCTTTGTTTTCTGTTTCTGGAAAGGAATTGATAAACACTGGTGTTACAAATAAAATAAATGTTTCTAATTTAGCTTCAGGCGTTTATATTTTGAGGTTTGTCTCTCAAAATGGAGTAGTGGAGAAGAAGATTGTGAGGGAGTAAATGATAACCTTTATGAAAAACAAACTAACCTTAATAATCCTATTAATCTCAACCCTTTCTTTCTCACAAAAGAACTTAGAAGAAATTACCAAAGAAAACCAAGAATACAGAGCGGAATTGAATGCCCAATACAAGGATTCGCTTCATTCTCCGCTTAAAAAAGAAGCGAGAGATCAGTTTACAGCTTTTCCTTTCTATGATATTGATACTAATTATTATGTCATTTCAGAATTCAAAAAAGTAGAAAATTCGGAGGTGTTTGGAATGAAAACTTCAACAAAAAGGAAGCCTAAATACAAAATTTATGGAACGGTTACTTTTACAATCAATGACTCAGTTTATACTCTTAATGTGTATCAAAACATCACTTTAGTGAAGAGGTCAGGATATGAAGATTACTTGTTTTTACCCTTTAATGACTACACAAATGGAAACGAAACCTACGGAGGTGGTCGTTATTTAGATGTAAGAATTCCAGAGGGAAATACAATGATTTTGGATTTTAATAAAGCTTACAATCCATACTGTGCTTACACTTATGGGTATTCTTGTCCAGTGCCACCAAGAGAAAATGGGTTGAAAGCTGAGATTAGAGCTGGGATTAAATATGTACAGAAAGAGGATTGATTATTTTTTATTCCTCCCTTGAGGGAGGTTTGGAGGTTTGTGCAAATGAAAAGTCACTTCTATAAACACCTCAAGCGGATAAGATTTTGCTGAATTATAAGATTTTGGAACTTGTCTATCTTCAGACAGGATTGTTACTTGTAAATTGAAATTTCTATTTTTAATTTTTCAATGAAAAATTAAAAATAACCCTATATTTAGCCATGGCTATAGAAAAAGGAAACAAGAAAACAATCAGAAGTTGGATGATGTACGACTGGGCAAACTCAGTGTATAACTTGGTAATCAGTTCGGCAATTTTCCCTATGTTTTATGAGGCTATTACAAAAAATAATGGTCGAATCGAGATGGTAAATGGCAATGAACAAGTCATTATCGAAGCGTTTGGCATGGAATGGATCAACACTTCTTTGATAACTTATGTAATGGCTATTGGATTTTTTGTAGTTGCTATTCTATCGCCCATCTTATCGGGTGTTGCAGATTACATTGGGAACAAAAAACTCTTTATGCGTATTTTCTGTTACGTAGGTTCTTTTTCGTGTATGAGTTTGTATTTTTTTGAATTCAAAAACATAGAGCTTGGCTTTCTTGCCTATTTATTGGCATTAATTGGTTTTTGGGGAAGTTTGGTTTTCTACAATGCGTACTTGCCAGAGATAGCAGAAAAGAAAGACCACGACAAGATAAGTGCTCAAGGTTTTTCTATGGGTTATATAGGAAGTGTACTACTATTATTAGTTTGTTTGTACATGGTTTTGAATAGTGAGTCACTCGGTTTTGAAGGAAGTGAAGCAGCTAGAACAGGTTTTTTGATGACAGGAATTTGGTGGTTTGTGTTCAGTCATATTTTCTTTTTTAGGATTAAGGAAAAAAGAGAGAATAAAAAAATCACAAAAAAAATTTTAAGTAGTGGTTTCAAAGAATTACAAGGGGTTTATCGAGAATTTATGCAAGACAAGCAGCTAAAAAGATTTCTACCTGCTTTTTTCATGATTAGTACAGGAGTTCAAACCGTGATGCTTGTGGCTACCTATTTTGCTGCAAAAGAGATTCTTTGGGCAGACGAAGACAGCAAAAAATCAGGATTGATTGTTAGTATTTTATTGATTCAGCTCATTGCAATTGTAGGTGCACTCGTGATGTCAAGAGTTTCAAAATCAATTGGAAATATCAAATCATTGCAACTCATTGTTTTTGCTTGGGCGAGTATTGTCATTTGGGCATATTTCATTCACACACCAGTAGAGTTTTACATCACAGCAGGATTGGTAGGAATGGTAATGGGTTCTGTGCAAGCGCTTTCGCGATCTACTTATTCCAAGTTTTTACCAAAAACAGAAGATACTTCCTCTTATTTCAGTTTTTATGATGTGACAGAAAAAGTAGCCATTGTTGTTGGTTTGTTCCTTTTTGGATTTTTGGAACAAGTGACTGGTGATATGAGAATTTCAATTTTGGTAGTTGGGTTATTCTTTGTTGTGGCCTTTATTTTACTCAGTTTTGTACCTAAAGATAAAATTGAAAAAGCTATTGTGTAATCCGACAAATGAGCAAACCCATCAATCATATTATTGTCTCAGTTTCCAATGATTTATTCTCTGACCAGAGAGTAGATAAAGTTTGTAATACTTTATTAAATATAGGTTTTGAGGTAACGTTAGTTGGGAGGAAATTACCAAGTAGCTTGCCGCTTTCATCAAGAAAATATAGCACTAAGCGAATGAAGCTCTTATTTACAAAAGGACCTTTATTCTATGCGGAGCTTAATTTCAGGTTGTTTTGGTATTTATTATTCAAAAAGCATTCAGTTCTTTTGGCCAATGATTTAGATACGCTTTTGGCAAATTACACAGTAAGTAAGTTCAGAAGAACAGAATTGGTGTACGATTCTCACGAATATTTTACCGAAGTTCCAGAACTGGCAGAAGGTTCTTTTGCTAAAAATATGTGGCTAAGAATTGAGCGATTTATTTTTCCTAAATTAAAGAATGTCTACACGGTATGTAATTCTATTTCAGAGGTATATGGTAAAAAATATGAAGTAGATGTAAAAGTAGTAAGAAACATTCCAAGACAGAACTTACAGACAAAATTCAAGACAAGAGAAGAGTTGGGATTGCCCAAAGACAAGAAAATATTATTGCTACAAGGTGCAGGAATAAATATCGACAGAGGATCAGAAGAAATGGTGGAAGCCATGAAGTTTTTGCCAGGCGACTATCTTTTTGTGATCGTGGGAGGAGGAGATGTTTTTGATATCCTGAAAGAAACAATTATACGCGAAAACTTAGAAGAGAAAGTAAAAATTGTTGGGAGAGTGCCTTACGAAGAACTTATTAATTATACATTTTGTGCTGATTTGGGCTTATCTTTGGATAAAAACACGAACCTCAATTATCAGTTCAGTTTACCCAATAAGTTGTTTGATTACATCAATTATCAAACTCCTGTATTAACAAGTAATTTGATAGAGATAAGAAATATTGTAGAAACGTATGATGTGGGATGGATTACAAACTCGCATAATCCCAAAGAAATCGCACAAATTGTTTTGTCTATTTTCGAGAACGAGAATCAATATACGGTAAAGAAAAATAATACGTTAAAAGCATCAGAAGAATTGAATTGGGAAAACGAAGAAATGGTATTAAAAGAAATGTATAGCAAATTACTTAAATGATTGAAGCAATAAATATTATCTCATTTGATGTTCCTTTTCCAGCCAATTATGGAGGAGTGATAGATGTGTTTTATAAATTACAAACGTTTCATAAAATGGGGGTAAAGGTACATCTTCATTGCTTTGAATACGGAAGAGGCGAACAATCTGAATTAGAAAAATATTGTGAATCAGTATGCTATTATAAACGAAAAGATCATTGGATTAATTTACTTTCTTCGACTCCTTTTATCGTAAAAACTAGAGTTTCAAGAAAGTTAGAAAAAAACTTATTATCAAATGATTATCCTATTTTGTTTGAAGGGTTACACACTTGCTTTTTATTAAATAACCCTAATTTTAAGAACAGAATAAAACTCTATAGAGAGAGTAATATTGAACATAGGTATTACAATCATTTGGCAAAATCTGAAAAGAGTTTCAAGAAGAAATTATTCTTATTATGGGAAGCTAGAAAGCTTAAGAAATTTGAGTCTATAGTGAATTATGCTCAACATAGTTTTATGGTTTCACAAACCGATTTTCATTATTTTGAAATGAAATATCCTAAGAACAACAATCATTTTGTTCCAAGTTTTCATTCGGGTTTTGAAGTAAATGTAAAGGAGGGAAAAAGTGATTTTGTCTTGTATCACGGAAACTTATCGGTCTCAGAAAATTACGAAGCAGTTTCTCATTTGATAAAAAAAGTATTCTCGGTAATTGATGTGAAGCTAATTGTGGCAGGACTCAATCCGCCAGAGCATTTAATAACCGAAATAAAAAAAGCTGATAATGTTACCTTAATTGCAAATCCTGATGATGAAAAAATGAGAGATTTAGTGGCAAATGCACAAATCCACTTTCTGTATACCAATCAGGCTACAGGGCTTAAGCTTAAGTTGTTAAATGTATTGTACCAAGGAAGACATTGCCTTGTAAACAGCAAAATGGTAGAAGGAACAACTTTAGCAGAATGTTGCATAGTTGAAGATTCAGTTGATAAACAAATCATAAAGATTAAAAACTTAATGGAGGAGGAGGTATCTGAACAAATTATTGAAAAGAGAGAAGCTAATTTATTGGAAAACTATTCCAATGAAAAGAATTTCAAAAGGATAATGGAGGTTTTTGAATAAGTATTAATTTAATAATAATGGTTACCTTTAAAAAAAACTATTATGAAATCTAAAAAAACTATCTATTACATTTTCACTGCCCTGTTATCAATAATGATGATTTTGTCGTCTGGGATGTATCTATTTAATAATGACGAGGTTGTTCTTGAATTTCAAAAAGTGGGTTTTCCTACTTATATTATTTATCCTTTAGCATTTTTTAAAATTGCAGGACTAATAGTGTTATGGTTTGTAAAAAATAAATCATTAAAAGAATGGGCATATGCAGGATTCTTTTTTAATTTTTTGTTAGCACTTTCTGCTCATATCAATGTAAATGACGGAGATTTTCCTGGAGCAATCATAGCTCTTGTTTTATTAGCAGGATCTTATTTTAGTTACAAGAAACTGGGTTAATGATTAGCAATGGCTACCATTATTTTTTCTAATTTTTTAGTCATAGTAGAGGTGTAGCAATTGTAATTATTCACAATCACAGCAAAAGCTAAGTTTTTTCCTGATTTACATTTTACATAACCTGCATAACTTTTTACACGTGTCATTGTTCCGCTTTTAGCTCTTAATCGGCCACTAGCATAAGTTTTTCTTCCAATTCGCTTCATTGTTCCTGATTTTCCTGCAATGGGTAGAGAGCTGTAAAATGACTTGTAATTTTTACTTCGTTTCATGTAGCGCAATATAGAAGTCAGATGGTAAGCAGAAACGGCATTCATTCTTGACATTCCACTTCCGTCCGAAACGTACATTCCTGCTGTGTTTATCTTTTTACTCCAAAAGCTCTTAACAGCCATTGCTCCAACATAATTACTGCCTTCATTACTTCTTTTTTTACCAACTGCGTTTAGCAAATGTTCGGCATAAAGGTTATTACTCACGTGATTGGTTTGGTAAACTATTCGTGCTATTGAAGGTGAATTTTGAGTGTAAAAATTACTTCTGATTTCTTCAACTTGCATTCCTTGAAGCTCCATTTTTCTTTTGGTGGTTGCTCCATATTGGATTTTAATTCCGGCAGCTAATAAATAATACTCTAAATCCCAAGCCGCTTGGTAGGCTGGGTCCGTCATAGATGCTTTTACATTAAAATCGTCTCTGCCCTTAGGAATTGAGCCTTTTATTAATCTCAAATCAGAATAGGGAGCACTATAAACGTAGGCATTGTCTTTTCTGCTATCAGCAGCTATTACTTGGTTATTAAATCTTTGGTTTGGAATTATTGGAGTCACACAATCAATAAAAGTAGAATCTCCAGCAGTAGGTCCGGAGCGAAAAGTGAGGGTAGTTAAATTATCGTAAATAGTTAAACCACTGGTTCCTGCTCCGTAATAATTTCCCATATCGCCCCATAGCCAAGAAGTAGGAACTCCTTCAAAACTGAAATGACTTGCATCTGCAATTACAGCTCCTGTTATTTCTTTTATTCCAAGTTTTTGAATTTCTGCTACCCAAGTTTGCATAAATGCCGAAGGGTCTTCATCCTTTTTTAAATAATATTTAGAACCCAAAGTAGGATCGCCACCTCCTTTGATGTATATATTTCCGTTAAGAATTCCATTGGAATCTATCACACCATCATATTGTAAAGTGGTTTTGAAACTCGTGTAAGAACCCAAAGATACCAGTGCTGCTCCTGTAGTGATTATTTTCATGGTAGAAGCAGGAACAAGGCTGTTGTATGAATTGTATTCGGCAATAGCGGAATCTGCATCTAAATCTATAACACGAAAACTGATGGAAGCATTTTCTAATACTTTTTCATTTTTTATCCTATCAAAAGTATTCATGATATTGTTTTGAGCTACTAGAGTTGAGCTTAAAACAATAAATAATGAAACTATGTAATTCGTTTTGATCATAGAGAGTTTTCTTGTATAAAAATAGAGGTTTGTTTTCTATTTCGGTTATCACTTTGCAAATAATATACCAAGTTCCTTTGTTTGATTTTGTCTCTATTTTAATTTCCTTTTTTCTGATACATGAATATTCCTTATATTAGGTAATGAAATTTTGGACGAATAACCCTGGGATTCGCATTTTATTTCCTCTTGTTTTGGGAATAATGGCTGCTGTAAATCTCAAATTAAGCCACTACCTTATTCCATTATTTTGCGTCTTTTCACTATTTATTTTTCTGATTTATTTTTGGTTTTCAACTTTCAGAAACAGAAAGTGGATTGGCGTAGTGATTTCTTTTTCAGTATTTTTAGTTGGTTATCAATACACTATTTCTCGCACACAGAATTTACAGGAAAGTCATTTTTCTCATACCATTACTCAGTCAGATTATTATCACATCAAAATAATAGATAGACTAGTAGAGAAAGAAAACTCATACAAGGCTATCCTTCAGGTAAATAGTTCGCTAGGTGAGGAAGGTTTAAAATGTGATGGAAAAGTACTTGCATATTTCAGGAAAAGTGACCAAGTGAAAATGCTGAAGTACGGAGATGAGTTAATCATTGAAAATAAAATAAACAAAGTAGAGGGCGCAAGAAATCCCAAGCAATTTGATTACAGTCGTTATTTGAATCTACATCAAATAAATTATCAAGTATTTTTAGACTCTAACACTTGGCATAAAACAGGTGCGAATTCGGGAAATTTCTTGGTGAAATTTTCTCAGAAAATGAGACAAAAACTCTACAGTTATCTGCAAGAAAATGGAGTAGTGGGCAAGCAATTACAAGTTGGTTCTGCATTGTTACTGGGACTGCGCGAAAATTTAGACAAAGAATTAATGAAGTCTTATTCCAGTGCTGGCGCCATGCATGTTCTAGCAGTTTCGGGATTGCATGTGGGGATTTTGTATCTGCTTCTTTCAAATTTCTTGAATTTATTCAAAAGATTAAGAAAATCTAACTATTTGATAGCGATAATTCTAATTTCCGTTTTGTGGTTTTATGCTCTGATGACAGGGCTTTCGGCCTCTGTAATGCGATCTAGTACCATGTTCACTTTCATTATAGTGGGTGATAAATTACTGGGTAGGAAAGTATCAATCTACAACACACTTGCAGTGTCTGCTCTGGTTTTGCTCATTATTGATCCTTACATGATTTATCAGGTAGGTTTTCAATTGTCTTATGCAGCCGTTTTGGGGATAGTATATCTCCAACCCAAATTGTACAAATTACTGTATTTTAATAATACCATTCTCCAGAAAATATGGGCAATAACTTGTGTTTCTATTGCAGCACAAATTGCAACTTTCCCAATGACTTTATACTATTTTCATCAGTTCCCTGTCTATTTTTTCGTTTCCAATCTTATAGTAATTCCTTCAGCAGTTCTTATTTTTTATCTAGGAATAGGTCTTTTTGTGATTGCCCCTTTTGGCGGACTTTCCCTCGCAGTGGGCAAAATTCTCAATTTCTTGCTCTGGATTCTGAACCAAGCAATTTTCATGACAGAAAAATTACCCTATTCACTGATAGAAGAAATGGCTTTATCAGTTTTTGAAACTTATTTACTCTACTTACTGACATTCATTTTTCTCATTGCCTTGTATTACCGGAGACTTAAGTTTTTATATGCCACATTAACTTTGGCTTTTATATTTATTAGCATTCAGTTAGTAAAACAATACGATTCTACCCAGCAACAATATTTAACTTTTTACTCCATCAAGAACGAGACAGTATTTGAGCTGGTAGACAATAAAAAAGTATATTTTGTTTCCAGTTCAGAATTTAAAGACGATTGGAATAAGATGCTTTTTAATGTCAATAACAATTGGAATAATCATAATCTCACGTCTAAGGTTTATTTTGATGTCGATTCATTATCAATTTCTTACGAAGATAAATCTGTGTTTTTAGAAAAAGGAGTTTTCAATTTCAAGAACACAACAATTCAGGTTTTGGATAAAGAATTTATTCAAGATATAAATCCCGACTTCTTGATAGTCAATAAACCATCTCTCAAATTATTGAAGTCTTATTTGCAACAAGCCAAACCGGAAACAGTAATATTTGACAGTACAATTCCTGAGTATAAATTGAAATATTACACGGATAAGATCGATTCTAATTTCACAAAAGTCGTTTCATTGGATAAGAAATATTATTCTGTGGAGTTAACTAGTTATTAGTAATAGCCTCCTTATTTCTATGTCTTTTCCAAAAATAATACATTCCAATTCCTCCTAAGAAAATAAGAGCAATAGAAATTAGTTCGGCTTGCGTAAATCCACTCCCATATTCCGTGTTCACTCTTATTCTTTCTATCAATAATCTCTCTATTCCTTGTACCAAAACATACAAACTAAACATCATCATAGGAGCAGTTAGTTTTTTTCTCAGGCTCCAGATAAATGCGAATAATCCAAAACACATAATCATTTCGTAGATAGGAGTGGGGTAAACTGGGTTTTCTAGTCTGTGGTTGTAATCAGGGAAAATGCTATTTTCCATTAAGACTCCTTCATTGTTGATATTATTTGGGTAATCGTAAGCCCACATCCAGTCTGGCAAAAATGCTAAGAAATCGGGTTGTGGAGATAAATTATCTATTCCCCAATCTCCATCTCCGGCTAGCTGGCATCCAATTCTTCCAATTCCGTAAGCCAATAAAACCGTAGGTCCTAAAGCATCTAAATATTGGGCAATGGGTAATTTTTGTTTCCAAAAATAGTAGACACAACCAAGCACGGCCAAAATAACTCCACCATACACTGTAAGTCCATTGTAAAGGTGAGAAAAACTAGCTACAGGATTGTCTTTCACAATTCCATCTACAATTAGCGTGGGTTGATTGAAAAAAGCATCTATGAATTCAGTAATCAACCAAGGTTTTTCTAGGGTAGCAAATAGGAGTGAACCCCCAATTCCTCCCAAAATACCAATCAAAGTAATGTTTCCCATTTGCTCGTGAGGTCGTATTTCTAACTCAGTTTCAATTGGTGTTTCTAGTTTTTGTTTGTTTACTTCTCTGTATTTCCAGTAAGCCATTCCTGCGCCCACAACAATACCTGCAACTATATTCCCTTGCCCTGAAAGTAAAAAACCAACGAAGTCATTTAATATTTCTGAATTTGTGAAAAGAGGAAATAGTTTGAATCCAATAAAAAATCCATACAATCCATTGAAAAATAAGTCAAAAGGATTAGCTGGTTTCCCAACTGTCACAGTCTTAAAATTACTTTTAACCAAACCTAAGCTTTCTCTTCGTTTCAATTCTCTTGCTCCAAACCAATTTGCAGCTAAAAAAGCCACACCAATCCAAAATCCTAACATTGGAACAATTTTCAGAAATGGAATTTCGATACCTAAAGCCCCGTAGAAAAAATGATAAAGAGTTGGATACATAAGTTAGTTTGTAAGTTGTTTAAGTTCTGTTAGTTGTCTTTTTTCTATGAATTCAATTTTCATCAATCCATCTCTGTCCACTTTCGTCATTTTCACAGGTACTACTAAGTTTGTGATTAGAGGGTTGTAAGGAGCTTTTACTTTCACGTAATTGCTTGTGAATCCATTCATCATCCCATGTTCATGATCTGCTTCGAAGAGTACTTCTTCTGTTTGTTGTTCATTTTGTAAATAGAAAGCTTTCTTTTTTTTCTCTGATAATATTCTTAACCTTTTGCTTCTCTCTTTTCTTGTTGCCATTGGGACAACCTCTTTCATTTTGATAGCGGTCGTGTTCGCTCTTTCACTGTATGTAAATACGTGTAAATAAGATATTTCTAGTTCTACTAAAAACTGATAGGTTTCTTCAAATATCTCATCTGTTTCTCCAGGAAAACCAACAATTACATCTACTCCAATGCTGCAATTAGGCATTAATTCTCTTATTTTTTCAATGCGAGATTGGTACAAAGCTTTGTCATATTTTCTGCGCATTGCAGTAAGTAAAACATCTGATCCACTTTGCATGGGAATATGAAAATGAGGAACGAACTTATCTGATTTTGCTACAAATTCTATGATTTCTTCGCTCAATAGATTTGGTTCTATCGAAGAAATTCTGAATCTCTCAATTCCTTTCACTTTCTCCAATTCTTGAATCAACTGATAAAAGTTCTCTTCTCCGCCTTGTCCAAAATCTCCAATATTTACTCCTGTCAACACAACTTCTTTCACATTAGTTTGTGCAATCTTTTTTGCTTCTACTATTGTTTTGTTGATACTTGCATTCCTACTTTTTCCTCTCGCCAGTGGAATAGTGCAAAACGTACAAAAATAATCACAACCATCCTGAATTTTCATGAAAGTACGTGTTCTGTCTCCCATAGAATAACCAGGAATGAATTCTTTGGTCTCTTTTATAGATCCATTTTCTATGTGTGTTTCACTATTTTTCTCGGTATTCTCAAGGTACTCTGCAATGTTGAATTTTTCTTGAGCACCAAGTACCAAATCCACTCCATGAATTTGTGCAATTTCTTCTGGTTTCAATTGAGCATAACATCCCACAATCACAATAAATGCTTTCGGATTAAATCCTAATGCTCTTTTTACCAGCTGTTTACATTTCTTGTCTGCATTTTCTGTTACCGAACAAGTATTTAAAATATAAATATCAGCACTCTCCTGAAAATCTACTTTAGCAAAACCAGCATCTGCTAATTGTCGTGCAATGGTAGAAGTTTCCGAAAAATTTAATTTACAACCTAGGGTGTAAAATGCTACTTTTTGATATTGATTCATAATTCAATCTATGCGTGGTCAA
>JBDMYC010000217.1:0-5950 GCA_039770535.1 Flavobacteriales bacterium
GCTGTCATTGCAGCAAAATAAAGAGTTTCAAAAATCTCTGAGTTTAATTTTCTTGCTTCTTCCGAGTCAAAGTTTTGTCTCAATAAGATAAAAGTATCTGCTAGTCCTTGCACTCCTATTCCAATTGGTCTGTGGCGCATGTTAGAGTTTCTAGCTTCTTCTACAGGGTAGTAATTGTTGTCAATTATTTTGTTCAAGTTGACAGCAGCTTGATACGTTACCTCGAATAATTTTTCGTGATCAAAAGAGTTGTCTTTTACAAATTTCGGTAATGCAATAGAGGCTAAGTTACAAACAGCAACTTCGTCAGGCGCAGTGTACTCCATAATCTCAGTACATAAGTTAGAAGACTTAATTGTACCTAAATTCTTTTGATTAGACTTTCTGTTTGCAGCATCTTTGTATAACATGTATGGAGTTCCTGTCTCAATTTGAGATTCTAGAATTTTGTTCCATAGATCTTGTGCTTTTATCGCTTTTCTTCCTCTTCCTTCTTGCTCGTATTGCAGGTAAAGTTTTTCAAATTCTTCTCCATGACAATCAGATAATCCTGGACATTCGTTTGGACACATCAAAGTCCATTCTTCATCTGCTTCCACTCTTTTCATGAACAAATCTGGAGTCCACATTGCGTAAAACAAATCTCTTGCTCTTTGTTCTTCCTTCCCATGATTCTTTTTTAAATCTAAGAAATCGAAAATATCTGCATGCCATGGTTCTAGGTAAAGTGCAAAAGAACCTTTTCTCTTTCCTCCACCTTGGTCTACATATCTTGCAGTATCGTTAAATACTTTAAGCATAGGAACTATCCCGTTTGAAGTTCCGTTTGTTCCTTTTATGTAAGAACCTTTTGCTCTCACATCATGAATTGATAACCCAATTCCTCCTGCCGACTGAGAAATCTTAGCAGTTTGCTTCAATGTGTCGTATATCCCATCAATACTATCTTCTTTTGTTGTCAATAAGAAACAAGAAGACATTTGTGGTTTTGGTGTTCCAGAATTAAAAAGAGTAGGAGTAGCGTGAGTAAACCATCCTTGAGACATCAAGTGATAAGTTTTTATTGCCGACTCAATATCGTTTTTGTGAATCCCTATAGAAACTCTCATCAACATTTGTTGTGGTCTTTCAGTAACTGTACCGTGGGTCTTCAGTAAGTAGGATCTTTCCAATGTTTTGAATCCAAAATAATCGTATCTAAAATCTCTGTCGTAGATTAGGGTAGAGTTTAGTAATGGAGCATTTTCTTTGATAATTTCATACACATCATCTGCCAATAAAGCAGCCGGTTCGCTTGTTATTGGGTCAATATATTCGTACAGTTCTGTCATTGTTTCAGAAAAAGACTTCTTTGTATTTTTGTGCAAGTTCGATACTGCAATTCTTGAGGCAAGTAGTGCATAATCAGGGTGAGTTATTGTATTTGTAGCTGCAATTTCTGCGGCCAAATTATCCAAATCACTTGTAGTAACTCCATCATATAATCCTTCAATAACTTTCATGGCTACTTTGGTGAAATCCACAAGTGGATTAAGACCGTAACACATTTTTTGCACTCTTGCAGTTATTTTATCAAACTGAACTGCTTCTTTTTTACCATTTCTTTTTAGTACGAACATAATTTGGGGGTATTAATTTTTTTCCTTTTTCTTATAGGGTATTGTTTTGATGAGATTACGAGTCTCTATTTTACTAAAGTTAACCAATAATTAGCTTTAATTTACCTGACGGCAAGGCTTGATATTAACTAATTGGTGTTAATAGCAGGCGCTTCTGATATTTTAGTTGGGGCTTTTTCTAGAAATCTTCGTCTACAGAGAATGTTTGCTCTGAAGAGGAAGCACTGGCAACTCCTGCTTTTTGGTATTCACCCACTCTTTTTTCAAAAAAGTTGGTTTTTCCTTGCAGATTAATCATATCCATGAAATCAAACGGATTTGTTGCATTGTATATTTTATCGTTACCTAATTCCATCAACAATCTGTCGGCAACAAATTCAATGTATTGGCTCATCATTCCAGAATTCATCCCGATCAATCTTACCGGTAACGATTCTGTTACGAATTCTTTTTCTATTTCTACTGCGTATTCTATGATCTCTTGTATTCTTGCTTTTGGCACTTTATTGATTACGTGCTCATTGTGTAATAGTACAGCAAAATCACAGTGTAATCCTTCATCTCTTGAGATCAACTCGTTTGAGAAAGTAAGTCCTGGCATCAGCCCTCTTTTCTTCAGCCAAAAGATAGAACAAAAACTACCTGAAAAGAAGATTCCTTCTACTGCAGCAAATGCAATCAATCTCTCTGCAAAGCTTCCATTATCAATCCATCTTAATGCCCATTCTGCTTTTTTCTTCACTGGTTCAAAGGTTTCAATTGCATTGAACAAGTAATCTTTTTCTTTTTGGTCTCCAATGTAAGTATCAATCAAAAGAGAATAAGTTTCTGAATGAATGTTCTCCATCATTATCTGGAAACCATAGAAAAATTTTGCCTCAGTGTACTGAACTTCTGCTACAAAATTCTCTGCTAAATTTTCATTCACAATCCCATCACTAGCAGCAAAAAATGCTAGGATATGTTTGATGAAATAACGCTCGTCATCATTCAATTTATTTTCCCAATCAGAAATATCAGAAGAAAGATCTAATTCCTCTGCGGTCCAAATACTCGCTTCAGCATTTTTGTAATAGGCCCAGATATCGTCATGTTCAATAGGGAACAGTACGAATCTGTTTTTATTTTCTTGTAAAATTGGTTCTGGCTGAAGGTTTGTATTCGTTTCTTGCATTAGTTTTTTTGTTTAGTTTTTGTGACTTGCTTTAATTAATTTCGAAAGAGAAAAACCGAATTGTTTTGAGTCTCTTACGCAATACAAATTTGAACAAAAAAGTTGAAGAGCACAAGTAGACTAATTAACAAAATAGCCATTTATTAACAAAGAACTTTTGCCACAAGTGATAAACACTGACTTTGTTTTTATTGCAAATCTTTTCAACAAAAATTTGTCGAAAAAAAGCTTGCGAGTCATAACTTTCTGGCAATGAAAAAATAAGGTTCTTAAATTGCTTTAAAAGAAAATACCTTCATTATTTCTTATCGAAATATGAAGGTATTTTACTGGAGGTCTCGACCAGATTCGAACTGGTGTAGATGGTTTTGCAGACCACTGCCTAGCCACTCGGCCACGAGACCAATTTTATTGGTTCGCAAATTTAGTAAAACCAATTAATAAAACAAGTTCAGAGGAAATTAATATTTTCATTTTTTTTCATGTTGTTCATTTCTTGGTGGTAATTGTTAAAAAAAACAACAGATTAAGTGGTTTCTATCTTTCGCAAAAAAGTATCTTTGATACATTAAATAAACCAAAAACATACAACATAACTATATGAAATTTATCGTTTCGAGTTCACTGTTACTTAAGCATTTACAATCAATTAGTGGGGTGCTGAGTACTAATAATACGTTACCAATTTTAGATAATTTTCTTTTTACTATTACAGGAAAAGAGCTAACAGTATTGGCTTCCGATTTGGAAACTACTATTTCTTCAAAATTTGAAATTGAAGCAAAAGAAGATGGAGCTGTGGCAGTTCCTGCCAAGTTTCTTATGGACGCTTTGAAAACTTTTTCTGAGCAGCCGCTTACATTTACTGTGAACCCAGAAAACTTTGGAATTGAAATTTCTTCTGATAACGGTAAATTCAAATTGAGTGGGCAAAACAAAGATGAGTTTCCTAATACTCCACTTCTAGAATCCCCTTCTGTGATGACAATGTCCTCTGATACTTTATCAAGAGCGATTACTAAAACAATTTTTGCAACAGGAAATGACGACCTTAGACCTGTCATGTCTGGTGTATTCTTTCAATTAGAAAAAGACTCTGTAACTTTTGCAGCAACAGATGCTCACAAATTGGTAAGATATAAAAGTACTGGAAGCAAAGTGGATGCTGCGGCTTCGTTTATTGTTCCAAAAAAGCCACTTAACCTATTGAAGAACTTAGTAGGGAATACCTCAGATGATGTAACAATGGAATATAGTGATTCTAATGTGCATTTCAAGTTTGATGATTTTAATGTAGTTTGTAGATTAATTGATGGGAAATATCCAAATTATGATGCAGTAATTCCAAAAACAAATCCAAATAGATTGACAGTAGAGAGAAACTTATTGCTAAACTCTATGAAAAGGGTTTCTATTTTCTCTAATAAATCTACACACCAAGTTAGATTGAAAGTTGCTGGCAGTGAATTGGTAATTAGTGCCGAAGATCTTGATTTTGCCAATGCAGCAAACGAGAGACTAGCTTGTAACTACGAAGGAACGGATATGGAAATAGGATTTAACTCAAGATTTTTGATTGAAATGCTATCGAACCTAGAATCAGAAAATATTCATCTGGAAATGAGTGATCCATCTAGAGCTGGGATAATCTTACCAAGTGAAACAGATATAGAAGGGGAAGATATTTTGATGCTGGTAATGCCGGTTATGCTAAATAACTAGCACGTTCGGCTCCACTGCGTTTCGCTCAGTGGCCAAAGCACAAAGTTTGAAGACAGAATACTTAAACTAGGGAATAACCGAAAGGTTGTTCCTTTTTTTTTGCCTATTTTTTAAAAAAAAACATTGTCATTCCTGCCTTCGCAGGGATGAAAGTAAAAAAGAAAGATTAATTCTCTTTTTTCTTCTCCAAATATTCAAAAAACACTTTAAAATTATCATCCGAAGTTGTGTTAGTTTGAAGATTTTTCATTTTTGCAATTTCTTCTTGTTGAAATTTTAATTCGGCATTGTATTCGTCTACAAATTCGCCAAACTCAGGGTCAACAGACAGGTTGTATTTTTCTTTCGCTTTGAATCTGTTTTTGTAATAAAAAGCCATTACTATTCCTGAGATTCCCCCAAATAAATGCCCTTCCCAAGATATTCGTTCTTCGCCGGGGAAGATTCCCCAAATCATACTTCCGTATAGAAAAACTACGATTAATGAAACAGCAATTAATCGTTTGTTCTTGCTGAAAATCCCGCTAAAGAACAAGAAAAAAGCTAGTCCATAAATAACACCACTGGCTCCAATATGATAGTTTTCTCTGGCTGCTAACCAAGTGCAAATTCCCGAAAATAACCAGATAAACACAGTTACTTTAGTGAAAATAGGTTTGTACGAAATCATAAAAAAATAGGAAAGCACAAACAGTGGAACGGAATTATTGAAAATGTGACTGTAATTATCAGTCGTGCTGTGCAAAAAAGGGGAAAATAGAATTCCTCGCAGTCCAGAAATTTCTCTTGGATCCACGCCATAAGTGTACAATGCCAAATTTGGAAAAGAAATATTGATGAAATGGACTCCCCATATTATTACCAATAACAGAAAAGGAATGGCTGTACCCTGAAATATAGATTCTTTTGTTTTCACACTTACAAGTATTCTAATAATTATGCCAACTATTTATTTTGAAGTTTTTGACAGATAAACTGACAATACATTACAAAAAAAATCCCATTTCAATAATTCGAAATGGGATTTGTAAGTGTAAATAATTAAAACTGTTATTTCAATCTTTCTTTATATTCTCCTGTTCTCGTGTCCACTTTCACTTTATCTCCAATGTTGATAAACAAAGGAACTTTTATCTCAGCTCCTGTTGTAATAGTTGCTGGTTTAAAAGTATTTGTTGCTGTATCTCCCTTTACACCTGGCTCAGTATAAGTAATTTCTGTATCGATATAGGGTTGTAACTCACAAGTAAGTGGAAGCTCATTTTCTGCATCAAATACAATAGTTGCAGAGTCTCCATCTACCAAGAATTGAGGATTGTCGATCATAGCTTCTTGTAGCATGATTTGCTCGTAAGTCGAAGTGTTCATGAAATGGAAACCTTGATCGTCTTTGTACAAAAATTGGTAACTTCTTGTTTCTACTCTCACATCATCA
>JBDMYC010000218.1:0-5445 GCA_039770535.1 Flavobacteriales bacterium
AAACAAGTTATGGCAAAAAAAAATCAAACGGTAGAAGATAAATTAAGATCAATTTATACGCTACAATTAATAGATTCCAACATTGATAAGATTAGAACTTTGAGAGGGGAATTACCATTAGAGGTGGAAGATTTGGAAGCAGAAATCGAGGGATTAACTACTCGTAAAGTAAAGATAGATAACGAATTATCAGATCTTGAAACAAGTATTTCTGACAGAAAGAATATGATTGCTGAATCTAAGAATTCAATCGAAAAATACAAAGAGCAGCAAGGAAATGTTAAAAATAACAGAGAGTTTGATTCTTTATCTAAAGAAATCGAATTCCAAGAATTGGAGATTGAATTGTCTGAGAAGAAAATCAAAGAATTCAAATATAAAATAGACAGCAAAAAAGAAGTATTAGTTGTGGCGGCTGAGAAATTGCAAGAAAAGCAAGATTCTCTGGACCAAAAGAACAAGGAGTTGGATGAAATCGTATCAGAAACTGAAAGTGAAGAGGCGATTTTATTGGAGAAATCTGAAAAGGAAGCTAAGAAAATTGACGAAAGATTGCTAAGAGCCTACAAAAGAATCAGAGGAGGAGCAAAAAATGGGTTGGCTGTCGTACCAGTAGAAAGAGGAGCTTCTGGAGGTTCTTTTATTAGTATTCCACCACAAAGACAAATTGAAATTGCTGCAAGAAAAAAAATCATTTATGATGAGCACAGTGGAAGAATCTTGATTGATTCTGAACTAGCTGAAGAATTAACACAAGATGTAGATAAATTGGTGACTAAATTATTGAAAAAGTAATTTCATCATTATATCTTATAAAGTAATAAGGCTAACTTTTTCATTAAGGTTAGCCTTTTTTAGTATTTTTACAAAAAACTAAACTTTGGGAGAAAAAATAGCCAATTTTATTTTAAGCTTCAGAATTCCAATTCTGATTGTACTTGCACTAATCACATCTTTTTTTGGTTATCATGCAACCTCTGTGGAGCTTGATTATGAAATGCCGCAGCTGCTTCCCCAAAACCATGAAGATAATCTTGCCTATTTAGAGTTCAAAAAACTTTTTGGAAATGATGGTTTCAATATCTTGGTCGGCACCAAAGATAAAGATTTTTATACGGTAGATAAATTCAACAAATGGAAAGAACTTGGAGAGGAATTATCTAAGGTGCAAGGGATTGACTCTTCGTTTTCTGAAGCAAATTTCTATACAATTGTTAAGAAAGATAGCTTAAGACCTTTTGATATTCTGCCTATTTCACCTCATCCAGTAAAGGATAAGCTGCAGCTAGATTCCATTAAAAGAACCATTCGTAATCTTCCCTTTTATGAGGGTACAGTTTATAACGACAGCAATGATTTTCATGCTATGCTCTTAATGGTGAATCCTGAGTTTTTCAACTCGAATGAAAGAGGGAAATTTGTGACCGAAATTAGTGAAGTAGGTAAAAAATACGAAGAGTTTTTTGAAGGAGAACTGTTTTATACTGGTCTTCCATTCATTAGAGCGAACAACATGCTCAAGATAAGTTCTGAACTTTCGAAGTTTATGGTTTTATCCTTGTTGACCACTGTTCTAGTTTTGTTTTTCTTTTTCAGATCAATTCGAGTAGTAGGTATTTCCATTCTCATTGTTCTTATCGGAGTAGTTTGGACGATCGGGATTGTTGGTGTTTTAGGTTTCAAATTGACAATAATTATGGGGCTTTTGCCGCCACTCATCATTGTGATAGGTATACCTAATTGCGTGTATCTCGTCAATAAATACCAACAATTGTACTTGGAGTCCAATGACAAACAATATGCTCTGAAAAATGTAATAACCAAAATAGGACATATTACTTTTCTTACTAATGTAACAACCGCATTTGGTTTTGGTACTTTTATTTTTACCAACAGCCGTCTGCTCTTTGAGTTTGGAGCTGTTGCTTTTTTCAGTATTATTTTATTGTTTTTGCTTACAACTTTGTTGATTCCTATTTTGTTCAGCTTCTTTCAAGCTCCAAAGCAAAGACACATGAAGCATCTAGAAAAGAACTGGATAGGCAAATTGCTTTCACTACTTAGGCACACAGTGAGGCACAAAAAAAGGTATATATTCGCTATTGCGTCATCTGTTATTTTGATTTGCATGTTTGGGATGACTCTTTTGAAACCTTCGGGAAAAATGGTAGATGATTTGCCAAATGGCGATAAAGTGAAAACCGATTTGATTGTTTTTCAAAACAACCTTGCGGGAACAATGCCTTTTGAGATTGTTCTGGATGTTAAACATAGAAAAAACAGATTCAGAAAGAGCTTATTAGTCAAGATTGATAGTGTACAGAGTTACCTGCAGACTTATAGTGAGATTTCTAGAACTACGTCTTTGGTTGATGCTCTGAAATTTGTGAACCAATCAGTTATTTATGACGGGGCAAGAAGCGATTATCGAATTCCAGAGACAAAATATCTCAGACAAATTGCCAAGCGCATAGACAAGGACACGATAAAGACCGTTGGTATTTCTACTGAAATGTTTATGGATGCATCTGGAACAAAAACAAGAATTACGTCTCAAGTAGAGGATGTAGGTGTAGACAGACTTGATAGTATTATAAATACTGTTACGCCTAAAATAGACGAAATCTTGAATCCTGACAAAAAAGAAATTACCAGATTATTGTCCAAGATTGAGAACGGAGAAACTGAGCAGAAAGTAGCTTATTTAGATTCTATCATTTATGAGTATCCTTATATTGAGTATTCGTACTTGGCAGTGCTCAAAAAACAAGATTTAGACTTATTCCAAAAATACGAAGCAAACGGGCTGGATTATAATACCATTGTTACAACTGACTTTAAAAATCTAGAGTTGGCAGTCGACAATACATTTATTGGAAATAGAATTACTGGATTTATTATTCCATTCGCTAAAGGAACCAAGTATTTGATAATCAATTTATTGATTAGTTTGTTACTGGCAATTCTTGGAATTTCATTGTTAATGGCATTTTTGTTCAAATCAGTTTGGATTGTAGTGATTTCTGTAATTACCAATATTATTCCTCTCTTGTTCACAGCTGGTCTCATGGGTTATTTTGGTGTAGATTTGAAACCAAGTACAATCCTTGTATTCAGTATTTCACTTGGTATTTCTGTGGATGATGCAATTCACTTTTTGGCAAAGTTCAAACAAGAGTTAAAACACAACAAAAACGACATTAGCTCTGCTGTTTATGGTGCCTTGAAGGAAACAGGAATCAGTATGTTTTATACTTCTATAATTTTGTTTTTTGGGTTCTCTATTTTTATGGCTTCTAGTTATGGAGGAACGCAAGCTTTGGGTATTTTAGTTTCAATTACGCTATTAGTTGCAATGCTCTGTAATCTTGTACTGCTGCCTTCTTTGTTATTGAAATTTAGGAATCTAATAGAAAGATAGTATGTTAAAAAGATTTCTTCTATCAGCCAGTGCAGGATTAATTTTAGGATTAAGTTGGGTGGAGATTACGCCTCTTTTTCCGTTTATTTTTGTTGGTTTAGTTCCGTTTCTTATTCTCGAAGATGAAATTTTTACTAAAAAGCTAAATAGTACAAAGGTGTATGTCCATGCTTTTGTCATGTTTGCAATTTTCAATTTAATTACCTCTTGGTGGATTTATCATGCTTCTCCAGCAGGATTATGGATGGCAGTTGTTTTTGGATCTATTTTGGTAGCTTTTCCATTTTGGTTTTTCCATCTTACTAGAAAGTTTGTAGGTAAAAAAGAAGGCTACATAGCTTTTGTGATCAATATTTTGGCTTTTGAATGGATTGATTACAGATGGCCACTTTCTCATCCTTGGCTTCCTTTTGGGAATGTATTCGCAGGCAACACAGATTTAGTTCAGTGGTATGAATTTACAGGAATAGGAGGAGGAACTCTGTGGATTGTACTTGTCAACTTAGTCTTGTTTTTTATGTACAAAAGATTCAAAAACAAAGGTGGATTTAAAAGCTTGAAAGCTCATGTTGTCGGTTTGGTGTTGTTGATCGCTTCCCCAATTGCATTGTCTTATGCAATAAAAGCGAGTGTTGATTTAGGAACTGGAAATCCAACAGTTAGCATAGTTGTCTCCCAGCCTAACATCAATCCCTATCAAAAATTTAGTGGAGGAGCTACAGGATTGGACCAAGTAAAAAACATGCTGAACGTGACTAAGAATTCTATTTCGGAAAATACAGAATTAATAATCACACCTGAAACGGCAATACCTTTTTCGCTCGAGGAGAAGATGATTCATTATTCGGACGAAGTGCAAATCGCTCAGGTTTTCTTGAAGTCATTTCCGAAAGCTAAAGTATTAACAGGAGCTTCTACTCATGCTTTTTTTGATAAAATTAATTCTCCTGCTACAAGAAAAATGAAAACTGGTAATGGATATTGGGAAGCCTATAATTCAGCTCTTTTAATTGACTCCACGACTAATGTAGATATCTATCACAAGAACAAATTGGTGCTTGGAGTAGAAACTTTGCCTTTTCAGTTTATTACGAAACCCCTTGAATCTATTTTTGATTTGGGCGGGACAAGCGGCTCCCTAGGAATTTCTGCAGAGCCCAAAAATTTTCAAGTTGGAGATGCTATCATTGCACCAACTATTTGTTACGAGTCTATTTATGGAGAGTATACTAGTAAATTTTGCAGAAAAGGAGCGAATGTAATCGCTATCATTACCAATGATGCTTGGTGGTATGATACGCCTGGTTACAAGCAATTACTTGCCTATTCAAAGTTGCGAGCGATAGAAAACAGAAAATGGATTGCAAGATCAGCAAATACAGGAATCTCCTGTTTTATCAATCCAGCAGGAGAGATAGAGAAAAAGACGGAATGGGAGAAAGCTACCTCTCTGAGTATGGATGTTCCTTTGATGGAGAACACTACATTTTACGCCCAATATGGAGATTACATCAGCAGGCTAAGTTTGTTTATAGCTACGTTATTACTACTGTTGACTTTTGTGCGAAAATTCAAAAAGAAATCGTCTGACATTTAATTGAAATCCTTTTTGCAATTTTTTTTGTGTTATATAAAAAAAGTATATATTTGCACCTGCTTGGAAACAAGCAAAACCAATTTAGGTTGGTTCCTTAGCTCAGTTGGTAGAGCAATGGACTGAAAATCCATGTGTCCCCGGTTCGAATCCGGGAGGAGCCACTTTTAAAAACCTCCAAAGCAATGCTTTGGAGGTTTTTTTGTTTGAACAATTATTTTGTCGTAATTAAAGACAAATGCTAGCTTTGCTATTATTATCATTTAATTAAAAGGAATGAAAGAAAAAGACAAAATAAAGGAACTGACTTTAAAATATAATGACATATTACTGGAGTCAATTCGAATTGCTTTGTCCGAAGATTTAGTTAGTTTAATTATTTCAAACCAAGAGGATAAAGATTTTGATTTGATAAAGTATATCGGGAACA
>JBDMYC010000219.1:0-24246 GCA_039770535.1 Flavobacteriales bacterium
GAGAATTCGTGCTTTTCATCTTTTGGATGAAAGATTTCGCTCGTTTTTTTCCATTTAGATTTATCATATTTAGGGAAGAAAACATCTGCCTCAAAACTATGATGAACGTAAGTTATATAAAGCTTATCAACTAAATCTTCTGTCAATGACTTGTCATAAATTTGCCCACCTCCTATCACAAAAGCTTCCTCGTCTCCGTTTTCTTTAGCAATTTTCAATCCTTCTTCGATTGAATTGACAACAATACAGTCTTCAGCTTCAAAATCTTTATTTCTGGTTACCACAATGTTTGGTCTGTGAGGCAAAGGCCTATATTTATCTGGAATCGAATCGTAATTCAATCTTCCCATAATCACATGATGCCCCTTGGTTGTAGCAGAAAAATAACGCAAATCATCTCTCAAGTGCCAAATCAAATCATTGTCTTTTCCTATGGCTTCGTTCTCAGCTTTTGCTACGATTAGTGATACTTTCATTCGATAAAAAAATAAATTATTCCCCAAAGATACGAAAGAAAAACTCTTATTTGCTGTTCCAAAATTCAATTAATAAAAGCTTATTATTATTTTCATGTGGTATTTTTATGAATAGAACCGTGTTCATTATTGTGATATAAATCATTCAATCTAACTGCTAAATCCCTATATTTGCAACCTATTACAAACGAAGCCAAATTAAGAAGAAAAATGAGCTTAGAATTATCTGAACAAGAACTCGTACGAAGAGAATCTTTAGCAAAACTAAAAGCCGAAGGAATAGAACCTTTTCCGGCAGCATTATTCCCAGTAGATACTTTATCCAAAGAGGTAAAAGAAAACTACGAAGAAGGGAAAAAGGTAGTTGTTGCAGGAAGATTGATGAGTAAAAACATCATGGGAAAAGCCTCATTTTCATCCATTCAGGATTCTGAAGGAAGAGTGCAGGTTTATTTCAATAGAGATGTTCTTTGCCCAGGTGAAGACAAAAGTCATTATAATTTAGTGTACAAAAAATTACTCGATATTGGTGATTTTATTGGCGTAGAAGGAACTTTATTTACTACGCAAGTTGGCGAGAAATCTATAAATGTGGAGAAATTTACTGTTTTGAGTAAATCTCTAAAACCTCTTCCGTTACCAAAAACGGATAGCGAAGGAAATGTGTATGATGCATTTGTAAATCCAGAAACTAGGTACAGACAGAGGTATGTAGATTTAGTAGTGAATCCAAAAGTGAAAGAAGTATTTGTGAAGAGAACAAAAATGTTCAATGCAATGCGTAATTTCTTTAATGATGCTGGATATTTTGAAGTAGAAACTCCAATCCTACAGCCAATTGCTGGAGGTGCAGCTGCTCGTCCGTTTATCACTCATCACAATAGTTTGGATATTCCTTTGTACATGAGAATTGCAAACGAATTGTACCTAAAAAGATTAATTGTAGGTGGATTTGATGGAGTGTATGAATTCTCTAAAAACTTCCGTAACGAAGGAATGGACAGAACTCACAACCCTGAGTTTACTGCCATGGAAATATATGTAGCCTACAAAGACTACAATTGGATGATGGAGTTTACTGAAAGACTATTAGAACATGTTGCTGTAGAAGTAAACGGAACTTCTGAAGCTACTTTTGGTGAACACAAAATAAACTTCAAAGCTCCTTATAAAAGAGTGACAATGACTCAGTCTATTATAGATTTTACTGGATTTGATATTTCTGGAAAATCGGAAGATGAATTGAGAGAAGCTGCCAGAGGAATGGGAATTGCTGTGGATGACACTATGGGGAAAGGGAAATTGATTGATGAGATTTTTGGAGAAAAATGCGAAGGAAACTACATTCAACCGACCTACATTACTGATTATCCTAAAGAAATGTCGCCACTCTGCAAAGTGCACAGAGATAATCCAGAATTGACAGAAAGATTTGAATTGATGGTGTGTGGGAAAGAAATTGCAAATGCTTACAGTGAGCTTAACGATCCAATAGACCAAAGAGAAAGATTTGAAGAGCAACTGAAACTTGCCGAAAGAGGAGATGACGAAGCAGGACAATTTATTGATAATGATTTCCTTAGAGCTTTGGAATATGGAATGCCGCCAACATCAGGATTGGGAATTGGAATGGATAGATTGATTATGTTCTTAACGAATAATCCATCTATACAAGAAGTATTGTTTTTCCCTCAAATGAGACCTGAGGTGAAACAAAAGAAAATAGAATTAGCCGATAACGAAAAAGTGATTTTTGACTTAATAAAAGCACAAAAATCTATGGAATTGAGTGCTCTCAAAGAAGCTTCGCAACTTAGCGGAAAGCAATGGGACAAGGGAATAAAAGCATTGGGTAAACTGGGATTGGTAAAAGTTACCAAAGCAGACGATACCTTAACTGTAGATTACACAGAAAACTAAATGGAAGAAAGAGAAGAAGAACACACTGACCTACAAAACGAAGGAATGAGAGAGATGATGACTCACATTCTTCATACAGCTTGGGGTGCTGTGGAAGTGGCTGACGAAATGGAACCAACCGAATACGATTGGTATGTTTCTACCATTATCAAGATTTTTGAAAAAGGAAAACACACGCTTGACGTAGGAAATTTCCTGATGGAACAAGAAACTAAACTGAAAGAACAAAGCGGAAACCGTGACAACAACCACGATATTGCTAATAAGCTAAGTTTTGTGTATCACAAAAAGAATACGAAGAATTGGGATAAGGAGGATTAAATTTTTTCATGATTATTAAAAAAAAGGGAAGCGGGAGCTTTCCTTTTTTTTTGGAATTTTGTTTGTCAACAATCGTTTAATAAGTTGTAATCAATTGATTTTTAATTCCAATAGATTGTATTTAACTTGTAATGCTTTATACAGATCAGGCTTAAGAATTTAAATAAACAAAATGAATAAAATAATTTCACATGAAATTTCCAAGCTAGGAAAAGTAGATATCGCATTACACCATCATTCAACAGATTTTTATTTAATACTCGAAAAGCATGGTCTTATTGACTATTTAAAAAACCTTGACCATTTAGGTTTTATATCAAAATCTCATCCTGGAAATAATCATAAGAGGTGGGATTACATTATGTTGCAACTACATATAATCCATAAATTAAAAGATGAAATCTTTAGAACAGGTTTATCAAGCAACCATTCGATTGACAAGAAAAATCAAACATCAGGAATCGTAATTCTTCAAATAGCAATTTTATTTGCAAATCTTGGTCATTTAAATGGAACCCTAGCTGCTGAAACAGAATTGATTCATTTTATTAAAAACAACCCAAAGAAGAAGAAAGAGTTCTTTGAAGAAATATCAAAATCAAAGGATTGGTCACAATTTGCCAATAATATAATTGATAAAAACGATTATTATAAATCAAAATATCTAGTAGCATTAAACTATCTCTTAAAGAATGTAAAAGATAAAGAGATTCAGAAAATAATTTTACTTTTCTTTAAAAACTCATTAATTGATGATGAACCTAGACTAAGAAAATTAAAATGGATTTTTCATAAAGTAAGACAAATAAGCTTTATTTATCTCGATAGTTTTAACAGTGATTTTCCTTTCCAAGTTGATATAACTAAAATCTTACTGAATATATTTAATTATAAAAATTTATTTAATCCAAATTCATTCGATTTCGAATCGTTTTTTGATTCTGCTGAAACGACATTAACAAAGAAGTTATACATATCTCCTAAAGCAATTAACGCATTTCACATAAATAGTGTTAATTTTAATGATTATCTAAAAAAACAAATCAGCAAAAGAGGAAATAACAAATTAGAATTTAATGATTTTTTAAAAAGTTTAATTTCGAGAGATGTTAAACCTTTTGATATTTTAAGTCCGAATGATAATAAATGTCATCAATTCTATATCTCAAAAGATGATATTGAGATTTTTGGGATGAAAAGAACCTTATTCAATTATGAGGAAGCGGTAATTAAAAACTATGAAGAAAGGATTGATTTTGAATCATTAATTAATAGAAATCTTTTAAAAAAGCCAAGTAATGTTTGTCTTATTCATGATGGTAGAAAAACATTGTTTTTTATTAATTTAATTGTAAATCAATCTCAAATTGGTTCAGAGGAACAAAACCAATTTTTGCTAAATTATTTAAATATACATTACAAATTCTTAGAGAAATTTAAGTTTACCAGCCCTATTTCCAATTTTAAGATATACGCTAATATTTTTTTTTATAAACATTACACAAGGAAAATTTTCTTGCAACTCTTTAAAATCATATTCAAATGTGAATATGATTTAAGTGCATATATAAAATTTGATAATCATCAATTAATCCATAAATTAACAAAGGAAGATCCAAAATTTCATGTCTCAGGTTTCGCAAATTCAAAAGCATCATTAAAAACTTATTTTGAAGATATAATTGGAATGGGGGAAATTCCAATAGACATAAAAAACAATCATGGTATTGCAAAATACATAATAGAAAATGTTACACGAATTAAAAGATATGTAAAAGCATTTTATTGCTCTTTTCCTATTGAAATAGATAAATACTCACTAGACCCTGCTAAACTTTACAAACAACAGAATCCTGAAAGTGCAAAAACATTAACGGATATAGATATGGTTCTAGCTATTTTTAATAGTAGTAAATTTGAACTTTATATTATTGAAGGAAAAAACCAAATGACTGGTTTTGAATCTTCAACTCGAGATGATTTCAACAATCGTATTAAACCATATTTATTACATCCTGATAAAATGCCTAAGATTAATATTGTTAATAAAAGCGGAGCTAAAGGAGGCTATATTTGCTATAAAAACTAAAATAAAACCATTACAATAGTCCAATAACAGCATCCCTACAAGGACTAATCAGTCTTCCAAAGCTGAACTTGTATTCATGCAATACAAAGTAAATTTTAAATTACCTTTGAACTCAAGAGAGGTTCAAAATTTAACAACCGATAAAATTTAGAAAAATAAATAATGAAACAACCTATTTTCAGCTTCCTTTCCATTTTAATCTTTTTAAGTTTTTCTTACAATACTATTTTACCCCAGTCTACTCCTATTGCAATAGATGGAACTTATAGCGACTGGAGCTCAGCAATGAAAACTATAACAGATTCTTCAGAATCGGTTAGCGGAATAGATTTATTAGAACTATCTGTAACCAATGACGAGAATTTCTTATTCATCAAAATTACAACCGATTCTGAGTTTGATCTTACAGATAATACAATCCCTCACAATGTTCGTTTGTATATAGATACGGATAATAATGATTCTACGGGCTATGCTATCCAATCTGGATATGGATCAGAATTAGGGATTATTTTTAGTAGTCGTTATGCACATTATAATGTAACGCCTTACAGTCGTGTAAATTTTTCTGATTTTTCTTTTCGAGTTTCACCAACAGTCACTTCCAATGTTTTCGAAATGGCAATAAGAAGAGATGCAATTCCTGATGGAATAAACCCACTTTTTACTGATTCAACCATAAGAATTCTTTTACTAAACAACTCTAATGGAGACAAATTACCTAATGACGGGCAAGTGTTTTCTTACACCTTTGACAATACACCTACACCACCATTTGTTCCTACAAACATCACAAAAGAAGATACAAATCAGTTAAGAGTTGTGGCATACAACACCTATTTCAATGGACTTGATGATCCTTTAAGAGTTCCAGCTTATCAAAATATTATTACCACATTATCTCCAGATATTATTGGTTTTTCTGAATGCTGGAACACCACTGCAACAACTGTAAAAGGACTGATAGATACATGGCTACCAACTGGCGACACTAACGGCTGGTATGTTCAAAAACACCTAGCCAGAGGACTTATCACTGCTTCTCGTTATCCAATAACACAAAGTTGGCAATCTTTATCTCATCAGTTTCCTACTTTGATAGATTTACCCGAACGGTTTGGTTCCGATTTTCTTTTTACAAATTCTCACCTTAGTTGTTGTCAAAAAGAGGAACAAAGACAAAACCAAGCGGATGCCTATATCCAGTTTATTTTAGATGCAAAAACAACTGGAGGAATCATTGACCTCCCTTTCAACACTCCTTTTGCCTGTGGAGGAGATTTTAATTTGGTGGGATATGCACAACAATTAAACACCTTGGCAAATGGAGATATTCAAGATGAAACTGCCTTCGGACCTGATGGCGCGCCAGATTGGGACAACACGAATCTTACGTATGGTTCATGCCTCCAAAGTGATAAAAGAATGGATTATACCTACAGAAGTGACAATGGAACTTATCCGCCTGGCAAACTAGATTTTATTATCTACTCGGATGCTGTGATGACTGCCGAAAAATCATTTGTATTGCAAACAGAGGTGATGTCAGCTTCTAGGCTTTTCGCTTTTAATTTAAACAAAGACGATACGCAAACAGCTTCAGACCATTTTCCTGTGGTTAAAGATTTTTCAATAAGACCAAGAATAAATTATAAATCAAACTCTGATATTGAGGTATTTCCTAATCCAGTAACAGACAAAATCACTATCCGTTTAAATCAAAACGGCAAATTCTTAGCCTTACTTTTTGACGCTTCAGGAAATAGAGTGCTGTTCAAAGAAATAAATACTGAGTTTGATTCAAATGAATACACCCTAAATATTGATAATTTAAGTTCAGGGATTTATATCCTAAAAATCCTAAAAGAAGATGAGAAAGAAGTTGCAGTAAAAAAGATTATGAAAATTTAATTTAACTACTATAGTTCTAAGGCATAATATAAGTCCCATAAATACCATCATCATAAGAACCATTTCCTGCATAATCAGGGTTATAAGTTATTGAAGTTCCGTTCTTTTTATATAAGTAAGGACTTAACAACAATCGTTCTTGGTGCCACCTACCCGATTGCCCTCCATAAATTGTGGTAGAACCTCCGTAACCTAATAATCCTGGAATTGAGCTTCCGCTAAATGCTGGGCTAATTCCCAAACCTTCATGTGAAACATTGATTAATTTATGCCCCAATTCGTGCGCTAAAGTAACTGCACTGGATTGTTCCATGGTAATAATTCCTCGGTATTTTCTTGGAATACGATTTTGAAGAATATAAGAAGGAAAAGACAAAGCACCTGTCGCCACAGGATTTGAAATCTTCCATGTTTCGTCAGGATTTTTCTGTGCAAAAACAATTTTCACACCTTCTAATGGAATTACAAAAATGGTTCTGGCCTTGTTTTCTTCGTCATGCGTGAAATCCTCAAAAGCAATTTCTATCGTATCTGTGAGAGTTGGAGTTGTGGTATTGTACATGTCATAAAAAGCTGGATTTACAGCAGAATCTGGCAAGTCCAGGAGGTTATAAGCCAATTTATTATTCCATTCTTCAGGGAAAGTAACATTCACAGCTTTTTTCAAATTAAGTTGAACTCCTGCAGCTCTGAATGCAGCATCAGCTCTCAGGAATTCTGCTTTCAGTGTATTCCAAGTCATTGCCATCTGATCAGAGTGAAACAAGACGATATCAGCAGTCAAGACATTGTCACTTAGTGTATCATTCATTCCCGAAATATCATAATCATAATTGAAGGCAACTTGATGATTGAAAGGAGCTGGAATTGGTTGTGAAGGTTTTTCGTCTTTTTTGCAATTTTGAAGTGCTAGGAAAAATATTGTTGCAACTAATAGTGTTTGCGCTAGCTGAAATTTCAATTGGAGTAAGTTTTTCATGTACCTAAAATAGGGATAATATTTTATTATTTGAGATTGAGACCTCTATTCATTTGTCAATCCTTTAAAAAAGAGAATTTTCTTGTTTAAACCATTTGTTGTCTTGTTCACGACTTTTGAAAATTTTTAATAGAACGAAAAAGTCTTGTCGTCTCAGTTTCGGCCTCATTCTACGGAACTATTTTGAGGCAGTAGTTTTCGCGAATGAGGGAAGAAGTTCCGGAGTTTATGAAGGAAATCACTGACCGAATCGAAAAATACAAGTTGAAATAGTGGATTAGAATTAAGCCTAGCCTTTTTTTGGTTCGTTTTTTTTGGCAATAAAAAAAATGAACAAAGTGCCGATCAGAAGTTAATTGTAATCGAAAAAGTTCATTTTTTATAAGAAGCTACATTCTAGGAAATCACATTGAAAAATGGAATCTTAAAGCGAGAATCGATACAAATGAATAAGATCCCCTATCGGAGTCGAGGATGACAATGAAAAGGGAAGAGTGAAAATGAAGAATGAAAAGTGAAGTTTGGACAATGCAGAAAAAGTAATTATTCTTAAAAAATAAACTTCAATCAAAACTTTCTTATTTTAGCTAACCTAAAACCCTTATCAAATTAAGCTACCATGAAAAACTTTAAATTTTTATCTGTATTACTTCTATCGCTTTTTGTTAGCACTACTATTTTATCTCAAAAATCACCCAGTTTAAAATCTGCCTTAAACGGTTTTAAATTCAGAAGTTTGGGCCCAGCATTTATGTCTGGAAGAATAGCGGATATTGCGATAGACCCAACCAATGAAAACGTGTGGTACGTGGCTGTTGGTTCTGGTGGAGTTTGGAAAACTACCAATGCCGGAACAACTTGGAAAGCAATTTCAGAAAACGAATCGTTTTACTCTACAGGTTGTATCACGATAGATCCAAACAACAATGCTTCCATTTGGCTAGGAACTGGAGAAAATGTGGGTGGAAGACACGTGGGAATTGGCCATGGAATTTACCACAGTAAGGATGGCGGAAAAACTTGGGAGGATATGGGACTAAAAAATTCGGAACATATTTCTAAAATAATTGTGCATCCCAAAAATCCTGATATTATTTGGGTAGCTGCTCAAGGTCCTTTGTGGAGCAAAGGTGGAGAAAGAGGCTTGTACAAAAGTATGGATGGTGGAAAAACATGGAAAAACACTTTATTCATTAATGAATGGACAGGTGCTACGGATTTGGTAATTGACCCAACCAATCCCTCTATTTTGTATGCTGCAACTTGGCAAAGACACAGAAATGTGGCTGTTTTGATGGGCGGAGGGCCAGGAACTTCCGTTTATAAAAGTACAGACGGAGGTGAAAATTGGAACAAAATTGATAACGGAATACCAAAATCTAACAAAGGAAAAATTGGACTGGCAATTTCGCCAATGAAACCCAATGTATTGTATGCTGCAGTAGAATTAGAATTAAAAAAAGGAGCTGTTTACCGAAGCTCAAACAGTGGAGGAAGCTGGCAAAAAATGTCCAATACCGTTTCAGGCGGAACTGGTCCTCACTATTATCAAGAACTTGTTGCTTCGCCTCATGTATTTGATAAAATATATTTGATGAATGTGAGAATGTTGATTTCTGAAAATGGTGGGAAAGATTTCTATACCATGAAAGAAAAAAGTAAACATTCTGACAATCACGCTTTGGCTTTCAAAAAAAATGACCCTAATTATATGTTAGTCGGTTCAGATGGTGGAATGTACGAATCATTTGACAACTCTGAATCATGGAAATATGTTGCGAACCTTCCTATTACTCAATATTACAAATTGGCTTTGGATGATTCCAAACCTTTTTACAAAATTTACGGAGGAACGCAAGACAACAATACACAATCGGGACCATCCAGAACTTTTAAAAGTAACGGAATTTCCAATTCGGATTGGGAGGTTGTGTTGGGTGGAGACGGTCACCAACCTGCCACAGAACCAGGAAATCCAGATATTGTATACGCGCAGTGGCAACAAGGAAACTTGAACAGAATTGACAGAACAAATGGAGAAAGAGTGTACATTCAGCCGCAAGCTGCAGTTGGAGAACCAAAATTGAGATTCAATTGGGATGCTCCAATTTTGGTAAGTCAGCACGACCCAAAAAGGCTGTATTTTGGGACACAAAAAGTTTTTAGATCAGAAAACAGAGGAGATAGCTGGACTTCTATTTCTGGAGATTTGACCAAAAACGAAGAAAGGTTATCACTACCTGTGATGGGAAAAGTGCAGAGTTATGATAACGCTTGGGATGTTTATGCTATGTCGACTTACAATACAATTACTTCTTTGGCTGAGTCAAAAGTGAATGAAGATATTTTATATGCCGGAACAGATGACGGAATCATCCAGACCACAAAAGATGGTGGAAAAAACTGGACGAAAATGACAGTTGACAAATTGCCTGGAACTCCCGCTTCTGCTTTTGTGAATGATATAAAAGCCGATCTATTTGATGAAAACAAAGCTTACGTAGCACTTGATAATCATAAATTTGGGGATTTTTCTCCTTATCTTTTTAGGACTACAAACGGAGGGAAATCTTGGACTTCTATCACAAAAGGAATTCCAAAAGGAACGTTAATCTGGAGGATTGTACAAGATCACGAAAATCCTGATTTGTTATTTTTGGGAACAGAATATGGAGTTTATGTTAGTTTGAATCAAGGAAATGATTGGCACAAATTTTCGAAAGGATTGCCTACGATTCCTGTGAGAGATTTAGCGATTCAAAAAAGAGAGAACGATTTGGTGCTTGCCACTTTTGGAAGAGGATTTTATGTTTTGGATGATTACAGTGCATTGAGAGCAATCTCTGAAGAGTCTTTGAAGAAGGATGGAATTCTATTTGCGCCAAGAACTGCTTTGCAATACAACCAAATAAGAGGGGGAACAAGTTCTGGCGGAGGAGCAACTTTCATGGCAAGAAATCCACCTTACGGAGCTGTTATTTCTTATTATCTGAAAGATGGTTTCACTTCTAAAAAAGCATTGAGAAAAAAGTCTGAAGTATCGGACAAACTGGATTCTGAAGTGATGAAAAAATTAGCGGAGGCTGGTTACACAACTTCAGAAAGTATCTTGGATGAAAAAGTAAAAAACCTTGCCAAAGCAATTGATATTGAGAAAGATAAAGTGAAAGAATTGGTTGCTATCTTGAAACAAAACCAAAACAAAACCATTCCTTTTCCAGGTTGGGATGCTCTGGATGAAGAACTGAATGAAGAGACACCAAAAGCGATTATTACTATAAAAAACAGCAAAGGAGAGGTTATCACTCAACTTTCAGGAAATGCTGCGAAAGGAATGAATACAGTAATATGGAATTTGATGACAAAAACTCCAACTACGGCAACAGTGGCTAGAAATTATGGAGACATTAACAGACCTGCTTCTGCAGGGGTGTACACAATTGAGCTTGCAAAAATAGTAAATGGTAAAATCATCAATGTAGGAGAACCTCAAAAATTGGAAGTAAAGAAAATAAGAAAAGGAACTTTGACCAATCCTATAGCCGATAAACACGAAGCACATTTTGCCTCATTGGCAGAATTGACTGGTCAAGTGAGTACTGCTCAGCATCAGTTCAACAAAGCAAATGCGAGGCTGAAAGCCTACAAGAAAAACTTGTTGTATGTGAAAGATGACAAAGCTGACATATCAAACAAAATATTCGATTTAATGACTGAAATGCATAAATTGGATAAAGCAATGAACGGGAGTAAAGCAAAGGATCAAATTGGAGAAAAAACAGAGCCCAGCATTAACAATTGGCTATGGAAAGCACGAGGAACTTCTGGTTCTTATGGCCCTACTCTTTTGCACATGGAAAGTTATGAGATTGCAAAAGCACTTTTCATAAGTATGAAACCAAAATTGGATGCTTATACAGAACAAGTAAACACTGTAGGCAAGCAAATGGAAAAAGCTGGAGCTCCAGTCATTTTGGACTAGTATCAATTAATAAAAAGTTAATTAGATTCTTGAAAGGATATTATTTGTAATTTCGTCCAATCGAAAACATTTACTCAAATAACAAAACAATGAAAAAAATATTTTTAATACTATCAGCAAGTTTATTCTTTATAGCTTGCGGAACAGAGGCAAATTCAGAAAAATGCGAAAAAGATTGTAAAAAAGAATCTTGCGAGCATGGAGACAAAAAATGTGCAGACGACTGTAAAAAAGAATGTTGTTCTAAAGACGAAAAGAAAGAAAGTGACATAATGGAACTTGGAACACAAAACCCATCATTAGAGGTAAAACTTAAAGATATCTCGGGAGAAGAAATGTACCTTGAGCAACTCAGAACGGAAACTGGATCTCTCATCATTTTTTCTTGTAATACTTGTCCGTTCGTAGTAGGTAGAGGAGAAGAAACTGAAGGTTGGCAAAACAGATACAATGACATTCAAGCATTGGCAGCAGAATTTAACATTGGATTCGCTCTCGTAAACTCTAACGAAGGAAAAAGAGAAAATGAAGATTCCTTTGAAAAAATGGTGAACCATGCAAAAGAAAATGAATACAACAACATCAAGTATTTGATGGATGAAAATCATGTTGTTGCAGATGCTTTCATGGCAAAAACAACTCCTCACGTTTATCTTTTTGACGGAGAAAACAAATTGGTTTACACAGGAGCAATTGATGATAACGTGGACAAAAAAGCAGAAGTAAAAGAACATTGGTTGGCTGATGCAATGAAAAGTCTTGCAAAAGGAGAAGAAATTGCAACACCTGTTACAAAAAACATGGGCTGTTCAATTAAGAGATTGAAGAAATAATCAAATCAATCCCTTTAATTTTTCAAAAAAAGCTTTCCTGATCCGGAAAGCTTTTTTTATGCTCCATAATTTTATTTATATTCATTGACCACTTCATAATAACTAGCAAAAATCAGCTAAAAAGTATAAACTAAATGCACATAGTAGGATTAATAATAGCAGCTCTACTTTTTTCTTTTCCCGGAATCGTAATTCTGTTGCTCTTGTTCTATGATCACAGAAGAAAACCTGAAATTGCATTAAAATACACGATAGGTTTCTTTGCATTCATAGGAATTGGAACAATGCTACTTTTCAATTACTATATGCTAACTATTCTTCTTGCCCCTATTCTCATTTGGGTTTATTTTTTTGTAATGGTTTATAGGTCTCAAAAAATAAAAAAAGATTAATAATAAAGATGATATTTTAGATAATTAAAAATCAAACTATGAAAAAAACATACCTACTATTATTATCACTCGTGTCCTTCTCACTGTATGGGCAAACCCAATTAATTGGATTAAAAAGCGGGACGAGTTTTACAAACATTAATTACGAAAATTATCCAGATGACAATAACACTAGAAATGGATTTTTAGCTGGATTAACTTATGGATTTCAATTCGAGAATAAATTCCAATTAGAATTGGAACTTTGTTACCTACAAAAAGGATTTAGGAGTGAAATTATCTTTACCAATGAAACTGGAATTCCTACTGGAGAGCAATATATCTATGATTTTAATTATGATTATTTATCAATCCCTATCAAGGGTGGTTATCGCATTGGAAATAAATTCTCAGGATTTATAAACCTCGGGCTTGTGCCCTCCTTTCTGTTAAATGCCACTTATGAGATACCTGCAATACGAAATCTACCAGAAGAAAAAGGAAACAATACTGACGTAGTTAACAAATTTGATTTGGGAGGATTGATTGAACTGGGTACAAGTTATAAACTAGGTGACCAATTTTTGATATTTACTACGGTTGGCTATCAGCAAAGCGTCACATCAATTACCAATGACAGCTATTATAAGGATAGTAAAATTAAACACTTTGGCGTTTCAATTGCAGCTGGAATTATGTTTTCGCTTCCGCAAAAAATCAAACCAAAAAAGTAATGACAAAAATAATCCGAATCATATTAATTACAATTGGAGTTTTAGGATGCTTTGTTGGTTTTTTATTCAAAAATTCAACATTGGCCTTATTATAAAATAATACTTAATGTAGGTGTAATTTGTGTCCTGCTCTACCTCGCCTCAGGAGTTTTTTATTCTATCAAAAAAAGAAAAAAATAACTAATTCTCATCTCAACATTTCGTACATTTATTTCACCAAAAAAAATAAATGAAAACAGAAATAATTTCCATTGGAGATGAGATTTTAATAGGTCAGACAATAAACACCAATGCTACTTGGATGGGACAAGAGTTAGCAAAAATTGGCATTAAAAATAACCGAACTTCTACCATCAGTGATTCTTACGAAGATATCACAGAATCACTAGAACTAGCTGAATCTCGCTCGGATTTGATTTTGATCACTGGGGGCCTTGGCCCAACAAAAGACGACATCACCAAAAAAGTATTATGCGATTATTTTGATACCAAACTCATCCTTAATCAAGAGGTTTTGACTGACATTCAAGCGTATTTTAAAAGCAGAAACAAACCGTTTTTGGAATCCAACAACATGCAAGCCATGTTACCAGAAAAAGCAACTATTTTGAGAAATATGGTAGGAACTGCCTCAGGAATGTGGTTCGAAAGAAATGGAAAAGTGTTTGTCTCTATGCCAGGAGTTCCATACGAAATGAAATACTTGATGGAACACGGAGTTTTTCCTAAAGTAAAAGAACAATTCAAAATAAGTGAACTAGCCCACAGAACTGTGTTGACTCATGGACTGGGAGAATCATTTCTTGCTACTATCATTGAAAATTGGGAAAATAAATTGAGAGAAGATGGATTGGACATGGCCTATTTGCCTTCTCCGGGTTTGGTAAAACTAAGAGTAACTTCTACCAAAGGAGATTCTATACTAGTAAATAAATATTGTGATGAATTATACAACTTAATTCCCGAGTATATTTTTGGCGAAGGAAAAATCACGTTACAAGAAACAGTTGCCAATTTACTAATCGAGAATAACAAAACTCTTTCACTTGCAGAAAGTTGCACAGGAGGTTACACTTCTCACCTATTTACAAAAATTCCAGGAAGTTCAAGATTTTATGAAGGATCAATCATTTGTTATTCTTATGATATCAAAGAAAAGGAACTGAATGTTCCTCACAATTTACTGCTAGAAAAAGGAGCTGTAAGCCAAGAAGTAGTTGAAATATTAAGTGATGAAATAAGAAAGAAATACAAAACAGATTATTCCATTGCAATCTCCGGAATTGCTGGTCCTGCAGGCGGAACTCCCGACAAACCCGTAGGCTCTGTTTGGATTTCTGTGCGCAGCAATAAAACTGTGGTTTCCCGCCTTTTCAACTTTGGTAATAACAGGGAAAGAAACATCTCACAATCTGCACTTTCTGCTATCAATATGTTGAGGCAGTTGATTTTATCCGAGTAAAAGAGAGAATTTATTGCTGTTTTTTTTGTTAAAAATATAAATTGAACTAAAATTCTAAGTCAATTAAATTCTAGTTTATGATTTCTACACTTAGGCTTACATAAAAGAAAAAACAGTTCGTTTGGTCACTTTTAGACAGTAAAAACATTTATCTCAATAAAAAGCCGTATCTTCGCATGCAATTAAAGAAAAATCAACTGCTATGTTAAATTCTAAAATTGTGAAAGAAGGACTCACCTATGATGATGTACTTCTGATCCCAGCTTATTCAAATGTGTTGCCAAATGCTGTAACACTTGAATCCAAATTCACCAAGAATATATCGCTCAAAACTCCAGTAATTTCTGCTGCTATGGACACAGTAACAGAATCCGAATTGGCTATTGCCATTGCTCAACAAGGAGGAATTGGAATTATTCATAAAAACATGACTGCCGCTCAACAGGCGAAAGAAGTGCGAAAAGTGAAAAGAAGCGAAAGTGGGATGATACAAGATCCTGTTACATTATCAGAAGATGCCAATGTGGGAAAAGCACTCAACTTAATGGCTGAATTCAAAATTGGTGGTATTCCAATCATTGATGCAAATGGAACTCTGAAAGGAATTGTGACAAACCGTGATTTAAGGTTTGAAAAAAATAGAGATAAAAAAATTACAGAAGTAATGACTTCTGAAAAATTGGTGACAGCAGTGAACGAAATTTCGCTTGTAGAAGCAGAGAAAATTCTTCAAGAACACAAAATTGAGAAATTATTGATCGTGGATTCATCCAACAAACTAACCGGATTAATTACGTATCGTGATATTATAAAGGTAAAAAAACACCCTAATTCTTGTAAAGATTCTCACGGAAGATTGAGAGTGGGAGCTGCAGTTGGAGTTACCAATGATATTCTTGACAGAACTACTGCATTAGTTGAGGCTGGTGTAGATGCAATTGTAATTGACACGGCTCACGGCCATTCTCAAAATGTGGTAGACAAACTGAAATTAGTAAAAAGTAAATTTCCAGAGTTAGAAGTAGTCGTAGGAAATGTAGCAACTGCTGAGGCCGCAAGAATGCTTGTGGATAATGGAGCAGATGGTGTAAAAGTAGGAATTGGTCCTGGATCAATTTGTACAACAAGAATTATTGCAGGAGTCGGGGTTCCACAATTATCCGCAATAATGGATGTAGCAGAAGAACTGCAAGGAACAGGAGTTCCAGTAATTGCAGATGGAGGAATTAGATTTACAGGAGATATTGTGAAAGCAATTGCTGCTGGAGCTAGTAGTGTAATGCTTGGTTCTATGTTTGCAGGAGTTGCAGAATCTCCGGGAGAAACAGTTATTTATCAAGGACGTAAATTCAAAACTTACAGAGGAATGGGATCTTTGGAGGCTATGAAAAAAGGATCAAAAGACAGGTATTTCCAAGACACTGAAAATGATGACAAAAAATTAGTTCCAGAAGGAATTTCTGGAAGAGTTCCTTTCAAAGGTTACTTGAGTGAAGTAATGCACCAATTGATTGGTGGATTGCGATCTGGTATGGGATATTGCGGAGCAGGAAATATTGATGCACTTAAAAATGATGCGAAATTCATTAAAATCACAGCAGCTAGTATCCAAGAAAGTCATCCTCATGATGTTACAATCACTAGAGAAGCACCCAACTATAGCTTGAAATAATAACTTTTCATTAACGAAAAAATTAATAAATTAGCGTTTCAAAAATAAAAATTCAGAATAGAAATTATGAAAAAAACACTTCTAGTAACATTTGCAATCTCATGTTTTTCAATGCTCTCTTTTGCACAAGAAAAAAACCCAGTAATTGTAACAATAGATAACAATGAAATTCGTAAAGATGAATTCTTATCTATCTACACAAAAAACAATAACGACCCAAAGTTTGACAAAGCAAGTCTTGACGAATATTTGGATTTGTTTATCAAATTTAAACTGAAGGTAACTGAAGCTCAAGAAATGGGACTTGATACTATTCCTAGATTGAACAATGAACTAAAAGGATACATTGCTAAGTCTGCAGAGAAATATTTATCTGATTCTGAAGCTACTGAAAGCATGATGAAAGAGGCGTACGAGAGAAAAAAGTACGAAGTAAAAGCAAGTCACATTCTAATATCAAAAGGACCAGATTCCTACAAAAAAGCTATGGAAGTGCGAAAAGAAATCATGAAAAATGGAAATTTTGAGGAAGCTGCAGAAAAATATTCTCAAGACCCATCTGTAAAAGACAACAAAGGTAGCTTAGGTTATTTCACTGTTTTTCAAATGGTTTACCCTTTTGAAGATGCAGCTTACAATACCAAAGTAGGTGAAATATCTATGCCTGTGAAAACAAAATTTGGGCATCATTTACTAAAAGTATACGACAAAAGAAAAAACAAAGGAAAAGTAAAAGTAGCTCACATCTATTGTAAAATAGCAAAAGAAGGAGGCGAACGAGCGAAAAGTGATGCCAAAGTAAAGATTGATGAAATATACAACCTAATTCAATCAAAAAGTAAGCCTTTCGAGGAGTTGGCAAGAGAATACTCAGACGATAATACCTCTGCTAAAAAAGGAGGAGAACTAGATTGGTTTACCTCAGGAAGAATGGTTCCTGAATTTGAAAATGTCGCATTTTCTCTAAAAAACAAAGGTGAAATATCTGAGCCTTTTCTTACTTCTTACGGTTGGCATATCATCAAAATGTTAGACCAAGAAGATATTGGAACGTACGAAAAACTACTTCCTGAAATTAAGAACAACATTTCTAGAGGAGAAAGAAGCAAAAAATCGAAAGAGTATTTTGTGTCTAAATTGAAAAAAGAATACCGTTTTAAAGACAAGTCTAAAAAATGGATGAAAAATTCTTTCAATGCCAAATCAAAAAACAAATTGAATGCTGATGATTCTAATACTGCTTTTAAATTCAAAAAAGAGAAGGGTTGGTTCAAAAAATCAACTAAAGTATCTGTTTCTGAATTCAAAGAATTTCTTGCAAAACAACCTGTAAGTTCTCAGTCAGAGATTGAATCCACCTACAAAGACTTCACTAATAATTATTTTTACGAATATGAAAAATCTATCTTATATGACAAATACCCTGAGTATAAAGCATTAATGTCTGAGTTTAAGGACGGAATACTTCTTTTTGAAATTTCGGATAGCAAAGTTTGGAAGAAATCAAGCGAAGACACGACAGGACTGAAAGAGTTTTTTGAAAACAACAGAAGTAATTACCAGTGGAAGAGCAGACAAGATGTAGAGATTTACACCTCAACAAAGAAAGATGTTATTTTTGCTGCGAATAAAATGGCAAAAGATAAAGAGGTAAGGTCGTTAGAAATAATGACAGAATTAAACCAAGATTCTAAACTTAACCTTTCTTTGGAACAAGGAAAATTTGAATTAGACAAAAAACCGATTTTAGCAAAATTCCCTCCAGCGATAGGTGTTTCTCAACCTCTAATTGAAGACGGTAAATTTGTATTCGTAAGAGTCAAAGAAATTCTTCCTCCTGCTGCAAAAGAGCTAAAAGAAACAAGAGGAGCTGCTATTTCTGACTACCAACAATATTTAGAAAAAGAATGGGTTAAAAGCCTTAAGAGTAAATACAAAGTGGAAATCAATAAAGATGCCTTGTACTCTCTAGAGAAATAAACTAAAAAAATACGCATAAAAAAAAGGTTACTGAATTCAGTAACCTTTTTTTGTATCTAGTAATTTCTTTTTAAAACCTGAACCCAGCAGTCACCATGAAATTATTCAAGGTTGTAGTTGTTACAGTGGGTGTAACTAATTCAGGATCGTACAAATAGCTTTCCTCTTTCCATTGCGACCTCAAATAAGTAAAATCAATAGAGAAGTCTCTATTTCTGTATCCGACTCCTGCAGATAAATTATTCCTTGCTCCATCAACTTCGGCATATTGCTCTTTGATTGGTGATCCAAAGTAAGAATATCCTCCTCTTACAGTCCAGAAATTAGTCATCCGGAACTCTGCTCCTAATTTAAAAATAGATGCACCTTGGTAAATTTCTTTACTCACTGCATTTTCAGCATTGAAACCGTATGAGAATTGTGCGGCAAAATCGTCATTTAATGTTGCAGTTGAGTAATCTACGTATTCATACTCAAGAGAGATAAATCCTCTTTTCTTATATAGGAATGCAGCACTTGCAAGAATCCTTCCTGGTGTTCTCAGTCTGTAATCGAATGTGCCATCTGGAGAGTTTTTTATTGCATCAAAATTATTGTCTGTGAAGTCGGAGTTAAATTGAGTTGAATATTGATCTGTCAATGAATACCAAGTTGGTGTATGCAAGGCAAGACCGACTCTCAGAAACTTGACTGGGGCATATATCACTCCCAATTTAAAGTTAAATCCTGAACCTCTTGTAGATATATCCTCTTTCATTGAAAAACCTTCCGTATCATAAACACTATCTACAGTCACAAAATTTTCTGTGTACGTAGAGTTAGTGTTATACCTTATTCTTGGCAAACCAATGCTACCTCCCACGTATAACTTTCCATTATAGTTTCCACTTACTGCAATATCTGTCTGGTACTGTGCCCCTGTAGTTACTGTTCTTTTTGTTTGCTCAATATCCGCATTGCTTTCATTGTACCAAGGAGTATATCTGCCACTTAAGCTATCGTGCGTCAATAAACCAGCATCAAAAGCCAACCCTTCATAAAAATCAGAAACACTGTTCAATGGAATTCCATTGTCGTTTAGATAGTTTGTGTAAGAGCTAAGCATAGATTTATCGTTTCCACCTTCGATTCTTGTTTCACTTTGAAAATCATTTACCCTGTTAGAAGTAACACCAAACTGAATTGATTTCCATAAAGAGGGACTTTCAAGTCCCAATGGACGAACGAAAACAGCACCAATATTACTGATATTGAAATTTGTCCTGTTCGCATCAACAGTATTACCGTCATAGAAACCTGAAGCATTGGTATTAGTTAGGTTACCTGTGAAACTAAAGTCGTTTCTGCTGTATCTTGCCATTCCTGCTGGGTTTAATGAGATCGCAGACATATCTGCACCCAAGGCTCCCATTGCTCCTCCCAACCCTGCAAATCTTGCTGTACCATTATAGTTGAGGTAACTGTATCTCAGGGCGTCTGTTTCGTTCTGGGCATTGGCCGAAAAGGCCATAACAATTCCGATAAAGATGAGTGAGTATCTTTTCATTTTATTTAATTTTAATGTGTAAGTCTATGATTATTATCTCCTTCCGCCTCTTGAAGAACCACCTCTTGAAGAGCTACCTCTTGACGAAGAACCAGAACTACTTCTCGAAGATCCTGAGCTTCTAGAAGGAGAAGATGTACTTCTTGAACTTCTCGAGCTTCTTGAGGGAGAGGCACTTCTCGAACTTCTTGACGATCTTCCAGTTCTTGAAGGAGAAGATGACCTTCTGCTTGGAGTAGATGTTCTGCTTGGAGCGCTTCTTCTTGGAGCGGTCCTTGATGGCGCAGTACTTCTTCCTCTAGTCCTAGATGGAGTGACATTTCTTGGTGTCACACTTCTTGGAGTTGCCACTCTGTTTGGCCTCGACCCTACTGTCGACCTTGAAGTTCTTCCTACTGCTCTTCTTGTTGGTGTAGTCGAAGGCCTTCTTGTCGCAGTATTTCCTGATGGTCTTGCATTAGTACCAACTCTTGTTGATGTTCTTGGCGAAGTTCCAGCATTTCTTCCTGTTCTTGTTGGTGCTGTTCTCACTGTTCTTGATGGCACTGAAGAGACTCTTGACGAAGATTTTTGTCCGCTTCTGGATGTTCTAGTACTAGTCCTTGCAGGTGTCCTAACAAGAGTTCCGGAGTTTCTTGCAGCTCCACCTCTAGCTGATGCAGTTGTTGAAGTTCTAGGAGCTCTCGCAGCTCTTGAATTCCTTACAGAAGTTCCAATTGTTTGTCTTCCGTTAAAAGTAGTTGGACTCTGAACAAGACCTGTTCTGTTGGCAGTTCTTGCATTAGATCTTCTGTCTCCGTATGTGGACGAATTTCTTGTCCCAACACCTCTACTTCCTCTTCTCCCGTAGGATACATTTCTTGAGTTTCTGTTGTTAAAATTGTTATTATTTGCATAAAATCCATCTCTGAATCCTTGGTTATACCCCCAATTGTTTCTGAAACGTCTGTTTCTCCATCCGTTATTTCCCCATGCCAATCCGTTTCTGTTGTAGAAAAAAGGGTCATAGTGGTTCCATCCTCCCCAACCCCAGTTATTCCAACCATTGTTCCATCCAAAATTATTCCATCCGTTATTCCATCCAAAGTTGTTGTATCCAACATTCCATCCTCCCCATGAATTCCATCCTACATTCCATCCAGGATTACCAAAATTTCTTCCATAACCCCATGCATTTGGAGCAAAGAATCCAACATTATTGATGAACGGATCGTAATATCCAAATCCTGCCATTCTGTTATCGAATCTTCTAAATCTGGAAGAATAAGCATAATCCCCATTGTAATTGTTGGTGATGTATGTATTACCTGTTGAGTTAGAATCTACAAATGTATTTGAGTTAAAAGAAGGATCGTAATACTCATCTTTTTCAATCCAAGCACCAGCATCTTCTCCTTCTGAGAAATCACTTGAACTAGCTGTGCTCGACTCAATTGCAATAGCCTCTGAGGTGTTATCAGAATAAACATCATCAAAGTCCTCAAAACCATTTTGAGAAATTGAATTAAAACTGATTAATGTTAGGGCAGAAATTAGTAGGTGTTTGAATTTCATAGTTGTTGTTTTTATTATATTATATACCTTTCTTTATAAACCTCCTCTAATTTACATAAATTTATCTAAATTTGGAGACATATATTAACATAGTAATAACAAAGACTGTGCCACACTATTTATTATGAGTAAAAAACTAACTAAAAGAAGCGAAAACTATTCCGAATGGTATAACGAGCTTGTTGTCAAAGCAGATTTAGCTGAGAATTCTGGAGTGCGAGGATGTATGGTAATAAAGCCTTATGGCTATGCTATATGGGAAAAAATGAAAGATGAATTAGATAAACAATTCAAAGCTACGGGACATCAAAATGCGTACTTCCCGATTTTCGTTCCTAAAAGTATGTTCGAAGCAGAAGAAAAAAATGCCGAAGGCTTTGCTAAGGAAGCTGCAATAGTCACTCATTACAGACTGAAAAATGACTCTGACAAACCAGGAAAGCTTATGGTAGACCCAAATGCCAAGCTTGAAGAAGAACTAATTGTAAGACCAACTTCGGAAGCCATCATTTGGAGCACCTATAAAAGGTGGATACAATCTTACAGAGATTTACCAATACTGGTTAATCAATGGGCAAATGTTGTGAGGTGGGAAATGAGAACAAGACTATTTCTAAGAACTGCTGAATTTTTGTGGCAAGAAGGGCATACAGCTCACGCATCCAAAACCGAAGCTGTAGCAGAAACTGAACAAATGCTTCACGTCTATGCAAAATTTGCAGAAGAACACATGGCTGTTCCTGTCTTGAGAGGAAGAAAGACAGATAGCGAAAGATTTGCAGGAGCAGAAGACACCTTATGCATTGAGGCATTGATGCAAGATGGAAAAGCTCTGCAAGCTGGAACTTCTCACTTTTTAGGACAGAATTTTGCTGATGCTTTTGATGTGAAATTTGTAAATAAAGAAGGAAAGCAAGAGTTGGTTTGGGGAACTTCATGGGGAGTTTCTACCAGATTAATGGGAGCATTAATTATGGCTCACTCAGATGATGCTGGATTAGTCCTGCCTCCAAAATTAGCTCCAATTCATGTTGTAATAGTTCCAATATATCGAAATGATGAGCAGCAAGCATTAGTTCTAGAGGCTGCAACCAAAATTGAAGCAGAGTTAAAAGAAGCAGGAGTTACTGTAAAATTAGACTCAGATGACAACAGAAAACCAGGTTGGAAATTTGCTGAATACGAACTAAAAGGTGTGCCTTTAAGAATTGCTATTGGGCCGAGAGACGTAGAAAATAATGTTGTAGAATTAGCTAGAAGAGACACACAGACAAAAGATTCTGTAGCTCAGGAAGGTATAGGAAGCTATATCTCTAATCTGTTAGATGAAATTCAAGAAAGTATTTACAGCAAAGCACTTTCTTACAGAGATGAGCACATCACTGAGGTGAATTCTTATGACGAGTTCAAAGAAGTCTTAGAATCCAAAGGTGGATTTATTTCTGCTCATTGGGATGGCACAGACGAAACAGAGCAAAAAATAAAAGATGAAACCAAGGCTACAATAAGATGTATCCTACTAGATAATAAAAAAGAAGAAGGAACTTGTATGTATTCAGGTAATCCCTCGACTGAAAGAGTAATATTTGCAAAAGCATACTAATTATGGGAAACGAAGAATTAGATAAAATAACAAACCTCCTTTGCACAAAATCATCTTTGAAACAGGATGTTTTCAAAAACACGGTAGATCAATTCCAGGTTTTGAAAAAAGCAGCAATCGACCTAGTGGATAAAATAAAAGCAAACGTATGTTCCAAGGACGACAGAATAGTAATTGACTATAACGAAAAAAGTAAATACGAATTTCACATCATCCTTGCAGGTGACATATTGGTATTCAACTTGCATTCTAACGTGTTTAAATTTGATGAAAATCATTCTAATTGGAAAACTCCTTATTTACAAGAAAATGAAGCGCGAGGCTACACGGGAATAATTAATGTATATAATTTCCTTGCAGATTCATTTCGCTTCAACAGAGTAAATGATTCTGGATATTTGATAGGAAGAATTTTTGTTAATAGCGAAAACCATTTTTATGCAGAAGGGAAAAGAACTTTAGGGTTTTTATATACTGATTTTGCCAACTTAAAGTTTGAAAGAAATTTGATGGAAGATATCATTGAAAATTTAATGATTCACATCTTAGAATTTGACCTTTACGCACCACTTTATGAGCACGTTAGCGAAGTTTCTGTTCATCAAGTTAAGACCACTGGAGACTCCATACAAATGAAAACAGGGAAGCGAATGGGGTTTCAATTTGAAACAGATTCTAAAATTATTTAAAAAAAACTTAATTTTTTTTTGATATTAAAAAAAAGGTTCTAAATTTGCAATCCCAAAACAACACTTGGGAAACATTTTGGCCCGTTCGTCTATCGGCTAGGACCCAGGATTTTCATTCCTGTAA
>JBDMYC010000220.1:0-3014 GCA_039770535.1 Flavobacteriales bacterium
GAAAATTCTTTTGAAAATTCTTTTGAAAATTCTTTTGAAAATTCTTTTGAAAATTCTTTTGAAAATTCTTTTGAAAATTAAATCCGCAATATTCTTTTCGAAATCTTTATTTGGAATGAAAATCCCAGTTCAGACCTTGCAGTGCAAGGTCTCTATGGTATTATTATCTGAAAAATAATTTTCGCAATATTCTATTTAATCGAATATCTCAATCCTAAATAAATATTTCTCCCAAAAATTGGCGCCCACACCAATGAACTATCAAAATTATTTCCAAATGGATTTTCACTATCAATTATTGGCTTATCAATTCGGAAATCGAATAGATTTTCTACCCCTAAATACACATCAAACTTATCTTTCCAAGACTTGCTAATTTGTGCATTCGCCAGAAAATAAGAAGGTGACTCGTTGGGCATTTGAAAAGCTACAGGATTAGATTCTGTAGAAGCAATTCTTTGTTCTCCAATCCAATTTAACGTGAAATCAAAATTCCACTTTTTTTCCGTTTCATAACCTAAATTTATAAAGGCTCTATGCGGAGCAGTAAGCTGTTTTTGTATAGTAGCATCACCAAAAGTGGTTTTAATATCATAAAAACGGTACGCCATTCGCAGGTCCAAATTTTCTATCAATTCATAATCTACTTGCACCTGAATACTGTTGGAGTATGATTCTCCTTGCAAGTTATAAAAAGCAATCTCATCTGGATTTTCCCAATCTACTACTATTTGGTTTTGAAACTCAGTGCGGTATAAATCAATAGAAAAAACTCCTTCTCTATCCCCAATTTTAAAATCTTGAGTAAGATTAACACCTAAATTCCATGCCACCTCAGCTTCTAACCCATAAGGTTTGTTCGAGTTCACATCACCATTTACAACAATATTTCTTGATGTGGCAAAAAGCGCTTGATTCTCTGAAAAAATATTGGCTGTCCTTTGCCCTCTTCCAAAAGCCAATCTTCCAATTGTGGTTTCTGTGAAATCATATTTCAAGTGTAACCTTGGTGTCACGAAGAAACCAAATACATTACTATAATCTGCTCGTAATCCCAGCACAGATTTGAATCTTGGATTTCCAGAATAAGTATACTCTCCATAAAAACCAGGCGTAACCTCTACTCTATCGTAATTTATTCCATTCACAGTCTCTTTATAATCGTCATACAATACACTTGCTCCCATAAAATAAGTGTGATCGGTAGTTCCGATTAGATTTTGGTAGATAAAGTTTAAATAACCCGAATTTTGCTTGGCTTCATAGGTATTTAAACCAAACAATGACGACTGATCATAAGTGGAAAATGAAGTCTGCAAGGCGATACTTTTTCCAGGCTGATCATAGAAAACTTTCCCCATTTTTGCCCATCCTCTCAATCTTCTAATTTTTGTATTAGCTCCCCAAGGATTCAAAGTATCAATGGTTTGATTTTTATCAAAATCTACTTGGCCGCCAATTGCATCCATCATTACTCCTTCCAATGCAATTTGCCCCATCAAACCTGTTGTATCTTCGTATTTCCATCTATTTATTCCGATAAAATGTTGTGTCAATGGGTTATCCAAAAAACCATCATTGTTTAGGTCATTTTTCAAAACTCTTCCTGCATGGTGCAATAAAAATCCAGTGTTCCAATTTTCATTTACTCTTAATTTGAAATTTGTGTTAAGCTCATATCGCCCTCCTTGATTGGCGTACAAATTCACATGAAATTTTTCTGATTCCTCAGGTTTTTTGAGCTCTACATTAATTTGTCCAGCTATGCTCTCATAGCCATTATTCACAGAGCCAATTCCCTTTGTGAGTTGGATGCTCTCAATCCAATCGCCTGGGACAAATTCCATCCCATAAAAAGAGGAAAAACCTCTGATGTCAGGCATCAATTCTTTGGTAATTTGGATATTAGCTCCAGCAAGACCTAACATTTTAATTTGCTTGGTTCCTGTAATTGCATCTGTATAGGAAACGTCTACAGATGGGTTTGTTTCGAAACTTTCAGAAAGGTTACAGCAAGCAGCTTTAGCTAACTCCTTTTTGTTCATGTTCTCAACTTTCATTGCGCTAATTTTCGAAATCTCAATCGTTTTTCTTCTTTCAAAAACAGTGAATTCCTTCATCTGAACACTATTACTCATAACAATTTCAATTTCAGACTCATCTGTAATTGACAAAGTATCAGAGGTTAACCCAACAAAACTAACCACCAAATTTTGCTCGTTTGGCTTTTTGTCTATCTCAAACTTTCCTCTTTTATTGGATGTAATTCCTCTTGTTGTCTCGAGCCAATAAACATTCGCACTGAAAACAGGAATTTTCTTACCTTTTGAATTAATCTCCATCACTTTTCCTTTCACAGTTCCCTCAGAAGTCTTTTCCTCCTCATCTGGGGCATGTGCATCAATCACTTCCTCATCTCTGTATTTACAACAACCATGTATGTTATCGTAGATTTCTTGTTTCGCTTTCACCAATTTGGTGTCGTGGCCCACAGCAGCAATCGCCTCGTGAATTTCCATTAATGTAATCTGATTAGAATCAAAATCTACCTCTAGCATTTTGGTATCTACATCCCAAAAAGAGGAGTTTATTCCTTTCATTTTCAATGCTCCCTGAATCCTATCTTGGCACATTCCACAGACTCCATCTACCCAAAATGAGGTTTTTCCTGGCTCATTTTGAGGCGCATGGGCATTAATGACCTCTTCGTCTCGGTATTTGCAACAACCGTGCACGTTATCGTACGCTTCTTGTGTTGCTTTTACTTGCTTGGTGTCGTGACCTACTTTTGCTATCTCTTCGTGAATTTTGTATAATTTCACTTTCTTCGCATCAAAGGTTATTGCGAGCATACTTGTTTCCACATCCCAACTCGCAGAACTAACTCCTTTTATTTTTGCGGCTTTTTCTATCCTTTCTTGGCACATTCCGCAAACTCCATCTACCCAGAAACTGGTTTTGACTTCGACTTGTGCCAAAGATTGAGATGCCAGAAATACCAGCAAAGCAATCAA
>JBDMYC010000221.1:0-5110 GCA_039770535.1 Flavobacteriales bacterium
CCTTCGAGAAATTTCTTTCCAAGGGATATTATTATTTAATGACAGCCTCAATATTTGATTCAAAATATGAGGGGAGTGATGGAATAGCAAGAAATACAGCATTCAATAATCGATATGTTTTCAATGCATTAGCAGGAAAGGAATTTACTATCAAAAAAAATGTTACGCTAAGTTTCGACACCAAAATAACTATTGCTGGTGGCCGAGCTTATACTCCTATTGACTTGCCAGCTTCACAAGCACAATTCAGGGAAGTGTTGCGAGATGATGAGGCGTTTTCGCAAAATTATCAGCCTTACTTCAGACTAGATTTCAAAGTAGGATTCAGATGGAATAGTAAAAATGTAACGCAAGAATTTATGTTTGATATTCAGAACATTACCAATCAACAGAATATTTTTATTCAGGGTTATAAAGTTTCTGAACAAGCGGTAAGAACCAATTACCAAAGAGGATTTTTTCCGGTTGCTTTGTATCGTTTATATTTTTAATTTTTTAAGATTTACTTTGGCAGGATAATCTTATCTTTGGTAAAATTTAACTCATTGAAGAATTTAATTAAAGTATTAAAAATTGTAATTCCCATGGGGATTGGAGTGTACTTAACTTGGTTTTTTTACTCTGGACTCACGCAAGAAGAGAAAAATGCGATACCAGTTGCTTTCCAAAACGCCAATTATTTTTGGGTCTTTGTGTCTTTATTTGTAGCATGGTTAGGACATGTGAGCAGAGCCTACAGATGGAAGTTCTTAATGGAGCCATTGGGATATTCCCCAAAATTATCCAACATGTATCACGCAACTATGATTGGTTATGTGTTGAATTTCACGATTCCTAGAAGCGGAGAAATTGCTCGTCCAGGATTTTTAGCAAAAAAAGAGAACTTACCCTTCGATAAAGTATTTGGAACCGTAGTTGCCGAGCGAATTATTGACGTAGTTATGTTACTGCTAATAATGGGAGGTACGACTTTGTTGGTAGGGAAGGAAGTAATTGACGGATTCACAAAAAATGATCAAGCCTCAGGGCCTCCCTATTTTTTATACGCAATCTTAGGAATAGGTATTTTTGGAGTTTTAGCTTTTGCTATTTCTAAAAAGTTAAGGACCTTTTTTATCGAAAAACTACGAGGAATGTGGGAAGGAATTAAGACAATTTTCACCATGAAAAAAAGGATTCCATTTATCTTTCATACTCTTTTTATCTGGTTTACCTATATCGCAATGATGTGGTTCATGGCTCTTGGTGTCAGTGGGATGGAAAATTTAGGAATACAAGAATTAATGGTTGGCTTCGTAGTGGGAGCGATTGCAATAGGAATTACTCCTGGAGGTATTGGCTTGTATCCAATTTTCATCACAGCAGCTCTGGTATATTTTGGCTACGACAAAGAAGTTGCTTCAAGTTTTTCAATCTTGGCTTGGGTTCTCATAACAATTCTATTAGTAGTCCTTGGAATCTATTCTTTGTATGCTATCAAAATTAAATTTTCAAATGCTGAAGTAGAAGAACAATTATCGTAAAATGGCTAAAATCAAAAAATCATATTTTTGCCAAAATTGTGGGGCTCAATCTCCTCAATGGGTAGGGAAGTGCAGTTCATGCAGTGAATGGAATACCTATGTAGAAGAAGTGGTTTCCAAGAATGAAAAGAAACTTTTTAATACGGGAAAAACAACCAAAAGAATTTCAAAACCAGTTGTGATTGGTGAGGTCGTAGATGAAAAACACAATCGAATAATCTTCAAAGATCCTGAACTCAATAGAGTGCTGGGGGGAGGATTAGTTCACGGTTCGTTAGTGCTTTTTGGCGGAGAGCCAGGAATTGGAAAATCTACTTTAATGTTGCAAATGGCACTTCAGCATTCCAAAGCAAGAGTTTTGTATGTTTCGGGAGAGGAAAGCTTGAAGCAAATAAAAATGCGTGCCGATCGAATTGGGAAAACTTCAGAAAATTGTTTTTTACTCAATGAGACCAAGCTGCAGCACATCTTTGCTCAAATAGAAGAAATGGCGCCCCACATTCTGATTATTGATTCTATCCAAACTCTTCATTCTGATTATTTGGACTCTTCGCCAGGCAGTATTTCTCAAATAAGAGAATGCACAGGAGACTTGATGAAATTTGCAAAAGAAACCCAGACTTCTGTCTTTATTATAGGACACATTACCAAAGATGGGAGCATAGCAGGACCAAAAGTATTGGAGCACATGGTTGATACGGTTTTGCAATTTGAGGGGGATAGAAATCATATTTACAGATTATTACGAACGACCAAGAATAGGTTTGGAAGCACTAATGAGCTGGGAATTTATGAAATGCAGTCAGGAGGTTTAATTCCAGTAGAAAACCCGACAGACGTGCTACTCAATAATTCAGAAGAGGCCTTAAGTGGAGTTGCAATAGCTTCAACAATGGAAGGTTTACGTCCAATGTTAATTGAGGTTCAGGCACTTGTTAGCACAGCAGCCTATGGAAACCCGCAAAGAACAACAACTGGTTTTGATACTAAAAGATTGAATATGTTGCTCGCAGTTTTGGAAAAAAGGTGTGGGTTTAAATTAGGAGCAAAGGATGTGTTTTTGAATATTACAGGAGGAATAAGAGTGCACGATCCAGCAATTGATTTAGCTGTAGTTTGTTCTGTTCTTTCATCTAATGTGGATATGCCAATTAGCAAAAACATTGCCTTGGCGGCTGAGGTAGGTTTATCTGGAGAGATTCGTCCTGTTCCGCATATTGACCAAAGAATAAATGAAGCCCAGAAACTAGGTTTTGAAAGGATGATTATTTCTAAATACAACAAAGGAATAAAGCAAAAGGATTTTGATATTGAATTAATTCAAGTGGGCAAAATTGAAGAAGTTTTTAAAAATTTGTTCGGAAATAACTAAATCATGGCTTTACCTAAAAGAAATAAAGAACTTACACCTTTGAAAGAGGCGATTGAAAAGCTGCTCAAAGTATATAAGATTTCGGACAAGATGGATGAAATTACTCTCCGTAAAGAGTGGGAGGAGTTGATGGGAAAAGCAATTTCTAACAAAACTAAAAGTTTGGAACTGAGAAAGCGAGTGTTAATCATTGGAATTGAGTCATCTGTATTGCGTCATGAGTTATCTTTTGCTAAAGAAAAACTGAAGGAATCTCTAAACAGAAAACTGAAAAGAAGGGCAGTAGATGAAATAATATTTAGGTGAAGTATAACAGAGTAAAATAATCGGCTCAAATACCTAATAAATTCATAAAAAACTATATTTTTGTCATTCAAAAAACAAAAGAATGGCAGATATTGAAAACTTTGATGTTCAAGACATCATGGATAAAGTACAAGATAAGTACGAAGAAAACAAGAATTACGTATTCATTGCATTAGCTGCAATTGCACTAATTATTGGTGGGACTTGGTGGTACCAGACAAGTAAAGCCGCAAAAACCGAAGAAGCAAATAATTTGATTTGGAAACAAGATCAAAATTTTGATACAGATAACTTTCAAACTGCAATAGATGGTTCTCCAAGTGGAGATGTTGGTTATTCATACATTGCAGATGAATACAGTGGAACACCTGCAGGAGATATCGCAGCTTACAACATGGGAGTTGGATATTTGAACTTGGGTAAATACCAAGAAGCAATCAATGCTCTTGAAGGAGTTAACTTTGAAGATGTTATTTTGGGAGCTATAGCAAAAGGAGCTACTGGAGATGCTTATCTCGAATTAGGAAAAGTTGACAAAGCAATTTCACAGTACAAAAATGCAGTGAGCCACTCAGATAATGAATTTACAGTGCCTGTTTATTTGAAAAAACTAGCCATTGCCTACGAAACTGCTGGTACAGACAGTGACATTAAGAAAGCAATAGAAAGTTACGAAAGAATAAAAAACGACTTTCCAGGAGCGCCAGAAGCAAATGGAGTTGAGAAATTTATTGCTAAATTAGCAGCAAAATAAAACCAGAAAATGGCTACAGCCAACACAAATTTATCCGATTACGATAAGGAATTAATCCCGAATGCATCTGAGATGTTTTTCGGGATTGTTGTTTCTGAGTGGAACGCGAACATTACCGACAATTTATTGAAAGGAGCTGTGCAAGCTTTGACAGATAATGGCGCAAAACCAGAAAACATTGTTATAAAACACGTTCCGGGGACCTACGAATTACCGCTGGCCGCACAATATATGGTCGAAAATCCAAAGGTGGATGCAGTGGTCGCAATAGGAAGTGTTATCCAAGGAGAAACGAAACATTTCGATTACGTGTGTGAAGCAGCTTCGCAGGGAATAAAAGACGTAAACCTTAAGTATGGAAAGCCTGTAGCATTTTGTGTCCTTACAGACAACACTATGCAGCAAGGTATTGATAGAAGTGGAGGAAAACACGGAAACAAAGGGATAGAATGTGCAGTTGCAGCTATCAAAATGGTAGCACTTAAAAAAGAATTGAAAGGATAGTACTGAGATTATTTTTTATCCGTTATGGATAGAAAATAATTTTATGTTTAAGAAAATTTACCGTTTTCTATCAGCAACAAACACACTTGTTTGCATCAATCTATTATTATGCCTAGCAGGATTGTTTTTCAATCGGATGTCTCAGGCTTTTTGCAATCCCTCTCAGTGGGCATCAATTGTAGTTGTTATCAGTTTACTATTTGTAATATTATCACCTCTCCCTTTCCTCAAAATGAAAAACTCTATTTCCGTAGGTTTTTTAGCAGGAATTTCATTCTCTTTCTGTCTATATTGCGTTATTTTCCTGGCACACATAAATCTGTATGCAATTCCGCTAGTTCTTTTTGGAATTGGGATTATTTTATTGATACCTCATTTCTTTGCTTTGCAATTGATTGTAAGATTTTTTTTTAAATCAAATAGCAAAAAAGTAAAGCGCAGCTTTCTTATAGGGATAACGACTTGCTTTTTAATATCTGTTATGGCAGGAATCTCTTATAAAAATTCAGCATGGAACATAAGTAAACTGGATGTTACAAATTATGAAGGATTGAACACAGATTTCATGACTGAAAAAATTCTTGGAATGTACTTTATTTATCACACAGAAATTTGTGAATTTGATGGGTGGAGACCGCCTATCCACGAGCC
>JBDMYC010000222.1:0-11491 GCA_039770535.1 Flavobacteriales bacterium
AGATATCGATACTTTTCTTTGATCCAAATCCTCTTTGTTTGTCGTAATCTAGGTACAACACGTTATAATCCAATTCGCAAAGCTTATTTGTGAGCTGAGCAAAACGAGTGGGTTCTTGCGAACTTCTCTCCCAACTTGTAAGAATTGTATTCGGCTCAACCCCAGAGAAACCATACGTGCTAGCAATGGCTTCTATTCCGTCATACACATTTTTGCATTCTTGTTTTCGAGCAAATATTCCTTGACTGTACAACTCGTCATCTTTGATAGATTGCTTGTGTTTTGGGAACAATAATTTGGCAGTTTTATTCTCAATGAGTTCAAAATTGGAAATCATTCCTTTGTTTCCTGCAACAGTTTTACTGAATTCAATAAGCCTATTTCTTGTTTCGGTTCCTCCACTAAACAATAAAATATTAGGATTCCAATTCCTTTTATGAGTTGATTTTTTATCAAGATTTTTCAGTCCCAGCTTCACAATAGAAGACCACACACTTTGCCAAACATCACCAGAACCAAGTACTAATTCCTTTCGGGTGAGCCAAATAAAAATTAACATCATGACCAAAATGGCAACAACTGCTGCCAATAAATTGAGCTGGATCATGAGTACAAAAGTGACAATTGCACCTAACAATGAAACCCAAATGGGAATTTTGAAACTAGGTCTAAAATCAGGACTTGCCCATTGCTCCAGAAAACAAGAAATATTAATAAAGAGATAAGCAGCTAAATAAAACATAGCAACCACCTCAGCAATTACATCCAATTCTCCGATAAGAATTCCAGCTTGTGCAATCACAAATGTCAAAATTAAAGCTCTTCGTGGTTCGTTATCTACACCTACTCCTTTTGCAAAAAGCTTTGGAGTTATACTGTCTACAGACATAGCTTGCAGAATTCTTGGCGCTCCCAAAATCCCTCCTAATGCAGAAGAAAGGGTGGCTCCCCAAATACCTCCAATAACAAGAGCAGGAATCCATCCAAACTTAATAAGTGCGTTTTTGTCTGACTTTAACACCTCTAAATCAATAGAATAATAAATAAAAACAGCTAATGCCAAATACACGATTAATCCTGTTCCCACGGCAAGCATGGTTCCCCAAGGAATAGATTTTTTGGGATCTTGTAAATCTCCAGACATGGCGACTCCCGCAGTAAAACCAGTTACTGCTGGAAAAAATATCCCGAACAACACAAAGAAATTAACTCCACCTTCTGGCGAAACCGACATATCAAAAGTCTTTCCTGTTTCGGTTCCTAGCAAGATAGAAACTACGGACAAAACAATGGCTGCAAGAATAAAAAATTGAGATTTTATTGCAATACTCGTGCTAATATAAGCAATGGTAACAATAAGAAAAAGTGCTAAAGAACCTGCAATTCTTATGTGATTGATAGTTACTTTTTCTATTCCAAAAGGTTCTTGAAGAACTACCAAGGCGCTTTCCGCAAATCCAATTAAATACAAAGCAATACTCAATGCTGTTGCAACAAAAAGTGTGATTCCAATTGATCCTCCAATGGGCAAACCGAGGCTTCGAGAAAGCATGTAGTAAATTCCTCCTGCTTTTATTTTTCTGTCTGTAGCGACAGAAGAGACACTTAATCCCGTGGAGACAGAAACTATGTGCGCGATAAGGATGATGAAAATAGCTGCTTGTAAACCTGCGTTCCCTACTACCCAGCTCAATCTCATGTACATAATTACACCCAGAATCGTGAGAATTGAGGGAGTAAACACACCTGCAAATGTTCCGAATTTTTTTCCTTGTGGCATTAGGTTGATTTATAGTGCTAAGATAAGTTAATTAGCTAAAATCTCAATTATAAAATTAGGTAATTAATTTCTACGCTATTGGATAAGATAATTTGCTAGATTAACGCTTTAATAATTTGTAAGCTAATTCTCGGAAAGAAAAAAACAACTAACTATCTATCATGAACTAACACCTAATTTGCCAAATTTAGAAACGTAACAACATCAATCTTTTTTCCTGATTTTGAATCCAATATGGTTGCTTCTAGTTTGTACGGATTATTTAATTCGCCTCTTTCGAAATTAAGAAATGTACTTACCTGTTGTGTTACAGCAACTATGCTTGCCCCAGTTTCTTCGTATTGTGATAAAATATTCTCTTCGTTTATAATTATGTTGTCTTTGTTGTCTGTCAATTTCACGGAGAATTTTGGAAATACAATGCTGTCAAAATCCTTAAAACCTTCCAAACCCTCTAAAACTAGACTGGTTTTGTTATCAACTGTCACAATATTATCTGCAATTATCTCACCTTTTGTCTCATCCCACAAGTATACATTCTTTCTTTTTAAACCAAATTCAACTACACTGATTCTGTCATTTTTTATTACTTCGAAAGGCATGTCATAAGTAAGATACGCGCTACTTCGAATATCAAATGCTTTGATATATGCTTTGTAATTGCCTACTGGAAGAATATTTACAAAAAAAGCTTCCAATTTTAAAGGATCATCTTCTAAACCCTGCATCTGATCAGCTAAAACATTTTCACTAAAGAATAAGGTGTCACTTTCGCTTGCGGAAACAATCACCATTTTTAAACCTGGATAAGCAATTCCTTCTTCTCTCTGAAACCCTGAAACTGCATTGAAAATAACTTCTACTCTTTCTCCGAATACAATTTCATTTCTATTCTCTTTCTCTCCATTTACAATCATCCAAACATTATCTGCAGCTAATCCAGCTTCTATATAATCTGTTTCTGGCAAAAAATCTTTTTTCTTTGGAATATTGAATTCGCAACTGAAAATAAAAATGGGGATAAGAAGGTATATAGTGCTTTTCATGATTGGGTTATTTTACTTTTTTACATTTCAAAGGTAATCAGATGCACTAATTCTTTGAAGTGCTTGATAAAAAATATAAAAAGCTTGTATTGTTATATACTCGTTTTAAGATTCCCGATCGGAGTCGAGAATGACAGATGAATAGGTTCTCGATACAATTTCATTTCCGCTATCGCTCCAATAAACCACTCGAACTGACAAGATTTTTATTGTAAAACAAGAGTGAAATTGTATCGAGAACAAACTCGCAAACTACCTTCCCATCAACTTAGCCACATATTTACCAACAATATCAAACTCTAAATTTACTTTTCCTCCTTCTTTCAGATGTTTGAAAAAAGTATTGTCGTAGGTATAAGGAATAATTGCTACAGAGAAATTATTATCTCCAGATTCGCACACTGTCAAGCTGGTTCCGTTCACTGTGATAGAACCTTTTGCTACAGTTACATCCTCAGAATCATATTCAAAGTAATATTCCCAAGAACCGTCCAGTTCTACAATTTTAGTACAAGTTCCTAAAGTATCTACATGTCCTTGAACAATATGTCCATCAAGTCTTGCACCAATTTTCGTGCATCTTTCTAGGTTTATTGCATCACCTGTTTTTAGTTCTCCAATGTTGGTTCTGTTGAGCGTTTCTTCAATTGCCGTAACTGTGTACGTATCGTTTTCAATTTCTACAACAGTCAGGCAAACTCCATTGTGAGCTACACTTTGGTCTATTTTTAGTTCTTTTGTTAGGTTAGATTTTACTTTCAAATCTACGTTCCCACCTTTTGGAGTAACTGCAACCACTTCTGCTAATTCTTCTATAATTCCTGTGAACATTCTTAGATATTTACGTTTTCAATAATAGTTGCGTACCCCTGTCCTACTCCAATACACATGGTACACAATGCATACTTTTTATTTGTTTTATTCAATTCGATAGAGGCAGTTTGTAATAATCTTGCTCCTGTCATTCCTAGTGGATGACCAATTGCTATTGCTCCTCCATTTGGATTAACTCTTGGGTCGTTATCTGCCAAACCAAGTTCACGCGTGCAAGCCAAAGCTTGTGCTGCAAATGCTTCGTTCAGTTCTATCACATCCATGTCATCCAAAGTCAACCCTGCTCTTTTTAATGCTTTGTGAGTTGCACCCACTGGTCCAATCCCCATAATTCTTGGCTCTACTCCAAACACTGCCGAAGAAACTATTCTAGTCAATGGTTTTAGATTGTGTTTCTTAACGTAATCCTCTGAAACTACTAATACTGCTGCTGCTCCATCATTCAATCCTGAAGCATTTCCTGCGGTAACTGATCCTCCTTCTTTTTGGAAAGCTGGTCTCAGTTTTGCAAAAACTTCCATTGAAGATTTTGGTTTAATAAATTCATCTTTAGAAAACTGAATTGGATCTTTTTTTCTTTGTGGAATCTCTACTGTTAAAATCTCTTCTGCTAATCTCCCATTCTCTTGCGCTTTGGCTGCCTTTTGTTGCGACCACAATGCAAACTTATCTTGGTCTTCTCGTGAAATGTTATATTTCTCTACCAAATTCTCAGCAGTTTCTCCCATTCCGTGAGTACCGTATAATTCTTTCATTTTCGGATTTACAAATCTCCATCCAAAACTAGAATCGTGCATTTGCGCATCCCTCCCAAAAGGTTTTGAAACTTTAGAAATAACCCAAGGTCCTCTTGTCATATTCTCTACTCCTCCTGCAATGTAAACATCTCCTTCGCCATTATTAATAGCTCTTTGTGCATGAACTACCGAACTCATTCCTGAGGCACACAATCTATTCACAGTTTCTCCAGGTACAGAAAATGGCAATCCTGCCAACAATCCACTCATTCTAGCTACGTTTCTGTTGTCTTCTCCGGCTTGGTTGGCACATCCAAGAATTACATCTTCTATGTCTTCTTTTGCCACATTAGAATTTCTTTTCATCAACTCCTCAATCACCAAGGCTCCCATATCATCAGGTCTAATGGTAGAAAGCGTTCCTGTAAAATTACCTATTGGAGTTCGTATTGCGTCTAGTATATATGCGTTCATTTGTTTTCTTTTTGTTGTGCGAATTTAAGGATTATTTTATTCATATTTTCACCTCCTGCTTATGTCATGCTGAATTTATTTCAGCATCTCTATTAATTGAATAATTACGAAAATACTGAGTGAAATATTCTTTGTGAGATCTTGAAATAACTTCAGGATGGCTTCTAATAAAATTATTTTTACCCCTTCAAATTCAGAATCGGTTTACTTAAAAACTTTGCAAAAGGCTCTGCTATCTTGTAAGTATCTGCTAACTTCTTTTCAAGTCCTTCTTCAAATATGATTTCTGGAGAGAAAGTAGTATAAACGTAAAACTGTTTATTGTAAATTAGAGGTTGATTTTCTCCTGCTTCTTGCAAATCTTTGGGTAATCGAACATTTTTTGCTCCCTTTATTTCGCCAAATACTTTCTTGAATTTCTTTTCATTAATAATCTTATCAAACTCTTTCTGGTTATCTGCAATTTCCTCTCTCACAGCTAATAACTGATGTTTATCTGGTCCATAAATTCCTGTGTAAACTCTCACAAATTCTGGATTAATTTCAAAATAAATTCCTGGGTTAGCGTGATCTTTTTTTCCACCTGCAGCTATAGCTGCCGAACGGTTTAGCTTATAAGGTGTTTTATCCTTAGAGAAACGGATATCTCTATTTATCCTAAACACACAATCTTTGTAAGTTATGTTCAATGATTTATCTGTTTTTCTCATTTCGTTAATCATCACAGTAACAAAATTATCGAATGGCGTTTTCACACTTTCGTGATACCTTTTTCTGTTTTCGTCAAACCAATCTTTGCTGTTGTTGGCTGCTAATTCTTTGAAAAAATCTAAAAAATCGGGTGTAAAATGTATCATAGTTTATTCTGTTATTTCAATTACCACATCAGCTGCTATTCCGCTCTCTGCTAATCTGTCAGGTAAAATTGCCTCTAATTTCTCTTTCAGAATAGCGTAAACCTCTTGTTCTACCTTTTGTTTTCTTTTTTCTTCAGACATTAATCTCGAAGCCAAGCCAACCAACTTGCCTTTTTCTTGAGCGATTACTTGCTGTGAATTAGTTACATCTATTTTTAGTTTAATATGACTCATTATCAAAAGTTAATTTCAATGTTGTAGCCTGTGTATTTTCTGATATTAATCACTGTATTGTCATCAAAAAGGAAATACTGACCTTTTACTCCCATTAGTTTCTTCCTGAATTTAGGGATTTTCTCCAAATTAACACTTGTTACTTTAGTTGGGAACTCAAGCACTGGGTAATTTATATCCGTAATTTCATCATTATCTGATAAATACTGACTCAAATCACTTGGCAATGTTTCTTCCAATTCCCATTTAATTTCTTCCAAATCTACATTCGTAATGATATCGTTTGTCAACATTTTACGCCAGTTTGTTTTGTCTGTAAATTGCTGTTTTAATGCTACCTCTAGCTCACCTGCTAATCTACGGTAAGGTACTTCGGCCAAGATAATTCCCGAACTTGCTCCTTGATCTATCCATCTGTAAGGTAAGTTCTTACCATTGGTAATTCCTACCTTCACAGCACTAGAAACTGCCAAATACACATAATGAGGTACATTGTGGTATTTGTTTTCCCATTCCACATCTCTGCCTTTTCCTAAATGAGCTTCGCATAATTCTGGCCGGATAATACATGGAGAAGCTTGTGGTGAATTAATAAAATGATTGTAACAAAATCCTTGTCCAAAACTGGTCTTCGTTTTTTTACCACAAACTGTGCAGTTTATTACTCCTCCATAATTAAACTCTATTTCGTTACCAATGAGTTCGTTTACGTGTATTTGTTGCTCTCCCAAATAATAATCGACTGTGTCGTTATCGTAAGAAGTATTCATTTTTTTTATGTAGAAATCCATGTTTTAAAGACGTTTTTAGGTCCTTGAAATTACAATTATTGTAGCTCATAAACTAAAAAAAAAACGAAGCAAGAAAATCTCTTACTTCGTTTCAACTTTTGAGAACTTTGCTCTTTTATTTTATTACTAACTTTTTGGAAACAGAAGAGCCATTGTCAGAGGTAAATCTCAAGAGATAGATTGCATCTGTAAATCTATCAATGTGGATGTGTGAATCGTATTGTACACTGCTCCTTTGCACTACTTTACCTTGTAAATCAATAATTTCAATAACTCCCTTTTTACCATTTAATTGAATATTAATAACTGAAGTGGCAGGGTTAGGATAAAAATTGAACTCTAGTTCCTCTTTTATTTCCTTAATACTAGTAATATAACCTATAATTGAGTCTCTGGCAATACAGCCATTCGCATCTGTAACTGATACAAAATAGGTGCCATTTGCACTAGTAGAAATACTAGAATTAGATGAAGCTAAGGGAACTGTGTAATAAGACCAGGCATAAGTGAACGGTGGAATTCCTCCAGTAACATTTGCGTTTAAACCTGCACTAGAGCCAACTAAATCTACTGTGGGCTGAGAAATATTACCTCTGATAAGAGTGTCAGAATAGACTGTGAAGCAATTACTTGCAATGTGAGAAACTATGCAATAAATTGTGTCGTTCGGGACTGAATTGTAAAAAAAATTAAAATCACTACCAACTTTCATACTAACTCCGTTCACAATCCACTCGTAATTAATCGTTCCGGGAGCTCCTCTGTTGACAATGCATTTGAAACTTGATGAATTTGCGCACAAATTATAAGATAATTTTGCAGAAGTACTAATTGTGATAGGACCTGATACTTTGATTGTAAAAATACTGTCTACCACGAGACCTGACCAAACAGTATCTCGATAAATACCTGCAGTTCGGTAAATATTTCCCCTAAATTGAACACTATCTGAATTTGAACAAAGAAAAACTGAAGAGTAAACATGCCTTGGATCCATAGAAAAATCAATATATAGTCTTCCACTGTGGGCACCATAACCACAATCCCCGTTTGTGATTCTAACCAAAACTTTTCGCCCGACAAAGGCACTCAGGTCAAACTTTTGATGACGCCAATCCACATAACGCCAGTTTCCGGTTGCGGCATTCAATCTTTCATCTCCTCCTTGAATAAATACCGAATCAATTAAAGACAATGCTCCCCCATTAGAATCGTATAATTCTATAAAAATATAAGGTTGCTCATAAATTGGGTGAGATGGGTCATGCATTACCAAAGCAAAGAATAAATCTAAAGTGGTGATGGATGAGTCTACGGTAATTGTTCTTTCTAATCGGGTCGCTTTTGCTCCATTAGATAAATCACCTAACCTCGCAGAATTTGAATTTGTGAAAGGACACAGCACTTTGATTATTGAAATATTAGAGTCGTTTTGCTGCGAATCAATTACTAAATGACTTGCTCTTTTGTAGATCCCACTATCTAGTTCTCCAAAACTCGAAAATACAAATGGATGAGCGCCATGACCAAGCGGAGCAAGAACAGTTCCATTAATAACTGTCCATCCATTAAAATTTCTGTCTTCAAAATCTAAATTATTGACAGTGCTTTGAGAAAAACTCAAAAAAGAATAAATCAATGTTATAAAGAATAATATTGATTTCATAGCTATTGTTTATTGGTTAATACTAAAATTACGTGCAAGTATCATAAATAGTTAGGAGGAACAAAATTTAATTATTTATTAATTAATGCTCTACAGGTACTGTGAACTTAGCAGGGCAATAAAGACAATCGAAATAAAATTCACGATACTACCGGCAATCCACATCAACTCTTTAATTTTTGTTATAAAGCAATTAATCCTGCAGAGAAAGTGGGATTAATTTAGCCTACATTTTTTTGCTCTCCGAACTTAAATAAAATTGAGCTTCATTAATAAAAATCAACATCCATAACCACTCGAGCTGACTTAAAATGAGGCTCATTCTTAAAAGCTGCAACAGAATCATTGATAAATTCTTTCAGTTTCACAGGAGATATTTTACGCTCAAATTTGATTAAAATCTGGTTGATATACAAATTCTTAATTCTAGAAATAGCTGGCGTTTCTGGACCAAGAACTCTTCCTCCTAGCTGTTTTTTAAGTGTTTTTGTCAACTCTTGAGCGCCTAACAAAGACCTTTCGCGATCCCTGTGATGAATCACAATCTTTATTAGCCTGTAAAAGGGTGGATATCCATACTTTTCTCTTTCTTCTATTTCTTGATGGTACATACCAAGATAATCGTTTTCTATAACCCTTTGTATCACTGGATGATCGGGCGAATACGTTTGTATAGTTACTTCTCCTTGTTTTTCTTTTCTTCCTGCTCTTCCTGCCACTTGAGTTAGCAACTGAAAAGAACGTTCAAATGACCTGAAATCTGGATAATGCAGTAAACTATCAGCATTCAAAACACCTACCATTCCTACGTTATCAAAATCTAGACCTTTGGTTACCATTTGAGTTCCTACAAGAATATCAATCATTCCTTGCTCAAAATCATCAATGATATTTTGATAGCCGTTTTTATTTCTCGTGGTGTCATAATCCATTCTTTTTATGGTATGCTTTGGAAAGTAAAGAGCTAGTTCTTCTTCAATTTTTTCTGTACCAAAACCAATCATTTTGAGAGAATTACTCCCACAAGCTTTGCATTTAGAAATTGGTTTTTCGGTATAACCGCAGTAATGACATTTTTGTAAATGTGTGTATTTATGATAAGTCAAACTGATGTCGCAATTCCTGCACTGTGGCACCCAAGCACAAGTTTCACAAACCCATGATGGATTGTAACCTCTTCGGTTCTGGAATAAAATAATTTGCTCTTTATTGTCCAAAAATCGAGTCATTTCATTTAATAAAAACTCAGAAAAATGAGATTTCATCTTCTTCCTTTTTGTTGCATCCTGCAAATCTGAAATTACAATATTGGGCAATACAGCTGCACCAAATCGTTCTTTCAATTCTACAAAACCAAATTTATCCTCCTTAGCATTCCAATATGTTTCTATCGCGGGAGTTGCCGACCCTAATAGTACTTTTGCTTTATAAACATTTGCCAAATAGATAGATGCATCACGCCCATTATATCTTGGTGCAGGATCATTTTGCTTGTAGGAAGAATCATGCTCTTCATCCACCACGACAAGTCCCAAGTTGGTAAAAGGAAGAAAAATTGCAGACCTTGCTCCTATTATTATCTGGAATCTACTCTCTTTCCCTTTCAGTAATTCATTCCACACTTCAACTCTCTCATTTGAGTTATATTTGGAGTGATATATACCGATTTTATCGCCAAATTTCTTCCTCAGTCGTGAGATAATTTGTGTCGTGAGCGCAATTTCAGGAAGCAAATACAACACTTGATTTCCTTTCTCTAATTGTTCTTGAATTAATTGAATGTAAATTTCTGTTTTCCCCGAACCTGTTACTCCGTGAAGCAAGGTGACTGATTTAGTCTCGAAGCTACTGTTTATAGCAGTCAGAGCTGTTTTCTGTGCAGACGACAAATCATCTATTGCTTCTATTTCTTTTTTATCGGTCGTGATTCGCGAAACCTCTTGCGCAAACTCTTCTAAATAACCTTTAGCAACCAACTGCTTCACAGTTGCTGAATTTGAATTGGCTTCAGCTATCAATTTCTTTTTAGACACTGCTCCTTTCATGGTATTATTCAAATGATTGAACATCATAAAAGTATCCAATTGTTTGGGAGCTCTGGCCATTTTTTCAAAGGCTTCTTTGATTTGATCTTCTCCGAAATCGACAGGAAATTGAACGTAGGAAGCTGTTTTGGGCTTGTATTTTTCTTGCACTTGTTCTGCTACTAAAATACAGTTCTTTTCTAATAAAGATTTTATAATTGAATACGCAGATTTCACTTCAAGTATAGACTCTATCTCTTGTAATTCAAGAATATTTCTTATTTCAAGCGCTTCTACTATTAAATATTCTTTATCTGACAGTAATTTTACATCAATTTCAGTGTTTTGATTAAGAACAATTTTGGTTTTACTTACTAATTTCAGCCCTGTTGGTAATGCAGCATTCATTACTTCACCTATCGTGCATAAATAATAAGCACTAATCCATTTCCAAAACTTAAGCTGCTCAGCATTTACAATTGGGTATTCATCCAGAAAAGAATCTACGTATTTTGCTTCGTAATTTTTGGGAGGAGTTTCATGATACGAATGTATGATTCCTGAGTATAGTTTTTTCTTCCCAAACTGCACAATTACTCTTTTCCCCACCTCAACATAGTCATTCATTTCAAAAGGAACTCGATAAGTGAAAAGATTAGGTACGGCAACTGGTAGAATAACATCTACAAATATGGAAACTCGTGTGGACATAGCCACCAAAGATAGTTTTTTTTAGCGAAAAAAAAGAGTGATTTTTATCGAACTAAAGTCACATGACCTCTGTCAACAAAGCTTTCAGTTCCTACTTTTGAACTTGTAACAAGTGTCCAAACGTAGATTCCATTTGGTGATTCTATCCCGTTAAAGGTTCCATCCCAACCTTCTGTATTGGATTTAGACCTGAAAATCATTTCGCCCCACTTGTTGTAAACAGTAAATTCATATTTCTCGGGATTATGACCAGATACAACTGGCATAAATACTTCGTTCAGCCCATCCTTATTTGGTGTAAATGCATTGGGAACATAAGAAGTAATGAACTGGATAT
>JBDMYC010000223.1:0-7172 GCA_039770535.1 Flavobacteriales bacterium
AAATGGCTGGAGGAAGAATAATACAAATAAATATAGAGGATGAAATGAAATCGGCCTACATTGATTATTCAATGTCGGTAATAGTTTCGAGAGCACTACCTGATGTAAGAGACGGACTTAAACCCGTTCACAGAAGAGTGTTATACGGAATGTTGGATTTAGGTGTGACTTCCAGTAAGGCGCACAAAAAGTCAGCTAGAATTGTTGGGGAAGTATTAGGAAAGTATCACCCACACGGAGATACTTCTGTATATGACGCAATGGTGCGTATGGCGCAAGATTGGTCATTGAGATATCCTTTGGTAGACGGACAAGGTAACTTCGGGTCTATTGATGGAGATAATCCTGCAGCAATGAGGTATACGGAAGCAAGATTGAGAAAGATTGCGGAAGAAATGCTTGGAGATATAGACAAAGAAACGGTAGATTTCTCGCCAAACTTTGATGATTCTTTGATGGAGCCAAGAGTGCTACCAACAAAAATACCAGGGTTATTAGTAAACGGAGGAAGTGGAATTGCAGTAGGAATGGCTACTAACATGGCGCCACACAACTTAACCGAAGTTGTGGATGCAACAATTGCATACATTGACAACAGAGACATTGAGATTTCAGAACTAATAGAACACGTAAAAGCCCCCGATTTCCCAACAGGTGGAATCATTTACGGATACGAAGGAGTGAAACAAGCTTTTGAAACTGGAAGAGGTAGAGTGGTAATGAGAGCAAAAGCTAGCTTTGAAGAAATTAGAGAAGGGAAAGAAGCAATCATTGTGACTGAAATTCCTTACCAAGTGAACAAAGGAGAAATGATTAAGAAGACAGCTGATCTTGTTAATGATGAAAAAATTACTGGAATATCTGACATCAGAGATGAAAGTGATAGAAACGGGATGCGAATTGTGTATGAAATAAAAAGAGACGCAATTCCTAACGTAGTATTAAACAAATTATTTAAATACACTTCTTTACAAACTTCATTTTCAGTAAATAACATCTGTTTAGTTGACGGAAGGCCACAATTATTGAACCTGAAACAACTGATTCATTATTTCGTGGAACACAGACACGAAGTAATCGTAAGAAGAACGAAATTTGAATTAAGAAAGGCAGAAGAAAGAGCCCACATTCTGGAAGGATTAATCATTGCTTCGGATAATATTGATGAAGTAATCAAATTGATTAGAGGTTCTAAATCTCCAGATGAAGCGAGAGAAAAATTAATTTCTACCTTTAAATTGTCAGATATTCAGTCGAGAGCAATTGTTGAAATGAGATTGAGACAATTGACAGGACTGGAACAAGATAAATTGAGAGCAGAATATGATGCTTTGATGGCAACTATTGCAGACTTGAAAGATATTCTTGATAACGAAGACAGAAGAATGTCTATTATTAAGGAAGAGTTGGCTTACGTGAGAGAAAAATACGGAGATGAAAGAAGATCTGTTATTGAATATTCTGCCAATGAAATGAGAATTGAAGATTTAATTCCAGACAAAGAAGTGGTAGTAACAATTTCTCATGCGGGTTACATCAAACGTACAGAATTATCAGAATACAGAGTTCAGAATAGAGGAGGAGTAGGAAGTAAAGGTTCTACCACGAGAGATAAAGATTTTATTCAAGAACTATTTGTTGCTACCAACCACAATTACCTATTGATATTTACCGAAAAGGGGAAATGTTTCTGGATGAGAGTGTTTGAAATTCCGGAAGGAGGAAAAATAACGAAGGGTAGAGCTATTCAAAACTTGATTAATATTGAATCGGATGATAAGGTAATGGCATACATCAATACGGGAGATTTGAAAGATGAAGAATACATCAAAAACAACTTTATTGTAATGTGTACTAAGAAAGGTGTTATTAAAAAGACCTCTCTTGAATCTTATTCTAGACCAAGAACAAACGGAATTAATGCAATTACTATCCGTGAGGGAGACCAGTTGATGGAAGCTAAAATCACAAATGGTGAAAGCGAAATCATGATGGCTCTTAAATCAGGAAAAGCAATTCGATTTAACGAAAAAGACGTGAGATCAATGGGAAGAACTGCTTCTGGAGTAAGAGGAATCAGATTGACTAACGAACTGACAGACGAAGTTGTGGGAATGATTGCGGTAGAAAATGAGGAAGCTAACATCATGGTTGTTTCTGAAAACGGATACGGGAAACGTTCTCAAGTTGGTGACTACAGAATTACCAAAAGAGGAGGAAAGGGAGTTAAGACAATTAACATCACAGAAAAGACAGGTGAATTAATCTCATTGAAAAACGTATCGGACGAAGATGATTTGATGATTATTAATAAATCTGGAATTGCGATAAGACTAAAAGTTTCTGGATTGAGAGTTATGGGAAGAGCAACACAAGGTGTGAGGCTAATTAACCTGAAAGGAAAAGACGGAATTGCTGCAGTAGCCAAAATTGCTGGAGGTGGAGATGATGAAGATGACATGGCAGATGAAGTAGTAGATTTATCAGATACTCCTCAAGATGCAGAAGTAGACGATTCTGAAGAATAAATCTAGACCTCACAGTTTGGAGAATTCAAACAATTAAACAGTAAGATAATCTGCCTGCGGGCAGGAACAAGTAAAATGCCTTTTCATATTAATGAAAAGGCATTTTTTATTTGTAAAATTTTAGATCAAAAAATATTGGGTACTAAAAAAACCTTTCACTCTGAAAAATCAGAATAAAAGGTTTAGTTACTAAGTAAGAAGAAATCTAGATTTCTTCTTTCAATCTTTTTGCATTGATGTATTCAGCTTTAAGCTTCACAAATCTATTGTGCGTAGTTGGTTTTACGTAGTTTTTTCTTGCTCTCAATTCTCTTGTAATTTGAACTCTTCTGTGTTTGTTCTTATATCTTTTGAGCGCTCTCTCAATATTTTCTCCGTCTTTTACCTTTATTACTAGCATATGTTTGTTTAATTTCCTCAAAGCTAAGCAAATTTATATTAATGAAAAGAAAAAAATGTATTTTATTTAAAACTAATCTGGCTTGAGATTAAAAAAGAAAGAAAATATAGAATAAAGAAGTTATTTTTAGTGTTTTTCTCACTCCAGTAGTAGCTTTTAGAATAAAAACACAACAAGAAGTATGGGCATAACTCACTTTCTTTTTAATCATTACCAATAACTAGAAATAAAATCAGTAATCTTGGCTTTGTAAATCTTGCACATTTTCGATAACATCCTTACATTTATGGACTGTTACAGATGTTAAATCTTTCTTAATTTTTCTAAAAAGATAGGTTTGGCAAAGTAATTGGAAATGTATTTATGCAAAATAGAAATTATTGCATCTAACTATTAACTATAATTAAAAGACATAAAATGAAAAAGAATTTATTAGTTCTAACGCTACTTGCAACAGCATCAACAGCAGGTTTAGCACAAAAGAAAAATGTAACCAGTGCGATTATGATCGCGAAGGCAAGAAAACCTAATTTTGTAAAAGCAAAGACATACATAGATAAAGCAACTACGCACGAAGACACCAAAGACCAGGCAAAGACTTGGATGTGGAGAGCAAATATCTACGCAGGATTAGTAGGGTCAAAATCTGAGGCTGCAGCAGAAATCAAGAAAAACACAGATGTGGCTGCAGAGGTGAAGAAAGCAATGATGATGACCAACAAACTGGATACAAAAGGAAAGTTCAGAAGTGATTTGAAAAGACTGGCTGTTCCTATGTATGATGCAACAAGAAATAAAGCATCAAAGTCATACAATGAAAAAGAGTTCAAGGTGGCATTCGAAAATTTTGAAGCTTCTCAAGACTACGCAAAAATTCTAGGATATGTGGATAGTGCAGGACTGTATTACACAGGAAGAGCTGCTGATGTATTGAAAGATTATGACAATGCTATCAAGTACTATGAAATGAGTAGAGCAATAGAATACGGAGGAGCAGACTTATATTTGAATCTTGCCGAAGCCTACACAAAATCAGGAAAACAAGCAGAAAGTGATAAGGTGATGGAAATGGCAAAAACTAAATTTCCTGACAATGCGAATGTAATTTTGGATAAAGTAAAGAAACTATTATCTGCTAAAAAGCCAGCAGAAGCAAAGATAGAATTGGAAAAAGCACTAGCAAAAGACCCAAATAACTACGCTTTGCAATATGCTGCAGGAATTACCTACAATGAAATGGAAATGTATGAAGATGCAATAAATTCCTACAAGAAAGCATTGGAAATCAATCCAAAAGATTACAACTCTAAATTTAACATGAGTGTGGTTTATAACAATGTTGTTGCAGAAATGAACTCGGCAGTCAATGAAATTGACATTAACGAAACTGCAAAGTACGACAAAGCAAAAGCAGAAATGACTGCATACATCAATGAAGTATTGCCATTCGTTTTGGCAACTTACGAAGTAGAGCAGGAGGCAGCAATCAAAAGAATTTTGAATAACTTTTACAGATTGACCTTGCAGAACGATAAAATAATGAAATAGGAAGTATTAACTTTCAATTTCCAAAACCTCTGAGTTAACTCAGAGGTTTTTTTTGTGCCCAATATTTCGTGTAGGAAACTTTTTATAGAATTTTGATTTGTGCGAATTCTAAATACTCGCGTATTATTTTGTGAGTTGGATAATTGATCGAATACTCAATTTTTTGCTTGATTGTATTCTTGTAGAACTTTATTTTTTGGTACTCGAGGTAATTGTCTAATGGCAGAAAATGATAGTTTGTTCTGAGTTATGAAATTTCTAGTTTTAAATACTGGCGTATTTCGTTTTGTTCTGTACAATTTGTCGAATAGGGGAATTTTAGTGAATCCTTAATATGTTGTGATAGTGGTTTGTTGAAACAAACAATTTAACATAATATAAATTATAAGACAAAATAACTTGTGCTTATAGTTTATCCATTAATACCTGTTTAAGTTCGTTCTTATTGATCCTTGTCATATTCAGCTTGACAGTTGTTCTTTCATCTATTACTGCAGATTCTAAAGAGTAAAAACTTTCACCATCTTGGTTACTTGTCGCTAATATTTGAACAGTTTCTCCTATTGGCAAATTCATGTCTTCAAAATCTCCATGAGAAAATCCAAATGTTTTGTCCATTCTTTGATATCCAGGTAGAAAAATATTTTTGTCTTTAAATATCATACTGATAAAGATTTTATCGAATTTAACATAATCTTGAACTTCAGTAATAAATTCTACTTTCTTTGTTCTTTCATCTTGGTATAATCTATCAATATTAGCCCAACCCAATTTCTTTACAGAAAATATATAATTTGTATTTGGATCTTCTAAGTACGTATTTACAGATTCTATTGGCACCCAAATATCTTCGTAGGTATACTCGTTCCAGTAGTTAAAAGTATCTAGTTTATAGAGATTTATGTGGTACCCATCAATTATAACCATTGAATCTTTTGAGATGGTAGATATTTCTCTCCAAATAGTTTGTCCAATTTTGTCTTTTAATTTTTTCGGAACTTCCTCTATCCAATTTGAATCGCCAAATTCTTGAATGGAATAAGCTATATTATGCTTCAATGTGTTTTTTCCAGAAATTTCACTTCTTTTTACACTATCAGTAACGGTTTCAGTAATTTCTTTTGGAATATTTGAGTTGATTTTTACAGGGTTTTTCCAATTTAATGTACTGTCCGCTAGTATCTCTCCTTCGTAATATGACATTCCTTGTAACGAACTGTCTGATAGCACTTCTATTCCTATTTGTTTATCAGTTGCAATCTCCAGATTTTCTCCATTTTGAGTTGCATTTAAATAAATCATTCCGCCACTTTCTAGTATCTCACCATCACTTACTGTGTGTAAATTTGCTAAAACTATGTCCTCAATAACTAAGCATTCTTTTAATTCTAATTGAATATTTCCAGAAATCAACTCTCCTGTTGAGTTTACAAAAGTATTTTCTGTGAGAGTAATTCTAGTTCCCTTCTCTCCTATTATAATCGTGTCTTTATTGCAATTAATATCGAACAAAGAAGTTTCTATATTGCTCACAGACAAGTTAGAATTCACATTTGAGATTAACTTTTTCTCCTCTTTGCAATTTGTAAAAAAAGAGAATAATAGAATGACAAAGAAAGTGTTTTTCATAAAGTTGGTTTCTATTTATAAAAATAAGAATTTTATCTAGTTATTTTACTAAAAAAACTTTCTCACCTCCCCATCCCTCCTTTCATACTCATAATAGTCTCCAGAATTTGTTCATTTGTCACTTCTTCGGGTTGTGAATCTTCTACATTTATGGCGGCTTTGAATTCCCACAACTCTATGATTTCGTGGAGTGAAACTGTGTAAGGATCGTAATATTTATTATCCGAAATCAGCTCTATGGAACGCACTCCTTGATTCACTCGTTTGTACACAATTCCGTCATCTTTGGTGAGTACAATGTAGGTTTTTCCGTTTTTCACCTGGGTCAAATGTTCCACATACTCCCCTATCACGTACGATCCGTCTTTCACATTGGGCAACATACTGTCTCCAGCTATGGGAAATGCCCGGAATTTCCCTACTCCCAAAAACGGTAACGACATAGTCTTGAGCGACTGAATGAATTCTGGATCGCCATAACCCAAAGCATAACCTGCTTGTGCCGATTTGGAAATAAGCTCTATTGGTTGTTTTTCTTTTTTGGAAGTCATCACAGGAAACAACATCCTATTATTGAGCTTCATCAAATCTTCGGGATTGGTTTTTCTCAAGTCTATTTGCAACAAGATATCAATCGTGATGCTATAGTAATTAGAGAGCTTAATGAGCGTGCTGTGAGGCGGTTCCGACTTGCCTTCTTCGTATTTTTGATAGGCTCCACGAGTAATAGTAAGAATGTCTGCAATGGCTTGCTGGCTCAAGGTTTCTTTTGCTCTCAGGCGTTTTAGATTTTCGCTTAGTGTTGACATATTGATATAATTTATATCAAATATAATAAAACTAATTGATATAATTATTCGTTATTTTGAAAACATGAAACAGAGACTTATTTCCGTCTGTTTTTTTACTCAAAAAAAGGACAATGGAAAAAAGTGTGAGTTGGCAAATAACGAAATTATGGAAAGGGCGATAGTATATTTAGATATGATGGATTATTTCATTGAATGCGAAAGATTGGTAAATAGTTCATTAAAAAACATACCTCTCATCATTGGAGGAAACAAAGA
>JBDMYC010000224.1:0-22114 GCA_039770535.1 Flavobacteriales bacterium
CCTCAAAAGCAACTCCTCTGTGCTTTGTTCCTCCTCCACTTCCTGCTGCAATTCCAGCTACGTGATTTCCATGAGTAGCATAATCGTAATAATCTCCGGCTGTGTCACTGTTTGCATTATCTAATTCTGTGGGCGTAACGTATTCTACTCCGTAACCAAATCCAGCTGGCACATTACCTTGATGTTTGAAATGATCCCAAGCTGCTCGCACTCTTGAACTTGTTAAAGTAGTATCCATAAACATGGGATGGTCATAATCAAAACCCCAATCTGTGATTCCAATTAGGACATTTTTTCCTGTGTAACTTTGTGGCAATCCATGTCCTGCCCAAACGCTATCTGCTCTCACATCTGCGGTCATTTTGTGGTTGTGAGGCTGGATTCTTTCAGCAACATTCAGTAAAATGATATTGTTGAAGTTGTTTATTTCATTAAGGTTTTTTAAAGGAATTTTCAATGTAATAATATCTGCTACTTGACTTCCAATGAATGCTTTGTCGTTCAAATCATTCTCAGAAAAATTACTGTTTACTTTTGCTAATGTGGATAAACATAATTCTCCATTTACTTTGTAAATCGGTAATAGTGGATTATTAACTTTTAACTCTAATTCCGTTTTCTCTTTGGATTGGGAAATTAATCTATTTATGTTTTCTTGAGATTCGCTATTGATTCTTATTTGTGAAAAAGAAAAAACTGTGATTACTGAGAGTAAAAGAGTGAGAGTTGATTTCATTTAGTTGGTTTTAGGACTCTAATTTACGACTTTCAAGTTGATAAAATACTTTCTTTCATTGTCATTCCCGCGAAGGCGGGAATCTTAAAACGAGAATTACACTGTTTTATGGGGTTTCTGTACAAGATTGGAAAACCAAATTAGCAATAAACTCCCAAATTCATTACCTTTATTTATCAAAATAATTTAAAACTAAAAATGGCTAAAACAGCATTAATAACAGGAGCAAGTGGAGGAATTGGGAAAGAATTTGCCATTATTCACGCAGAAAAAAAAGGAGATTTAATTTTGGTCGCCCGTAGCGAAGGGAAATTAAACACTTTGAAAGAAGAACTGGAGCAAAAACATGGCATAAAAGCTACTGTAATCGTAAAAGATTTGAACAAACCAAATGCTGCTAATGAACTATACGATACGGTTAAAAATTCTGGATTGGAAGTAGATTATTTGATTAATAATGCTGGGTTTGGAGGAATTGGTAATTTCCACGAAAGAGACATCAAAGAAGACATGGCAATGATTCAACTCAATGTGGAGGTGTTGACAGAATTGACTCATTATTTTTTACAAGATTTCACCAAAAAAAACTCAGGAAAAATATTGAACGTTTCTTCCACAGCAAGTTTACTTCCTGGGCCTTTACAAGCGGTTTATTTTGCTACCAAAGCTTATGTAACTTCTTTTTCCAATGCGATTTCAGAAGAATTGAAAGGAACTGGAATTACCGTAACCAACTTAATGCCAGGAGCTACCGAAACTGATTTTGGAAAAGTATCGGGAATGGACAAAACAGTAATGTTTGATAAAACTGCGAGCGCAAGAAAAGTTGCGGAGGATGGTTACAATGGGATGATTTCTGGAAAATTAGATGTCATTTCTGGATTGACTTTCGCACAAAAAGTAATGAATTTTATGCTTCCGTTTATTCCTAAAAAAGTGCAATTGAAGCAAGTAAAACAAATGCAAACGACTAAGTAAACACTATGAAATACCACAGAATAAACAAAGACTTATACATTCACCAAAGAAGTGAATTTACCAAACAAATGAAATCGAATTCGATTGCTATTTTTAATAGTAACGATATTTTTTCTACTTCGGCAGATAGCACGGTTCCGTTTGTGCAACATAGAGATATTTTAGCTCTTTCGGGTGTAGATCAAGAAGAAAGTATTTTGGTTTTGTTCCCAGATGCGAGCCAAGAAAAGCACAGAGAAATCTTGTTTTTGAAAGAAACCTCGGAGACAATTAAAATCTGGGAAGGAGAAAAATTGACCAAAGAATCGGCTTTTGAAACTTCGGGAATAAGAACAGTTTATTGGTTGCCCGATTTTAAAAAAGTGCTTAAAACATTGGTGGCTGAGGCTGAAAATATCTACATCAACAAAAACATGCACACTCGTGCAAATACAGAAATGGAAACGCGCGAAGACCGTTTTATTTCTTGGATGATGTGTGAATATCCTGCAATGACTTATTTGCAGTCTGCTCCAATTATGCACAGAGTACGTTCTGTGAAACATCAAATAGAAGTTGACTTAATGCAAGAGGCTTGTAACATTACTGAAAAGGGTTTTAGAAGGATTCTACCTTTTATAAAACCAGGCGTAATGGAATATAACATTGAAGCTGAACTGATGCACGAGTTTTTGAATAACCGTTCAAAAGGTTTTGCTTACACTCCAATTATTGGTTCGGGATATAACGCTTGTGTGTTGCACTATATTGAAAACAATGTGGAGTGCAAAGATGGCGAAGTTATCCTGATGGATTTTGGTGCAGAATATGCCAATTATGCAAGTGACATGACGAGATGTGTACCTGTAAATGGAAAGTTTACCGAAAGACAAAAAGCCGTTTACAACTCGGTATTACACGTGAAAAAAGAATGTGAAAAATTGTTGACGCCAGGCGTAAATTTACATGAATATCATACTGAAGTTGGTAAATTAATGGAAGAACAATTGCTTAAACTTAAGTTAATTGACCAAACAGACATTAAAAACCAAAACCCAGATTGGCCTGCTTACAAAAAGTACTTTATGCACGGAACTTCTCACTTTATTGGGTTAGATACGCATGATGTTGGATTATGGCATGAGCCAATTCAGGCTGGAAATGCTTTTACAATTGAGCCAGGAATTTACATCCCAGAAGAAAGCCTTGGAATAAGGTTGGAAGATGACTATGTGATTCAAAAATCTGGTGCTCCACTTAATTTGATGAAAAATATTCCTTTGGAAGCGGAGGAGATTGAAGAGTTGATGAATAGCTAAAGCTAGATTTTCAGACATTCGGATTCTCGGATGTTCAGACTTTAAAACCAATTAAAGGAGCAAGCTCTTTTAATTGGTTTTTTATTTTATCACTATCTTGTAAGTAAGAGTATCTGAATATCTAAAAATCCGAAAATCTAAATCATGGCTCAACATAACGAAACTGGAAAAGAAGGGGAAGAAATGGCTGCTTTGCATTTGATAAAAAGTGGTTACACCATAATTGCGCGTAATTTTAGATACAAAAAATCGGAGATTGACATCATAGCTCAAAAAGATAAAACGATTGCTTTTGTGGAAGTAAAAACGAGAACTACCGCATTTTTTCAAGACCCAGAATTGTCGGTTACTCGAAGTAAACAAAAACAAATTACTCTTGGTGCAAATTTCTACATTCAAGAAAACGATATTGACCTAGATATCCGTTTTGATATTGTTGCCATTACACTTTCTCCCTTTCGATTGAATCACATTGAGGACGCTTTTTATCCTTTGGTTTAGTGGATTTATTCAGGTATTTCTACCACCCAAATCCCTCTGATTTCATTTTCTTTATAATCTATAGCTTTGTCTTCTGGATATAGTTTGACTATTTTTCGGTAAGTATCACTTGAAATTTGTGATTCTTTTTCTCCGTGGCATTTGTTGCACATGGTGTTTGTTTCTATGGCGTAATAGCCTAGTTTTTTGCCGTTAGACTGCGTAACTTTTGGAGCGGTTTTAATGCCGTTTGCTTTATCTTCTTTCAACTGATTGATGAAAGCTATTTCCTCTTCATTCGCTTGATTATTGGGGTTTCTTGGTTTGTCGGTTACTCGTTTAATGTGAGCGTTATACAATTGAGACATGCTATCCGTAATAGGAATTGCTTGGATGTTACAAAATTCCACGGCTCCTGCTGGGCCTAATTCCTTAACGGCTGCCATCAGGTTTTTTCCCAAGGTTGATTTGGTTCCATTCACCATATTCAAACCTTTATCCGCAAAACTCAATTCTTCTTCGGGCAATGGTTCCATAGTTTTAAAAAACTCCCATTGTGCATACCAATCTTCCGATTCCATGTCATGATCATAAAGGTAACCAGCCATTAGTTTTAAATCACTTTCCTTGAAGCTCAGTTTTGGCATCAGCCCAAAATTACGAACTGCTCCAGGCATTATGGAATTTTCCTCAGTTGGACTGTTTACAAAATGAAAGATGTTTGAAACAAACTCGTCTCTTGTTGTTTCCTCGTCATAGTAATGATCTCTTATTTTAAACATTGGAGGAGCAATACGAGATTCTCCCATTTCGGGGTTGTGGCAACTAAAACAATTACTTTGTAACAAAGCCAATGCTTTTACCTCTTCTTTCTGTAACGGAATCGCTTCTTGTTTTTCTTTGGTTGAAGTCTCCGAGCAGTTTAATAGAAATGTCAAGCCAAAAAAACTTATTGTAGAGAGAATAAGAGTAGATTTTTTCATGAGGAATAAGTTTAATTAGTGAATCATTCTGCCAGTAAGGCAACTAGTAACACTTTTTATTTGGGTCAGAAGTCCATTTTTTTCGGTAGCTTCCGGGTAGCCAATTGATAAAAGTAGGTTAGTTATGTTTTCTCTTTCCGTCTCCTCATTTATTTCTACTTCAACAACACTAGATTCCAAATCAACTTTTACGTTTTCAACCCCACTGAGTTTAGTGAGTTTTTTTGTGATAGTGTTAACACATCCTCCACAACTTAAGTTGGCAATTGCTATACTTTCAATTTTCATTTTTCCTGAATTTTTCTTTTTTAAAACTACTTAAAGCTAGTTCTCCCAAAAATGCACCATATAAGGTGCTATTGAGTGGTTTTGATGTGATGCTGCAACTTCCACTAGCACAACCGACACAATGGTAATAAGAGTAACCGGCAATTGCACCAAGGATTACTCCTATTATCAATAATTATTGTTTTACTAATATTTCCATTTGCTTAAAAATCTTAATCAAAAACTATACTTCAAATTTCGTTTAAAAAAATGAAAGTTATAGTGACTTTTGTTACAGTAAAGTTTACATTTCGGAGTTCTTGAAAAGTAGATTGAACTAGACATCCGTTTTGATATTGTTGCAATTACGCTTTCTCCATACAAGATAAATCACATTGAGGATGCTTTTTATCCTTTGGGTTAGGTAGTATAAATCTTTGTAGAATCTAACTCACCCGTTTCACTATAATACATCCATGCTCTAACCCTTGTCTCTTCGCATTGGTAACAAGTTTCTATTTGTTTAGTTGCTTTTAATTTTCCACTAGGGTAATATTCTTTTATGGAAATGTTTGTTATTGTTTCATGGCAACTTGCATCTTCATAAGGTTTGTAGTTTTCGTAAAATCTTGTACTTGCTAAATTTCCTGATATATCATAAAAAAACAATGTATCTCCATACATACCACAGCCATTAAAATTTACATTTTGTCCCTTTTCTTTTACTACACTAATTTTGTAATAAACAACCCAGGCTGGATGACTTCAATAGATATTCCAAAAGTGGAGAACAAAGTACTATGCTTTTAACAGATAACCTTTGCAAATCAACAGAGCCAGTATAGGGTTCTGTCGCATTAATTATTTTCAAACGTTTTTTACTAGGATTGCACTTCCTTTAAAAAATTAAAACACTATTAAAAAGTACTTTATATTTTTTAATTTTAATTAAAAACGACAAAAATTATTAGGTTTTAGTTTAATGCGACAGAACCAAAAATTACGGTAATTGTTCTTCTTCTTTGGCTGATACTTCCTTATTGGCAAATGGTGAGAATTGGAAATAGACTCCTCCAACTAAAAATAATAAAAGTATTACCAACATATAGGTAGGCTGCTCCATAAATATCGCACCTGTCTTAAATTTTTCCATCAAAATTATCACTAACAATCCAATTGCAACATTTAGACCGCTAATCAATCCAATGGTTAAATTGATAATTATTTTTCGAGTAAAATAAACAATCACAGCAGGGACAACGAAAATAGCCAGTACTATTAATCCGCTCTTTTCATCAGTGATTTTAGTCATTAAAATGATTAGAACAACAACTAAAACCTCCCAGACAAGTAGATACGTAAAAAACTTTGAGAAAAACCAAATCCCTAGGGTAATGGAAGCTGTTATTAAGAGAAAAATCCCAAAATATGGATATCCAGAATCTGCATTTGCAATTAGATAGAATAGCAGAGAGGTGAATAGATTGGTAATTGCTAAAGTGGGACCATAATGCTTCTGTCCAAACCAAGCAATAAGAAAACCTGAAATCATTAAAAGTATGGCATATAAGTAAATCATAATATTAGTTTTTTTGTTGTTTATGTTATATTTTGTGTTTTATATTTTAAAAATCTGAATCTTGAAAAATTTGCCTCTATTAGCAAAAATATTTTTATAGTAAAAAGATTATTATCCATTTTCACATCACAATTTCTGATTAATAAGCAAAGATTTCATTTATTGATGTTCTTCTAGTTTCTTACCCATTTCGTAAAATCGTTTCATAATTTTCAAATAAGTTTGAGAAAAAGCTTCAACTTCCTCTTGAGTCAAATCCTCTTTAATCAATTCTGCATCTTTTTCAAGTTGGTCCATCTTTTCGAGTAATGGTTCCATTTTAATTGCAGAAGACGCTACGTCTGTTAACATCCCGAAAGCGTCAGAAATATTAGGTTCTTCACCCTTATTCTCTGCGTTTCGCCCAGTGATTGTGATTTTTTCAATCATAGCAACATATTCAGCAATTACTAATTCAAGGGATTCAAAGTACTCTTTAATTTTTTGGTTATCAGATAATTCTACTGGAATTTCAGTTGTAATCTGGTCCCCATTACTGCCATTCCCAGAACTACCGCAAGCAGTAATGAAAACTGCAATTATTAATCCCAATGCATAAGTGTTTATTTTTTTCGTATTCATTTTATGTTTTTTTATAGTTTACTACTCATAAGGCTTTTCCTATCTCGGCCTATTTTTTTATGGGTTTTGATCTCCACTTTTTTAATTTAATTTTCTGTCACATTAGGTGGTCAGCCTCTGGATTTCTCAGACCGTCTAATTTTTTGTTTGTTCGTGTTTTTTTGTTTTATAATTAGTATTTTTCGACACAATTTGTCTGCAAAAAAGCCAAAGTATATTTATTTATTTCCAAAAGTAATAATTAATAAAATTTAAATCTGCCCATATTAAGCCCATATCTTTTGAAGACTTATTAATTGAAAAAAACGGTTCTGTCGCATTAAACTAAAACCTAATAATTTTTGATAAAAATTGAAAAGTCTACACCAATGTTTATTAGTGATTTACCTTTTTGAAGAAAGTGTAATTCTATTGAAAAACATTTGAAAAATAATTAATGTGACAGAACCCATTTAGTTGGTCGAAACATTAGTAACCTTTTTATTATTTACGGTTACCCAAAGTTTTGCAGAACTATCAAAAATTGAATAACAGTAAATTCTGTAACCTCCCTTCCAATTACTTCTATTAGAAATCCGCCAAAATTTTGAAACAACAATTGAAAGTAAATCCTCGTGCATACCAACTATAATGTCTCCTGTGGAAGCTGCTTCTACAAAACGCTTACCGTATTTTTTATCGTATAAATCTTTCTGCTTTTTCTTTGTCTTATCCAAAGCAATTTGTTGTTTTTCATATTCTAGTTCTTGACTATGCCATTCTGTGTAATCTTTTACTCTTTTAACTAAATACCTTGAAATAGACGATTTGTATAAATCTTCTGTTAACTGGAAATCAGGAAGATAATCTAGTCCCTTTGGATTAATGAAGTGTGAATAATCAATGGAGACAAAATTAAAATTAAGCTTATCAAGCCTAGTGTCAAATTTCCTTGTGATTTTCTGTATTTTATCAAAATAAGAAAAAGTAATAACATTATCGCTACTTTTAATCGAGATTTCACAGTCATTTAGAATTATTTTAACTACTGGACGATTTTTAATTTCCTCCGCATATATTGCACGACCCCTTTTCAAGGGATTAATTTCCTCTTTTACAAAGTTAGATTCCATAAAATATGGCTTTGTCTTCAATACTATTGATGTACTATTACTTATTTTTTGATTAAAATAATGTTCATTAAATTTCAATCCATTTGTAACGCTTACAAGCATTTCATTTTTTTCATAATCGAAAATAGGATGCTCACTTACAGACTCTCTCCAATATTCTGGCGGATTTATAGATAGTTTTCTCCTCTCAAATACTGAGTCTACGAATACTGACTCTTTAATTGAGGCTTCAAAAACATTTATTTCTTTGAAAAAAGCAAACTCATTTAGAGAATAATCAACCTCCCCATAATTGTCATATGGTATAACTGGAAAATCACTTCTACTAATTAATTTAGGGTGTATATTTGAATAAGCTATTGTATTAAGAAGTATTGAATCTTGCTCCTCTTTTTTAAGATAAGATAGTTTATAAATATAGACTACATCATTTGGAAATAATTCGCTAAATCTGCCATCCATCCAGGTTGAACTTTTTTGTTTAACTAGAGTGGCGTTTTTCTTTAAAATTATTTGTTGCTTGCTTTTATAAACATTTATTTTTTCTGATTTATTTTTTAAAAACTCTAATTCAGAGACAACTCCTATAAATGATTTATTTGGATCATCTTGATTTGCGACTTCAATAATATAAAAAAAATCATTGCTCGAATTCTTAAATTTTCTTACTACAGGATCAGTAATTTTAAGACGTGTGTATAAGTGTTTTCCATAATCGATAATTCCATTAACTTTATTATCTGGATGAATGAAATATTTTTCAGAATCATAAAAAAATTTCAAATTAGAATAAACTAAAGTTGTATGTTTGATTATTCTTTTGTTTTTTTTTGCAACTCTTTTTTCTTCTTTAATCCTGGCTCTTTTTTCTTTTTTTGTTTCGCTTTTTAACCTTTCAATCCTGTCAATTTCCATTTTGTGAAGCCTATCATAGTTAGTAGTATCTATTGCATACAAAGAAGGGAAATCAACTCTAACAAAGTCCCACTGACTAAGTTTTGTTCTCTCATATCCCACAAATTGTAAATCATAAAAATAGTCTGCATCATTAAGTGTTATATATTCTATTCTTTCCTCTTTGGCCAATTTGGAGATAATTGCTTTTACTTCAGAATTAATTTCATTCTGAGGATAAATATATCTCACTTGGGACATTACCGTAATATTTCCAACCACAGCCATAAGCAAGGTGATAAAAGTAAGTTTTAATTTTTTCATAATTTTTTTTATATTATTACTGTTTTTCATACGATTTTAATTAAAATTAAACAGAAGTCTTGTTCATACCGAGTTCATCTTTATCTTTGAACAAACAAAATAAAATGTCAGAAATTTCTGAACTCTTAAAAAAGGATGTAGAACGAGCTGTTGGCTTTAAGATAAAGTCAACAACCGAAGCAAAAGACTTGCATCAATTATTGACTGAGCAAGCCAATAGCACTATAAGCCTCAGCACAATCAGGAGGTTTTGGGGGTTAATCCCTGCACGGAAACCAAATAAAAACACATTGAATGAATTAGCTTGTTTTCTTCAATATAAGTCCTTTTTAGACTATTCAAAACAAAAAACAGAAAATAACCAATGGTTTGATACTATCAAAATTAACTCCCTTAAATTTAAGTCTTCACTCACGCTTGAAGATTTCAAATTGATAGAGCGACATTATAAAGGATACAATTCCACACTTTTTGTAGTGAATATAATCGAGAACGGTATACACAATAAAAACTGGCAGGTTGTCTTTGACCTATTTAATCCTAAAAGAAATAACTTAATAATAGAAAATGGCAGAATAAGTGATTATACTTCCAAAGTAGCTAACCTCACACTTCTTTTTTTGTATCAATTGCCTTCCGATCAATTTGATTCGGCAATGAAAGAACTTATCAGGGACAAAAACTTCAAAAGTTACTGTATCTATGTTCATGTAAATACAATGAATCTAAACGGCAAATATGGAAAGATATTGAAGTTAATTAAAAAAACCAGCTTAGATTTTGAAGAAAAATTATTTCTTTCTCTGATTACCAATTTAACAGATTACCTCAATTCAAAAATTATTAATTCTGTCCCAAAAATAGATGAATTGAGATTGAAAAATTTACCAGAGGTTTTAATAGGTAGGTATTCTGGGTTTCAAGTATTATCCAGTTTCCTCAACAAAGATTCAAAAAAAACAGAGATGTTTTGGGATGAGTACACCCAGCTTTTTTCCTCCTATAAAACAAACAGACATTTAATCCATGAATTTGTTTTTCATTTAATGGTTGGAAGAATGTTTTCAAAACTAGATTTAATTCTCACCAAATCACATGATGATATTTTTGACTATTCTCATATTCATAGTTATTTGGACGGTTTTATTTTTAATCTGATTGATGTTGCAATCAGTATAAAAAATGCAGAAGTGAAACGAGCAAAAACTATTTTTGCAAATCTACCTATCAATAAAATCATGGATGACTTATACGGAGATCAGTACTTACTATTTTATTACCTAATTGGAGTTCATTTAAATCACAACAACACAATCAAACAAAACTATTTAGGGGAGTACAAAAAATTAGCAACTAAATCAGGTTTTCAGCTATTTGATAAAACTTATTTAACGGAATATTTTAATTGAAAAATAAAACTGGAAAAATAAAAATCTGCTGTTTTTTCATGGTTGTTTTTTTTAGTAACCCTTCGCTTTTCTGATTCCCTCCCTATCGGTCGAACTTAGTGTTCAGTTCAGAACAATCTGCGGGCTGAGTGATTTTTCGAAGAAAAAATGTCTCGAAGCCCAACTCGTGAAATATTCTCGTGTTAAGATTCCCGATCGGAGTCGGGAATGACAATGGGCAATATTCTTTGCTAGATCCTGAAATGAATTCAGGATGACTGATGAATAAGTAGGCACTTAAAACTGCTTTTTAAAACACTAGATTCTAAATCAAGTTTGGAATGATAGAGGAATAAAAAAAATCTGAATATCCGAAAATCTTACTTAAGTCCCTTCAACTTCTCTTCTAAAATAGCAATCTTCTGCTCTGCATCTTGTTGTTTTGCTTTTTCGTTTGCAACTACTTGCTCGGGTGCTCCTGCCACAAAACGTTCGTTACTTAGTTTTTTCATTACTGTATTCAAGAAACCTTGTGTGTATTTAAGCTCTTCTTCGAGCTTTGCTTTTTCGGCTTCTACATCAATCGTATCTCCAAAAGGGATGAAAAATTCATTTCCTTTTACAATGAAAGAGAAAGAGTTTTCTTGTTTTTCTGTAGTAAACTCAAAACTAGAAACGTTCCCCATTTTCTGGATTACAGAATCAAAAGTAGAAGTATAATTATCTCCTTTTTTAACCAACAACTCAATCGCATTTTTCTGAGCTAAATTGTTTTCTTTTCTGATGGTTCTCATTCCCGAAATTACCTCAGCAGCTACTTCAAACTCTGAAAGTAGGTTTTCGTCAGTTTTGGTGATTTTTGGCCATTTTTCGTAGTTTATTGTCTCATTTTCTCCTTTTTTGGTCAATAAATGCCAAATTTCTTCCGAAACGAAAGGAGTAAATGGATGCATCACCACCAATACTTTTTCGAATAAATCTACCAATTTTTCAAAAGTAGTTTTATCGATTGGTTGTTGGTAGGCTGGTTTTACCATTTCTAATAACCATCCACAAAAATCATCATACACCAATTTGTAGGTGCTCATCAAAGCTTCCGAAATACGGAATTTATCGTAAGAAGAATTGATGTCTTCTAGCGTTTTATTCAATTTATTTTCAAACCATTCTAACGCAATTTTACTTGAATCGGGTTGTGCAATTTCTGCAACTTCCCACATTTGAGTCAGCTTAAAGGCATTCCAAATTTTGGTAGTAAAGTTTCTTCCTGTTTCACACAGAGATTCATCAAATGGCAAATCATTTCCTGCAGGCGAACTCAATAGCATTCCTACTCTTACACCATCTGCTCCGTATTTGTGAATCAATTCAATTGGGTCTGGTGAGTTTCCTAGTGATTTACTCATTTTTCGCCCTTGCTTGTCTCTCACAATTCCTGTGTAATACACATTTTTGAAAGGCAATCCATCACGGTATTCATAACCCGCAATAATCATACGTGCGACCCAGAAAAACATAATTTCTGGAGCCGTTACCAAATCATTGGTTGGGTAGTAATAATTTATTTCTTCGTTATCAGGATTGTTTATTCCGTCAAATACACTCATTGGCCACAGCCAAGAACTAAACCAAGTGTCCAAAGCATCTGTTTCTTGTCTTAAATCGGCAACAGTCAAAGCTTTATTTCCTGTCTTTTCTTGTGCTAATGGCAATGCTTTTTCAATAGTTTCAGCAACCACAAAATCCTCCATTCCATCTCCGTAGAAATAAGCAGGAATTTGGTGTCCCCACCACAACTGACGAGAAATATTCCAGTCTCTCACGTTCTCCATCCAATTGCGGTAAGAGTTTTTGAACTTAGCCGGGTGAAACTGAATGTCGTCATTCATTACGTGATCCAAAGCTGGTTTTGCCAACTTTTCCATACTCAAAAACCATTGAACCGATACTTTTGGCTCAATTACAGCTTTTGTTCTTTCACTCGTTCCTACTTTATGAGTGTGGTTTTCTATTTTTTCTAAAGAACCGGTTGATTTCAGTTCTTTTACAATTTCTTCTCTTACTACAAACCTATCTTTCCCTTCGTAATGCATCCCAAAAGAATTAAGCGAAGCGTCATCATTAAAAATATCAATCACTTCTAACTTGTGTTTGTCTCCAATCACTTTATCATTTTGATCGTGAGCAGGAGTAATTTTCAAACAACCTGTCCCAAATTCAATATCTACATAGTCGTCTTCAATAATTGGAATCGCTCTTCCTACAATGGGTACAATTGCTTTCTTTCCTTTAAGGTGAGAAAAACGTTCGTCATTTGGATTGATACAAATTGCAGTGTCTCCAAAAATAGTTTCTGGACGCGTAGTTGCAATACTCAAAGTGTCTTCCGACCCTTCTATTTGATAAGTTAAATAATATAATTTTCCTTCTTCTTCTACGTGAATTACTTCTTCGTCAGACAAAGTAGTTTGTGCAGATGGATCCCAGTTTACCATTCGGTAACCTCTGTAAATCAATCCTTTTTGGTGAAGATCAACAAATGTTTTGGTCACAGATTCTGATAAATCGTCATCCATTGTAAATGCAGTTCTGTCCCAATCGCAAGAAGCACCAAGCTTTTTCAATTGTTCCAAAATGATTCCTCCGTGTTTGTGCGTCCATTCCCAAGCATGAACCAAAAACTCTTCACGAGTCAAGTCATTTTTATCAATACCATCTTCCTTTAACTTAGCCACAACTTTTGCCTCTGTTGCAATAGAAGCATGATCCGTTCCTGGAACCCAACATGCATTTTTTCCTAACAAACGAGCTCTACGAACCAATACATCCTGAATCGTATTGTTCAGCATATGCCCCATGTGCAATACTCCCGTTACGTTTGGCGGAGGAATTACAATTGTGTAGGCTTCCCTCTCATCTGGAGTAGATTTAAAATGCTCGTTTTTTAGCCAATTGGCATACCATTTATCTTCTACTTCTTGTGAATTATATTTTGCTGGAATTTCCATTTTTTATTTTTTACAAAAAAAGCCATCCGAAGACAGCTTTTAAATTAGTGTTTTCATTTTTTACAATCCAAAAGCAGACTTTACTTTATCTACGTAATCTAATTTTTCCCAAGTAAACGTCTCAACTTCCTGTGATACTTTTTCACCACTTGGAGAAGTAAATGTTACTGTTTTTACTTCTGGAGTTCTTCCCATGTGACCGTAAGCAGCCGTTTCAGAATAAATAGGAGTTCTTAATTTTAATCTTTGTTCGATAAAATAAGGTCTCATATCAAATAGTTCTTCTACTTTTTTAGAGATTTCTCCGTCTGTTAAATCCACATTGGATGTTCCGTAAGTTTCTACGTTAATAGAAGTTGGTTTTGCAACACCAATCGCGTAAGAAACTTGAACCAATACTTCTTTACATAATCCTGCTGCAACTAGGTTTTTGGCAATGTGACGAGTAGCGTAAGCTCCAGATCTATCTACTTTAGAAGGATCTTTTCCAGAAAAAGCTCCACCTCCGTGTGCTCCTTTACCTCCGTAAGTATCTACAATAATTTTTCTTCCTGTAAGTCCTGTATCTCCGTGAGGCCCTCCAATTACGAAAGTTCCTGTTGGGTTAATGTGGTAAGTAATTCCATCAGTAAACAAAGCTTGAATATTTGCTGGCAGTTTAGCTTTTACCCTTGGAATCAATATGTTTACAATGTCAGACTTTATTTTAGCCAACATTTTATCGTCATCCGCTTTTTTGTTTCCTGTTTTTACAAAATCATCATGCTGTGTAGAAACTACAATCGCATCAATTCTTTGTGGTACATTATCGTCAGAATATTCAATTGTTACCTGAGATTTTGCATCTGGTCTTAAATAATCTATGTCTTTATTTTCTCTTCTTAATTCAGCTAACTCAATCAACAATCTGTGAGAAAGTTCCAAAGCCAATGGCATGTAATTTTCAGTCTCATCTGTTGCATATCCAAACATCATCCCTTGATCTCCAGCTCCTTGCTCTTCTTTGCTTGCTCTGTCAACTCCTTGGTTAATGTCTTCTGATTGCTCGTGAATGGCAGAAAATACTCCACAGGAGTTTCCGTCAAACATGTATTCACTTTTGGTATAACCAATCTTGTTGATTACATCTCTAGCAATTTTTTGTACGTCAAGGTAAGTTTGAGTTTTTACCTCTCCTGCCAATACAACTTGTCCAGTAGTTACAAGAGTTTCGCAAGCTACTTTTGAGTCTGGGTCAAAAGCCAAAAAGTTATCTATAATTGCGTCCGAAATTTGATCCGAAACTTTATCTGGATGTCCTTCCGAAACAGATTCTGAAGTAAATAAATATGACATAGGTTTAGTTGATTTTAAATGTAGTTAGCGAAAATATCATTTTCTTAAGTATTTAGCAATATTTAAAAGGTTAATTGTCCTTAAATGGTTTTAAGGAAATCGAATTAGTCCTACTTTGTCATTCTGAAATAAATTCAGAATGTTTATTCATTGAAATATTAACGTGAATTATTCTCTGCGGGATCCTGAAATAAATTCAGGATGACTTATAAAAAAGGGGTTATGAAAAAAACACCCCTTAATCCCCTGTATAGAGGAGAAATTATAGATTTACTTCCTCAGTTTAGAGAACAAATCCCACAAAACAACTCCATTGGAAACTGAAATATTCAATGAATGTTTTGTCCCAATTTGTGGAATTTCAATAACTCCTGTGCTTTTGTCAATTACTTCTTGTTGTACTCCTTTTACTTCATTACCAAAAATTACTGCTGTTTTCGATTCTTTTTTTGGTTCAAAATTATTCAACATGATTGAATCAGAAGTTTGTTCTATCGAATAAATCTCAACTTTATCAGAAAGCAATTCGTCCATCAATCCAAATATATCTTCTCTATGTTCCCAGTCCACAGATTTGGTTGCTCCCAATGCCGTTTTGGCAATGTCTTTGTTTGGAGGTTGAGCTGTGTATCCGCACAAATAAACTTTTTCAATCCTAAAAGCGTCACCAGTTCTAAAGACCGAACCAATATTGGCGAGGCTGCGTATATTATCCAAAATTACAATCAAGGGAGTTTTCTCTTCCGATTTAAATTCTTCAACAGTTAGTCTGTCTAATTCGCTATTTAAGGTTTTTTTATTCATCTTTTTAGGATTATTGAGGTGAAAATTTTGGAATGTTAGTTATTCTTGCTTTGGTAATATTCTCTATAGTCTTACGTCCTACATCAAAAAGTCATAAATCTCATTCAACACTCTTTATCATTGCTTCAGCCTTCAACAATGTCTCTTCATATTCTGACTCAGCAGTAGCTTTACTTGTTATTGCTCCACCTACCATAAAATTCAAATTCTTACTTTCTTTATCGTACAACAAAGTTCGGATAATAACATTAAAATCAAAATCTCCTTCGGGGTTAAAATAACCTACCGATCCAGAATAAACTCCCCTTTTGGTAGTTTCCAGCTCCTCGATTATTTTCATGGCTTCTACTTTTGGCGCTCCCGTCATACTCCCCATTGGGAAAGTCGTTCTCAATACCTCAACTGGATGAGTGGTATTTTCGATCTCCGAAGTAACCGTGGAAATCATTTGATGAACAGTTTCAAACGTATATACTTTGCACAATTCTTCTACTTTTACAGACCTTTTTTTTGCAGTTTTGGATAAATCGTTTCTTACCAAATCCACAATCATAATGTTCTCGCTTCTCTCTTTTTCATTTTGAGATAATTCCAATTTTATAGCTTCATCTTCTTCGTTTGTTTTTCCTCTTTTTGCAGTTCCTTTTATGGGTTGGGTAATGATTTTATTCCCCTCTTTTTTGATGTATCGCTCTGGACTTCCGCACACGATAAACTGCTCATTATTTTTATAAAAAGTAGAAAAAGGAGCGTTTGTCAATTCATTTAATTTCTGATAAATCTCAAATGGATTTATCTCCGCATTCTCCGCATAAAACTCGTGACAAAAATTCATTTCATAAATATCTCCTTGCTGAATGTGGTCTTTTATCGCTTCAAATCTTTGCTCGTAATTGTCTTTCGACATTCTTTGCTTAAAGTTTACTTTTTCGCTCTTTTCAGTCGTTTTTTTACTTTTTTCTCCCAAAAACGACATAAATAAGTCCTTTTCCGATTTTTCTTCAAAATGAATTTTAGCAAAATCAACCGTTATTTCCATCACAATTTCGGGCACAAAAAAGTGTACTTCGGGGAAATTTAAGTGGTCTTTGTTTTTGGAAGATAAAGAAGGTTCTACTTCGTTTTTCAGGTCGTAGCTCAGATACCCAAACACCCAATCTTGATGTTCGTCCACAAATCTTTTTAATCCATCAAAAACTTGATTTTGATTGGGTTTAAATTGTGCTTTTTTTCCTAAAGCTAAATAAGAAATTGCCTTATCATCATTGGAATTGAGAAATACCAGCTGTTCATAATTGGCTGAGATTTTTTCAATGTCAGGAAATGAAATGGTTTGGTAAAGGGTCTCTGTTGTTCTCAAATTGCTGTGGAAAAGTTACTTCACAAAGTTACACAAAGAAGCACAAAGGTTCACAAAGAATATTTCTAGACTTTTTCCTCTTCATCAGTCCGACTGAGCGGAGTCGAAGTCCCACAGGAAATATTTCAATGAAAAGGGTTTCGACTCCGCTCAACCTGACTGATGAAAATGGAGTCTCGTAAATTATTTCAATGAATAGAGATTCTGAAATAAATTCAGAATGACACGCGATAAAAATTAATCTAATAAATTCCTACCTCTTCTCAATCTCCAACACAACCGCCATAATATTCTTCCCTTGCGTATTGGCATTCGCGTTAATCGTTTCTCCATTACTGTTAAACTTCACATTTGGAATTGCCTGTGCTTGAATTGCTCTTTGTACTTTTTCTTGGTAAGAAGATCCTGATGCTTTATTAATTAAATCATTCAGTTGATTGTAATCAAAAGGTTTTTTTGAAACCACAATTGCCATGTGATCTTTACTTCCTTTGTCATCCGCAACTAGCGAATGATCGTTCGGAAATAATCGGGTTCCTGTGATTCCGCAATAAGGCGAATGCTTAGCTGTGTATGGGAAAAGAGTGTAGCTGCTTCCGTCAGTTTCTTCTCCAAATACATACGTGTAACACTCTATGGAGTTTGTAGATTCTATTTTGAATTCTGTTCCTACAGCTATGGGTGATTTTGTTTTGAAAGTAATTCCATTCACAAATTGAAAAGGAATATTTCTTCCTGTTGCATTGTTTACCAATCCAAATCTCATTGCCAATTTATTTGGATCAAACTGCGCATCTTTGGCATTTCCCATTGGGTATAAACCATAAGCTTCTTTGGTGAAATAATCGAAATCTTTGTAGCTAACCCAAGCCACTCCATTATTTCCCCAGCTTGGCCCCCAGCTATTCATGATTTCGAATGATCCTCCTGCCTTATAATCGTCATATCCGATTACACACATTGCGTGTCCTCCAAATCCTTTTTGGTTGTAATCTGCTCTTGTTGGTCTCCAAACGTCTTTTCCTTGCATTCCCTGCATAAAACTTCCTCCCACCATCATTCCAATTACCACTGGAGCTCCTTGTGCTAGGTTTTGTTTTATTGCTAATACATCTGTCCTGTGTTTGTCTCCGTTATAAGTCAATCTGTTGTAACCTTTTATTTTATAGGTTCTAGCCGATAGCTTTTCGCTATTCGTAGGTTTTTTATCACAGCTTCTTTCGTTATATCTAAATTGTGAAAAAGGTAAATCTCCAACTACTTGTAGCGATTTCATTGATTCGCTTATGTAAGTTCCTTGGCATCCCGAAAGTGCAATTTGATTGTACAAAAACGAAGGGCTCATTGCCACAGAATTCGGTTGTTTTCCTGTTGCTCTTGCTTCAAGAATTGTTCTTGCTGCATACGAACTTGCCCATCCCACGCATGAACCTTGACTTCCTTGGTTTAGTCTTTTTGGTGCATATTCCAAGAGTGACATTTTATTTGGCATTGGATTTTTCTTGTTGTCTGCAAGCGAAGCATAAATCTCTGTGTTTACATATTTTTCTTCGTCATATTCACTTCCTGTAGAAAAGGCAGAATTGTTAAATTCGGGTGCTACAACCACAGGATTATTCTCATCTTGGCTGTTCGGATTCATATCTTCTATTCCCAAAAAACCGTTAAGAGCACCAGAAAAATATAACAAAGCTCCTATTCCAGCAATAATCAAAGCAAGTTTCGGTTTTTTCTTGAAAAGACCAATCAATAAAGGAGCAAAAGCAATTAAACCGCCTCCACCGCCTCCTCCAGTATTATTGTTTGTTGGTCGGTTTGGGGTGTTGTTACCTTGGTCGGCATTTTTATCTTTTCTGATTCTTATTGGCATGGCTGTGATTTATTTTACACAATTATACTAAAAATTAAAAGAAGTCAGATAGAGCGTAATGTTATATAAATAAGGCGATTATTATATCGGAGCATAAGTAGGAGCTTTCTTCTCCACATTTATTCCGTTTTTGTACTTGATTTTTTTTACTACATTTCCATTGTCGTCATACACGACCATAGTTCCGTGTTTTACATTTTTCTTGTAGTTCACTATGCTTATCAATTTTCCGCTTCGGTCATAGGATTTGTAGGCTCCGTGCAACAAACCATTCTTGTACTTCATGCTGGATGAAACCATCACTCCGCCTGGGGAATAATATGTCCACTTGCCGTGCTTCTTGCCGTTTTTGTACTGCTCTTTACTTATCAATGAACCATCATTCTGACTGTACATTGTCCATTTTCCATGTTTCACACTTTTGGTGATTTCATCTTGTATCTTCAGCTTTTTTCTCTTTTCTGTAACAATTTTATACTTCCCTTCTTCTTTCAATATTCCGTTTGAATGCCAATATTGCCAGTTCCCTGTTTTGAAGTTATTGGTCCACGTTCCTTCGTATCTTTTTCTTTTATTCGGATACCAACCCACCCATTTTCCTTCAAACAATCCTGCTGCATAATTTCCCTCGTCTTTTTTGTTTCCTTTTTCATACCAAGACTCCCAAAACCCTTCTTCTTTTCCGTTTTCGAAAGATCCTTTTGTGGAGAGTTTTTTATTCTCAAACCACACTTCCCACATTCCTTCTTTTACATTGTTTTTATAAGAACCTTGTTTAAATTTTCTTCCATTCTTGTAATTATAAAGCCATTCTCCGTCCCTTTTTCCCTCCAAATAACTTCCTTTTGTTTTCACTTTTCCCGAAGGATAATAAAAAGCCCACTCGCCAGATTGCTCGTTATTAATGAACTGACCCTCCATGTCTTTTCCTCCATTTTTATCTAGCCATCTCCAATCTCCCGCTTTTTTATTGTTGTCGTATTTTCCTTCAATATTCAATTTTCCATTCTCAAAATAAGATTTATAACCTCCTGTCAAACTATCTTTTACGTATGTTTTTTCGCTTTTTATCTGGTCATAAAACGTGTAATACTCTTTCCAGTTTCCATCTTTGGTTCCGCTCGCATATTGTCCTTTCATCAAGGTTCTTCCGCTTGCTTTTTTCAATTCAAAATCTCCGTGAAGTACACTGTCTTTGTAGTTGAAAATTTCTTTGACCTTTCCACTTCCAAAATAACTTACTATTTTTCCGTTACCGTCAATTACGGTTTGGGTTCTTTCTTTATCCCAAAAACCAATTACTTTTTCGTTTCCAAGACTGTCATATTTTGCTAATTTTCTGAGCGAACTATCTACGTACCAATATTGCCAGGTTCCTGTTTTTGTTCCTTTGTTGTAATTACCTACTTCGGCAACATTTCCTGTTTCGAAATAAGAAGTATAAGCACTGTCCTTTTCTCCTAAATAGAAAAACCCTTTTATCATCAACTTTCCTGATTCGTAATATTGTAACGATTCGTTCACGTATTTTCCTCTATTGAAATAAGATAACTCTTGCAGTTTTCCATTTTTATGATAAAATTTCCACTCGCCCTCTTTGGTTCCAAAATAACTCATGTAGGGATTGTTGTTCACATAGCCCACACTTCTCACCACAGTTTTTCGCTTGTCCCAGTATGTTTTTTCCAGTTCATAGGGTTTTACTTTTTGCGAAAAAGATTGCCCAAAACAGAACAAAACAAGCAGTAAACTTAAAATTCTCATATTTTTCTTTTTTATGTATTCGTACAACTACAAACTTACTTAAAGTTACGTGCCAACCGGCTTTTTATTTTGTGGGTTATGTAAAATTGATTGTTTATAAAGTGAGCTATACCGGTTTTTATTTTTAAAAAAAAGCAATGTCATTCCCACAAACCTGCCTGTCTGCCGACAGGCAGGTTTGCGGGAATGACAGATGGAGAGGTTGACAAGGGAAATAGTTTGCTTGAAACTTCAATTGCCTCTTTTCTTCTCATTTCACGAAAAAAACACCCCTCAAAACAACAATTACTCAAGTAAATCGTAGTTTTGACAGTGATGAACTTGCGAAAATATGGCTTGGTGTTTCTTTTGCTGTTTTTTGTTTTTAATACTTGGGGACAAAAAGTATCGAAAACAATCGCTCTTGATACCACTTTTGTAAAATTTGATAATTTGTCAGTGGTTCCCAATTCTTTTAGGATTTTAATTGATTCTGTGTCTGTTTCCAGCTCTCTCTTCGAGTTAAATCCTATCAATTCTTCGCTAGTTTGGAAAGGAAAATTACCCGTAACTTTACAACTAGAATATGTGCTACTTTCTATCGATTTCAGTAAAACTTATTCCAAGAAAGACACTTCGCTTATTCAGCCTGTTTTCGATTTCAAAAATCCATTCAAAAGCAATGGTAGTTCTAAGAAGGAACTTGATCTGTTTGGGTTGGATAATTTGAATAAATCAGGTAGTTTGTCTCGAGGCATCTCTCTAGGAAATGCGCAAGATTTGGGTGTAAATTCCAATTTCAACCTACAACTTTCGGGAAAAATAAGTGGCAACATAGAGTTGCTCGCATCTATCACGGATGACAATATTCCCATTCAGCCAGATGGAAATACACAACAATTGCAGGATTTTGATAATGTGTTTATCCAGCTGAGCGAAAGCAATTGGAAATTGATTGCAGGAGATTTTACTACCAACAATATGACTTCTCATTATTTGAGATTCCAAAAAAAATCGAAAGGGCTGCTCTATTCAAATTCCTTTGAAATGAAGGACAGCAATAGGTTACAAACAAGCGCAGGTGTTTCTATTTCGAGAGGGAAATACAAAACCCAGTTTTTTCAAGGTGTGGAAGGGAATCAAGGTCCTTACAAATTAGTAGGTGCTGATAATGAGTTGTTTATTTTGGTGCTATCAGGAACTGAACAGGTTTTTGTAGATGGGATTTTGCTGACGAGAGGTGCAGAAAATGATTATGTGATAGATTACAATTCGGCCGAGATTATTTTCACTCCTTCTTTTTTAATTACTAAAAACAAAAGGATAGAGGTCCA
>JBDMYC010000225.1:0-5503 GCA_039770535.1 Flavobacteriales bacterium
GCTCATCTACTTCTACTTTTTCTAGCTTATCTAGCTTTTTGATCAGGGATTGAGCAAAAGCAGCTTTGTTCTTTTTGGCTCTGAATTTATTAATCAGTTCTTCGGTTTCTTTGATGTACTTTTCTTGATTCTTGGCTGCCGATTTTTGAATAATTAATTCTTCCTCCCTAATTACCTTGTATTTAGAATAAGCAAACTTATAATCGTAGATTTTTCCTGCGTTAATTTCAATGGTTCTGTTTGTAACAAAATCCAGAAAAGCCCTGTCGTGAGAAATAAGAATAATCGCTCCATGATAGTTTTTTAAGAAATCCTCTAACCATTGAATAGATTCAATATCAAGGTGATTGGTTGGCTCATCTAGCAGCAAAACATCTGGATTTTCAAGAAGAATTTTACATAATTCTACTCTCATTTTCCATCCACCACTGAACTCACTCATTTTTCTTTCAAAATCAGTAGATTCAAATCCAAGTCCCAACAGAAATTTCTCAATATTTTCTCTCATATTGAAACCACCATGAAGAGTAAACTGCTCATTAAGATCGTTTAAATCTTCGATTAGTTTCATGTATTCATCACTCTCGTAATCTGTTCTCGTTTCTAGCTGATGATTTATGTCTGCAAGCGTTTCTTCGATTTTCGTTATTTTGGAATTTGCACTTTCCACCTCGTCAATAATTCTTGCGTCATTATTGTGTTTCATTTCTTGAGGTAAATACCCAATAGAAACTCCCTTTTGCATAGAAACATTTCCTCCAGAAGCAGGTTGTGAGCCTGTAATAACTTTGAGCATTGTAGATTTACCTGCTCCGTTTTTACCCACAAGACCAATGCGATCTTTTTTATCAATCATGTACGAGACATTATCAAAAAGATCCTTACCACCCAAAAAAACCGATAAATTATTTACTGAAACCATGGTGCAAAGGTAATTAATTATAAAAATATTAAATCCGTTTTGAACTTTATTAAAATTAATGTGTACAGAGGACAAACAAAAGCTACCATTATGAAATTTATTTTACTTTTTACAACTCTACTTTTTGGGTCAACTTTATCAGCACAAACAAAGAAAATTTTCCACAAAAGCCACAGTGGAAAAAGTTCTACTCTATTCATGGATGCAAACAATAATTTTGGTCCTGGCATGGCACCCGTTCGATATCGAACTCCTGTTTCTTCCATAAAATTGAATTACGCTTTGACTAAGAAAAATGAATATCCATTGGTGAAATTGGATAGAAAGAAAAAGACACTGCGTTTTTTTGATATCAAGGATTCATTGTTAGGCTGCGACAGAAATTACGAAGAGTATATCACTCATGGTGATTTGGTTTTTGATGTTGTTACCAATGAGTTTTATGTATATCAATCCCATTGTCGACTTCAAGATTATCACAACTGGGAGAAGTCAAATGTTTTTCTGCCCGTATCAGATTCGATTGAGAGTTGGGAAAGTAAAAAAAACTACATCCGCAAAAGAGACCATTTTATTAGAGATGGAAATAACGCAAGAATTTTGATGAGTTACCCCAGATTGGATAATCGAGTAACTTATCGATTAGATTATCTCACTCCGAAAAGAAAGGAAGAAGCTCAGCCTATTATTATAGATAAAGACATTGAAAAGAAAGATGAAAAAATCATCAAGAAAGAAAAAAAGAGAGTGAAAAAAGAAGAAGAAAAACAGGTGAAAATTGAGCAAAAAGAAGAAGAAAATGTAGTCCCAATAGTTCCTACTTTTGCCAGTCCTAAATCCAATTATTTATTGAGATGGATGACTCTTATTTTACTCGTGTTTGCACTCTTCATTTTTGTCGGAGTGCAAAGAATTGTGAAAGACGAATTAGCAAAAACAAGCAACTAATATGCAAAGAATTTATTGGAATATAGTTGCAATATTTTGCTTTCTTTTCATTCTTACTTTTGAATTTGACTACTCTGTATTTCCCAATATTTTTCAGTGGATAAATCCTTTTTTCGAAGTGTTAGTTTCAGTTTTTGGCAGTTACTTGTTTGGGTTGGAAGAAGGATTTGTTACTGAAATTTCATCCGATTCTATAGGTTTATATATTCATGTTTTTAATGTTTTACTCTTCTCTGTTAGCATAGTTTTGTTCAATGAATTATTTAACAAAGACAAAGAAGTAAATTTACGCCCTTACCTCTTACAAATGTTGACTTACTATCTCTCCCTACAGCTGTTAATTTACGGCTTTGACAAAGTGTTTAAAGCTCAGTTTTTTCTCCCAGAACCCAACACTCTTTTTACTCCGATCAAAGATATTTCGAAAGATTTATTATACTGGAGTACCATTGGAGTTTCTCGAAGTTATTCTCTGTTTTTGGGAATGGCAGAATTACTGGCAGCAGTTTTTTTATTGTTCCGTAAAACAAGAATTCTAGGAATTATTATGGGACTGGGAATCATGCTCAATGTGGTGGCAGTGAATTTCAGTTTCGATATTTCGGTCAAAGTTTATGGCTTGTTTTTATTACTCTGTTTTGTAATTTTACTAAGTCCTTATTTCACTTTTTTACATCAAGTATTTGTAAAGAAAATACCCGCATTTTTTCCAAGAGAAAGGGAGCTGTTTTTTACCGATAATCTGAAGCTAAAACGAGGAATAAAATTAGTGGTCATTGTGCTTTTTTTGACAGAAGGATTGTTTCCATTTATCGCAACAAATAATTTTAATGATGACAGTATTCCTCGTCCAAAATTTCATGGCGCTTATGAAATAATGAATCCTGAAAGTGAGATTGAAAATTTATTTATTCATAGAAAAGGATACTTGATTTTTAAAAATAAAAAAGACGTATTTCAAGATTTTCAATTGGAAATAGAATCGGCAACTGATCAATTTTTGGTTTTTGATTATGCGAATAAAACTCATTCTACTTTGAATTATGAGGAAGTAAATAATCAGCTAGTTTTTATTTCTGGAGAAATAAATGGGAAAGAAATAAGTTATGAATTACAAGAAATTGATTGTGCAAAATCGGTTTTGTTGCAACCCAGCTTTCATTGGACTACACAGTGAGTTTTCAGTGAACTTATGCAATACGACAATATAATTTTAAACGAAGCTTTCTCTATTCCCAAAAGCGTAGTATCTTTACGAAAAATAGAGAAACTTGGAAAATCCTAAAAAATATACAGTTACAGCAGCTTTACCCTACGCAAATGGACCACTTCACTTGGGTCATTTGGCTGGAGCTTATTTGCCCTCAGATATTTATGTGCGATATTTGAAACTAAACAACAAAGATGTAGTTTTTGTGTGCGGATCTGATGAGCATGGAGCAGCCATAACATTGAGAGCAAAAAAGGATGGAGTTTCTCCGCAAGAAATTGTAGATAAATACCACAATTTAAACAAAAAAGCCTTCATGGATTTTGGGATAGATTTTTCTATTTACCACAGAACTTCAGCAGAAGATCACCACAAAATGGCGCAAGATTTTTTCTTGGAACTAGATGAAAAAGATACGTTTACTAAGAAAAGTACTGAGCAGTATTATGACGAAGAGAATAATCAGTTTTTGGCTGATAGGTATATTTCAGGGGAATGTCCAAAATGCCAAAATCCAAATGCTTACGGAGATCAGTGTGAGAAATGCGGGTCTGATTTAAGCCCATTGGATTTGATAAATCCAAAATCTACGATAAGCGGAAACAAACCGGTATTGAAAGAAACTTCGCATTGGTTTTTACCTATGGAAAGACACGAAAAATGGTTGACTTCGTGGATTACTGAGGGAAAGATTCACGGAAAACAATTGCATAATCCCAAAGAGTGGAAAAATCAAGTTACGGGACAAGTTATGAGTTGGATTAACTCAGGGCTGAAGCCAAGAGCAATGACTCGAGATTTGAATTGGGGAGTAAAAGTGCCTCTTGAAGGAGCAGATGGGAAAGTATTGTACGTTTGGTTAGATGCTCCAATTGGTTATATTTCTGCAACAAAAAAATGGGCAGAAGATAAGGGGAAAAATTGGGAAGATTACTGGAAAGTAAACCAAGAAACTGGAGAAGCTGACACTAAATTGGTTCATTTCATAGGAAAAGATAACATTGTTTTTCACGCTATTATATTTCCTATTTTATTGAAACAACACGGAGAATATGTATTGCCAGATAATGTGCCAGCCAATGAGTTTTTGAATTTGGAAGGAGATAAATTATCTACATCAAGAAACTGGGCAGTTTGGTTGCACGAATATTTAGAAGAATTTCCTGACAAAGTAGATGAATTGAGGTATGTACTGACTTCGATAATGCCTGAGAACAAAGATTCGGAGTTTACTTGGAAAGATTTTCAAGACAGAGTGAACAATGAATTGGTAGCGATTTTTGGAAACTTTGTGAATAGAGTAGTGGTGCTTACCAACAAATATTATGAAGGGGTAGTGCCAACTGCAAACGAATTGACAGCTGAGGACAAAGCTGTGATGGAGGAAGTGAAATCTATTTCTGAAAGAATAGGAAAAAGTGTAGAGCAATACAGATTTAGAGAAGCCATGGGCGAAGCAATGAATATTGCTCGTGCTGGAAACAAATATTTGGCAGATGCCGAACCGTGGAAACTGATAAAAACAGATCCAGAAAGAGTGAAAACGATAATGAAAATTGCGCTTCAAATTTCTGCAAACTTATCGATTGCTTTTGCGCCATTTATGCCAAAAAAAGCCAAAGAATTGCAAACAATGTTGGGTCTTGAAAAAGAACTGGACTGGAACGACTTGGGTAGTTTTTCTTTACTACAAGAGAACGAGAAAATAAACAAAGCTGAGTTATTGTTTAACAAAATAGAAGATGAATTAGTGACATCACAGTTAGAAAAATTGGAAAAAAGTAAATTAGACAATACACCAGCCGAACCGATAAAAGACGAAGTTACTTTTGAGGATTTCACAAAATTAGACATTAGAACAGGTGTGATTTTAGAGGCCGAAAAAGTGAAGAAAACGAAAAAATTACTTCATTTAAAAGTAGATATCGGAAGCGAAATAAGAACCATTGTTTCTGGAATTGCAGAAAGCTATTCGCCAGAGGAAGTAATTGGAAAACAAGTAAGTGTGTTAGTAAATTTAGCACCAAGAACAATTAAGAAAATAGAATCTCAAGGAATGATTTTGATGGCAGAAAACAAAGAAGGAAAATTGTCTTTCGTGAATCCATCTGAAGATTATATCAGTGCTGGAGATGGAGTAAGCTAGATGTACTTCCGTAGCAATCTCCCTTCTTGAAGATTGCCTGCAAGGTGACTTTTCATCTTCATTATTTTATTTTTCAACCCTCTGCTCTCACCTCCCTCAATCCCTCCTCAAGGAGGGAAGTCTGATGAAAAGATTTGTGATTTTAGAAAAAACAAATATTTTAAAACACTAAATCGTGCATTTTGCTTGTTTTTAAGCCGTTTTAACCTTTATTTTTTATAAAGTAATTGTATATTCGCGTCTTAATTTTTAAATAAAATAGAATAGAAATGGCAGC
>JBDMYC010000226.1:0-3327 GCA_039770535.1 Flavobacteriales bacterium
CGGTTTGGATTTACACTTCTATTATCTTGCAACCTCACAATTTCAAAATAATGCCTTCCTGATTTTCCAAAGTTCTGAACCAAATAGTCTAATCCTAATTTTTTGAGCTGTTTACCAGTAAAAATTCCATGTTGATACATCTTGGCTGCCGTAACTTTTCCAATCCCAAAAAAACGTTCTATCGGCAAAGAATCAATAAACTGCGGAGCTAATTCTGGTGTAATTACAGTAAGTCCATCTGGTTTATTCTCATCAGAGGCAATTTTGGCCAAAAACTTATTGAATGAAACTCCGGCAGAGGCGGTCAAATTCAATTCAGTCTTAATCGCTTTTCTAATATCAATGGCTATTTGAGTTGCATAAAATTCATTCATTTTATTCTCAGTCACATCCAAGTAAGCTTCATCTAAAGAAAGTGGTTCTATCAAGTCTGTATAACGAGAAAAAATTTCTCTTATTTTTTCTGAAATTTCTTGGTATCTGGCGAATCTTGGTTTTACAAAAATAAGCTCAGGACACAGTCTCGCAGCAGTCACAGATGGCATTGCAGATTTCACTTTGAATTCTCGCGCTTCGTAACTTGCTGCAGCCACCACGCCTCTCTCTTTACTTCCCCCAACCGCAATAGGTTTACCTCTCAATTTTGGATTATCCAATTGCTCTACAGAGGCATAAAATGCATCCATATCCACGTGGATAATCTTTCGTATTTGGTTCGCTTCTTCCATAAAAAAAATCCCGATTACTTTTTACAAGTAACCGGGATAAATTTAGTGTTTTATTCTTAGTTTCTGATTATCTAACTCAGATTAAAACGAAACCTTAAACTCAACTCTTCTATTTAATTTTCTTCCTGCTGCAGTGCTATTATCTGCTCTTGGATTAGAAATTCCAAATCCATTTGAGTTCATTCTTGATCCGCTCACACCTTTGTTCATCAAATAAGTTCTGGCAGCAGCCGCTCTATCTTTTGATAATTGCAGGTTTTTTGCTTCATTTCCTGTGTTGTCAGTGTGTCCGTCAATTTGTAATTTATAAGAAGGATTTGCATTCATGATTTGCGCCACATTGTTAAGCACCCCATAAGATTTAGTTTGAATTACAGCTGAACCTGAATTAAAAAACAATCCTTCCATTGCAGTTGCCAGTACTTTCTTAGTCTCTTCTTTGATAGCTGGACAACCTCCATTTGCTGCAATTCCAGCAACTTTAGGACATTTATCTTTGCTGTCTACGATTCCATCTTTGTCCGTATCAGGGCATCCATTAACTGTACCAAATACTTTAGGACAAGCATCTTTTGAATCTTCCACTCCATCTTTATCTGTATCAGGACATCCATTAAGAGTACCTGCCACTTTAGGACAAGCATCCTTTGAATCTTCTACTCCATCTCCATCTGTATCTGCACATCCATTGAATTTTGCAATTCCTGCAACTGCAGGGCAAGCATCATCTTTATCTGCAATTCCATCTTTATCTGTATCTGGGCATCCGTTCAGAGTTCCAGCTACTTTTGGGCAGTCATCTTCTGAGTCTTGCACCCCATCAGCATCAGTATCAGGACATCCTGCAAATTTAGCCAATCCAAAAACAGTTGGGCATTTATCATCTTTATCCTGAACTCCGTCATTATCCGTATCTTTCTTTCCAGAAAAATTATAGTTAACTCCCAATGTTGTCATCAAAGCTTGATCGTGGAAATCATTATTAGAACCTGTTCTATTGTCTAGTTTATCATTCCACATGTACGTGTATTTTGTCATCAAATTGATTCCAAATCTTTCGTTCACGGCAAAGTTGATTCCTGCTCCAGCAAGTAAATTTACATCTACAGAAATATTTCTGTTGTTATTCGTGTAGTGGTCTGCAAAAGAAATAGCATCACCAAATCCAAAAAACACATACGGCTGAACTAAACTAGATTCTTTCAACCATTTCCCATTATTGAACTTCATTTTTGCCATGATATTGAAGTCTAAAAATTGAGCTTCAAAAGAACTCATAGTATCTCCACTGTTAAGTGTGCTGTAGGTAATCATTCCCATTGCATCAAACCAAGGTGTCAAATATTTTGACCCAGAAACGCCAAAAGCTGCTTCTTGACTGAAAGTAAAAAATTCATTATCAATGTCTCCCGCATATTCTTGCGTTCCGAAATGTAATCCTACATTCCATTCTTTGTTTTTTGTTTGCGCATTTGCGACCCCAAAAGTAGCAACAGCAAGTCCAAGTAGTAACAGTTTTTTCATTTTCATAGTTTTTAAATTATGAACAAAGAAAATAAGAAAGGAATTGATGCAACAAAAATTAACTATCAATTAACAGAGTAAAAATGCCGTTTTGTCACTTTAAATGATGAAACAAGAGTATCGACAGGTCAAAAATGGCACTTTCTTTACCTTGGTATCAAAATTGAATTAGGAAGAACGTTAACACAAAATACTAAAATAATAAGATGGCAACAGGAAAAATAAATGTACAAACGGAAAATATATTTCCGATTATCAAAAAGTTTTTATACTCAGATACCGAGATTTTTTTGAGAGAACTCGTGTCCAATGCAGTGGATGCATCTCAAAAATTGAAAACTCTTTCTTCTTTGGGAGAATACAAAGGGGAAGTAGGTGATTTACAAGTAGAAGTAATTCTTAATAAAGACGCCAAAACACTTACCGTGAAAGATAACGGAATAGGAATGACTGGTGAAGAAGTTGATAAATACATCAACCAAATAGCATTCTCTGGAGCTGAAGAATTTGTTCAAAAATACAAAGACTCGGAAGGTGCTAATGCAATGATCGGTCACTTTGGTCTTGGGTTTTATTCTTCTTTTATGGTTTCTGAAAAAGTGGAAATTAATACACTCTCGCACAAAGAAGGATCGCAAGCTGTGCAATGGACTTCGGATGGAACTCCAGAATACACATTGAATGATATTGAAAAAAGCGAAAGAGGAACGGAGATTGTAATGCATATTGCCGAAGACTCTGTAGAATTTTTGGAAGAAGCAAGAATCAATAACATCCTTAATAAATACTGTAAATTCTTACCCGTAGATATTAAATTTGGAACAAAAACCGAATACATTGACAGCCCTACTGGAGAAAAAGACGAAGATGGAAAGTTGAAAAAAGACCCAATTGAAGTTGATAAGATCATAAACAATACGGAACCAACTTGGGCAAAAACTCCGGCAGAACTGAACGAAGAAGACTACGATAAATTCTATCAGGAGTTATATCCTATGTCAGAAAAGCCTTTGTTTAACATTCACCTGAACGTAGATTACCCTTTCAATTTGACGGGTGTTCTGTATTTTCCAAA
>JBDMYC010000227.1:0-5288 GCA_039770535.1 Flavobacteriales bacterium
AGCACAGTTCTACCATTATTTTACCAAAAGGAAATCATAAAATTGGTGACTATGTGAAAGTAAGAATCACAAGTTGCACAAAGGCTTCTATGAGGAGTGAATTAATATAAAAGAATGGAATTACAATCAGTAAAACAAAGGTTTGGAATTATAGGGAATTCGCAAGGACTCAACAGAGCTTTGGAAGTTGCAATGCAAGTTGCGCCCACAGATATTTCGGTATTGATAATGGGAGAAAGTGGAACAGGAAAAGAAACTATGCCACAAGTAATTCACCAATATAGCAAGAGAAAACATGCAGAATACATTGCAGTTAACTGCGGAGCAATTCCAGAAGGAACTATTGACAGTGAGCTATTTGGGCACGAAAAAGGTTCGTTTACTGGTGCACACGAAAAGAGAAAAGGTTATTTTGAACAAGCAGATGGCGGAACTATATTTTTGGATGAATTGGGTGAATTACCATTGCCAACCCAAGCTAGATTGTTGAGAGTATTGGAATCAGGAGAATTTTTTAAAGTAGGTTCTTCTAAGGTTCAAAAAACAGATGTGAGAGTGATTGCTGCAACCAATGCTAAACTGGAAGACGCCATACAAAAAGGGAAATTTAGAGAAGATTTGTACTATCGATTGAGCACAGTACCGATTAAACTCCCTCCTTTGAGAGAGCGCAGAGAAGACATTCATTTATTATTCAGGAAATTCGCTTCGAATTTTGCCGAAAAATATAGAATGCCAACTATTATGTTGACACCAGAAGCCAAAGAAATGCTAACTAATTATAATTGGCAAGGAAACATTAGGCAACTGAAAAATATTACGGAACAAATTTCTGTAATTGAGAATAAAAGGGAAATAAATGCGGAAAAACTAGCGACTTATTTACCAGCTGTGTATCAAAATAATTTACCCATTTTATTACCAAATGATGGCGAATCACACTCAGGAATGAGCGAGAGAGACATCCTTCATAAAGTTCTGTTTGACATGAAAAAAGACATTACAGAATTGAAAAAAATCATTGTAGATATTGTTCAAAATAATGGGGAAATGAACTCCGATTTTGGAGAAAACGACATTGAAATCATTAATAAAATGAACAGAGATGTGAAGGAGAATTACGACTCAAATTACCCTGCAAATCCTGGAATTTCTTATCAGCCTCAGCCTATTCATGTTCACGAAGAAGTAGAAGAAATTCTTTCTTTGGAGGAAAAAGAGAAAGAAATGATTACTAAGGCACTGGACAAACACAGAGGCAAAAGAAAATATGCTGCAAGTGAATTAGGAATTTCTGAACGAACGCTTTATCGCAAGATTAAGGAATATGGGCTGAAGTAGTATTTTTTTTTAGAAAAAAATAAGGACTTAAGACGGTATGATTTAGGATGTAGAACTTTTAATTTAACTTCAAAAAAAATTAGCCTTTTAATAATAAGTATTAAACCTTATAAAAACTCAATATTTTCCTTTCATCTCCTTTCGCCTCCATTAATTCTTTGAGGGAAATATCATTCTCTTCGTAATATTGCTTCACCATCCGGTAGCCAATCCACTTCCCTATTCCGCCAGGCGATTCTGGCGGTAATCCTGGAGTGAAACTTCCTGGATTTATGTAAGCAGCTATTTCCTTGATATTTTTGGAATAAATAAGTTTAAACTCTATTAAATTTTCATACAATTTCTTTTCACTTCTTTCGCACCAAGCTAATTCTTCTGCTGTGTATTCAAATTTTGTAGCTACAGATTTCTCTGGCATCATTGCATCCAAGGCAACCATCATTTTTCCGTGGTATACGAGCGAAGAAAGAAAATCTTCTTTTAACGCATAATTAGAATTATTTAGGTATTCCATTCTATCTGAAAAAGTATAATACAACCAACTTTTAACAGATTCCGATACCATATTCTCAGGATCCATGTCATCTTTTATGTATTGAAAATATTTATCTATCGGCAAGTTTTCTGTCACAAAACTATTTCTACCAATAAACATATCTAGCCCAATGCCCAGTGTATCTGCAAATGGAAAAGATTTGGCTCCGCTAAAATTGGAATAGAAAGTAATAATTTTTGGCACTGCTTTCTCTGGAAAATAATGGGCAAAATGTTTGAAGGCATCTTCTAATTCTATTTCATAAGAACTAAAATCTGAGTACGATTTATCGAGTTCTTTTTTAATCAACTGGACCGTAGAGTCGTTCAAAAATTTCTCAATTCTATAGGTAATCATTGGGTCCTGTGGAAGTCCCATATTCATCATTTGAGAAATGAAAATCTCATACAAATAGCCGTATTCTTTCGTCCATTTGGCATTGAGAGGTCGCAAATTATAGATATCTGCCTCAAACAATTCTTTGTCAAGACGCGAAATTGAAAAGTCTATGGTTGTATCAGAAAGATCCACATCCATCTTACTTTTTCCTCCGCATGACATTAAAAAAACCAACACCAAGACAATTGAAAGTATATTTTTCATTTTATAGATAGTTGATGTTATAGAACTCTTCGTACGCCTTCAAATCCTTGTTTTTGAACAAAATAGAGTAGTTCTTGGGAGTAATCGTGAAATACTTGTAACGAGTGATAAAATCTCGCATCTTTGGATTCACTTTGAACGCCACATAATAACTGTGAGCTTCTTCCTTAGAATCCAGCTGCTTCACTAATATAGTTTGAAACTCTTTGTTAAGACCAATTGCAGATATTTTTAATCCTTTCTCATCAAAAGAACTACTATTGAAATTACTCAAGGCAATTTTCAACTTATTTACGTCTGCTTTTATCGGAACCACAATTGCAAAATAATGAGGAGTTGCTGCATTCATCTCGAACGGCACTTTTTCAACTTCTTCACTTCTGTTTTTTTCATTTCTCAGTTTTCCTAGAGCTTTTTCTGCAATAGTTCCTATTTCTGTATTAGGACATTTCTCTACCACTGATGCCAAAGATTTCTCTAGCATTTTTTTATCCTCCATATTGGAGTAGGCTCTGGCTTTCAAGAATAACAGTTTACACTGAAAAGGATTAAGGTCTTCGCTTTCAAGAACTTTATCAATGTATGTAATGGCCTCCGTATTTTTGGAAGCCTCTACCAAACCGTATGCAATCTGGTAAGATTTCTCGAATTTTTTCTCGCCTTCAGTCAATTTCTTAGCATAATTAGGATCCAAAATTATCTTCGCTTCTTTTGATTCAGGATATTCATTTAAGATAAAGTTCTTGACAGCAACCTCATCTTCATTTTGGTTGATATCTTTGTACAACCTATACAATTGATACAAAGAAGGTGCTATTTTGACATTGGGATGATATCTCTTTTTGTTGTCTTTGAATGATTTTATTGCTTCCCCATTATTTTTCAAAATATTGGTGTAAATGAGACCAGACAAATAATTAGCGTTAATGATTGATAATTTAGCGGCTTCGATATCTTCCTTACTCGTTGGAATTTTTGCCAAAAAAGATTCTATTTCTTTATCGTCAACAATTGGCGAAGTAATCACCTCTGCAACTTCTCCATCTCCCAACTCGCTTTTATTGCTCCTCCTCCAGTTATCTTCTAATTTTACTTGCCCCCAAATCGCCTTAAACGATTTGATTCCCTGGGCTTTCACTTTTTCATTGTAAATCCAAAAACTACCCCTATTTATCTCGCTCCCTGGCAAACCACCTGCATCAGCAATCACAGGAGCATTTGCATCTTCGTCTTTGAGCCTCTGCTCTTCAATCAGTTGCATTTTTTCCTTGTACAAAATATCTTCTGCCACGTCTCGTCTTTCTTTTTCAGGCAACATCCCAATTTTCAGGAGACTATCAGTCAAAGCTATGGTGGTAATGTATCCTACCAACCTAGTGAGACTCTCGTTTTTCTCTTTGATTTGGGCGAATTCTGGACTTTTAGTATCCAATTCAGTTAATGTACTGTCGTAGTATTTTTGAGCTGGCACGTATTCTTTATTTTCAAAGTAAATATCTGCCAAACGCATGAAGGTTTTTCCTTTTTGGGTTTTGTTGGATGGCGGATACTTTGCAGATTCCTCCAAATACTCAACCCCTTGCTCCTCATTGTCTTGACGTAGTTCAATGTCTGCAAGCGCATAAAAAATTTGATCTCTAAACTCTACATACTTTACATCCTTGGATAACTTAAGCAGCTCTTTTTTCAAAGCTCCGCTTCGTGAATTAGTAGACAAAAGCGCTCTGTTTATTCGCGAATAAAAACCCATTTGGTAGTTGTTATTCTTTTTAATCACATATGAATAAAGTTCCGTAGCTTCTGATTTATTTCCTAATTCTTGATTCAACTGAGCTTGAATAAATTTATATCGAACCTTTGTTCTTTTCTTTTTGGTGTAATTTAATGCACTATCAAGAAAAGTTACTGCATCCTTGTATTCGTTTTTTCTCAAGTAATAGTCTGCCAAAGTCGCAAAATAATCGGAAGCCATGTCTTCAGGAAACTCGACCAAAAAAGAACGTTCTTCTTGTCTTTCTTGCCTCTTTTTGGTAATCTTCACCTTGGACCTTTTACTGACTCGTTTTCTTTGTTTTTTGGAGTATTTCTTGCCACTTCTTCTCGCTTCATTTTTAATACTCAGTTCTTTTGCCTCTTTCTCTACTTTTATTTCATTTAAGTATTTTAGAGCTGTAGGGTAATTTTTATTTTCTATGTAGGTTTTGGCAAGCCACAATTTTGCATAATATTTACTTTCATCTTTTTCGTACATCTTGATGATATATTCAAATTTTTCGATAGCCGCTGGATACTCTCTTTTATAGAAATAACTAATTCCCATAGTCAGCCAGTTTTCATCCATCCACTTTCCGTATTCATCTTTTGCTCTCCTCCCTTTCTTCTCATTAGGCATGGCATGCTTGGTAATTACCACAGATGTCTTGTCTATTGCTCTATTCATTTCGGGAAAATAGGCCTTAGATTGCTCTTCATTTGGAAATCTATTAACGGGAACGATCACAGAATAATCTTCCGCTACATTTTTCCTGAACTCTTTTTTGGTAACCTTAATTATTTCACGTGCATTGAAATAACCATTGTAATAAGCTGTCGTATTGTGATAGAACCTATTTAGGCGCTTGTCTTTCTCGGTTGAGCAACTTATTGCAAAAACCAAAATGAAGAAATAAAATAGGTGTATAGTCTGTTTTTTCATACAATAAATGAGCGCTATTATGCTTTTTATCAATCAGTAAATTTAAAAATTAATCAATAAACTGTCCCTATAACTGATAATAAATTAAAATATTTTATCTTTAAACAACTAAAA
>JBDMYC010000228.1:0-3316 GCA_039770535.1 Flavobacteriales bacterium
ATTTAATAACATACGACATCAATTCATGCATTGACACACTTACAATTAATGTGACTGAACCAAATGCAGGATCCAACCGAAACTTATGTGCAAGTGGCATTCCAGTAAATCTTTTTGCCGGATTACCTGCAGGGGGAATCTGGACTGGTACAAATGTAAATTCAGTTACTGCTGAGTTCACACCTACCGCATTCGGAAATTTTACAGCATACTATACAGTAAATGGTTGTGTAGACTCTATTGCCATTCAAGTAGATACAATTTCCTTCAGTTACGATACAGACACGGTTTGTGGAAATTCTCCAGCTATATATATTCCATTTACACCTACCGGAGGAAACTGGACTGGACCAGGAATTATTTCAGCTAGTTCAGGAATATTTGATCCCTCAGTCGCAAATAACGGAAGTAACTTAGTAAATTATTTTTATAGAGGATGTCGGGATACTGTAAATATGGTTGTTGTTTCAGTGCAAGCAGGTCCGGATACAACTGCTTGTCCTTCTCAACCATCATTTAACCTTGCTGCGGCAAATCCTGGAGGTGGAATTTGGTCTGGTACTGGAATTACTAATGCAAACTCAGGTACATTTGATCCAGCTACCAACACAGGAAATTGGAACACAAATCTTGTTTACACATTCAATGGCTGTGCAGATACTTTGAATGTAGAAGTTGTGCAAACCAACATTACTCAGGACACACTGTATTTTTGTCCAGGACAAGATTCTGTTCTCTTATCGGCAGTTCCCGGTTTAACTGTAAATCCTCAAAATGGAATTTGGAGCGGAACAGGTATAATTACATATGGAACAAACTCATACCTCTACCCTACCTTTTTAGGGAACGGTTTTCATACCGTATTTTACAATGCAAATACTTGCCAAGATTCAGTAATTATTGGCATCTATCCAGATTCCCTTTCCTACACGGACACTACTATTTGTAATACAATACTACCTTTTATGCTTGACCCTGTTAACAATTTTTCGGGAGCAACATGGCAAGGAACAGGAATAACGAATTCTGCCACAGGTCTATTTGATCCGTCTTTGGCGAATGCTGGTCTAAACATAATTACTTACCGAACTCAAAATGGTATTTGTGATAAAACAATTAGAGTTACTGTAAACCAATTTGTGCAAGCCGCTATTAGTCTGCCTGATACATTTTGTTACAGGAATCAAAACACTTTGATTCCTGTAGTTCCAGCAGGAGGAGTTTGGAGTGGAACGGGTAATTACAATCAAGTGGCAGGTATTTTCAACCCGGCAGTTGCAGGACCTGGGACTCATCAGATTTTCTACAGTTTTGGTGCTGGAGCATGTTTCACTACTGACGAAGTGTATGTATTTGTCAGAGATTCAATTCTAACAAGCTTAATAACTTCTCCAGACACAATTTGTGCAGGTGATGCTGCTGCACTTAATGCCTCGGTTATTGGAGGAAACCCCAACCCATCCTATACTTATAGTTGGTCCCACTCTGCAATTACTACTAATAATGATATTGTATCACCTGCAGTCACCACTCAATATATAGTGACTGCAGATGATGGCTGTTCAGATGCACACTCTGATACAGCAACAATTACTGTTCTTTCAATAAATCCTACTTTGATAACTAGCCCAACTGTATGTTTTAATGAAATAGGATACGCAACTTTTGATCTAGCACAAAAATCAATTTACAATTTCAATTGGACCAGACCATTTGCAACTGGAGACTCAGTGTTTGGTGTAGGCAATGACAGTGTTTTCTTGAGGGTTTCGAATTCATTTGGGTGCTTTATAGACACATTTACTGTAATTACTGGCTATGGTCCAATAACAGCTGACTTCACAATGAATCCAGATTTATTCCCAAGGTGCTTAAGTTCTCAAGACAAAAGCTTGTCTGTTACTGATCAATCAATTGGAGCAACTTCAGGAATATGGAATTTTGGAGACGGTACTACTCAATTTGTAACCCCAGGTAATACTGAAACTAATACATACGCAGATGGAGGAAACTACACTGTTACTTTAATTATAAAAAATGACGGCCCATGCTTTGATACCTTGTCCAAAGAGATTTGTGTTTCTGACCAAATCTTTTTTATTGCTGATATTTTCTCACCAAATGGTGATGGAGCAAATGATATTCTTTATGTAAGATCAAGTGAGGCAGAAGAGTTAAATTTCAGAGTATTTGATAGATGGGGAAAAATGGTTTTTGAGTCCACTGATGTGAATAATGGTTGGGATGGCAGATTCAAAGGTAGAGAGCTAGAAGCCGGAGTATATTTCTACTATGTATATATGAAGCTTACAAACGGAGAAGAATTAAATGAAAAAGGGGACGTAACCCTCAAGCGCTAATTGCGTAGAAAGTACTTTAACTTCTAATGAAAAATTACCTAATCATATTTCTATTTACCGCTATCGGCTTCTCTGTCCAGGGACAAGGCATACATTTCTCTCAATGGTATGAAGCTCCACTACTACTGAATCCAGCAAATGCGGGATCTTATTTTGGTGACTATCGAGCAAATTTGAACTACAGAAATCAATGGGCTACAGTAGGTAGTTCTTACAAAACGATTTTTGCTTCTTATGACATGGCTATCCGTAGAAATGAAAGAGGTCAAAAATCAACAGGAATTGGTGTTTCTTTTTACAATGACAAAGCAGGAAAAACCAATTACGGAAGGACAGAAGGAACAATTTCCTTGTCTCAGTCTATTACCCTGACAAAGAAAATGGATTTGTCTGCAGGCCTAGGTTTTGAATACGGACAAGTGAGCGCAAATTACGACAACCTAAAATGGGATAACCAATATGACGGAACCAAATACAATGCTTCTTTACCTACAGGCGAAAATAATTTGAATGAATCTTCCTCTTATTTTGATATCAATGCTGGCGTGTTGGTTCGTTTTTTTGGTAGAAAGAAAAACGAGACTAATATTGGCATTAGCGTTTTAAATGCAACTCAAACCTACAAGGCTACTCTTGCAGATAATAGTTCTGTGGATCAAAGAAGGATGAGGATTATAGGACATGCAGTATCTGAGATTCCTTTTAAAAATACAGATGACTTTATTGTACCTACGATTTTTTATTCTCTACAAGGTGGAAGTTCTGTTCTTGCATTGGGAGCGACCTACAAGCTTAATGTGGGAATGCAATCAAGATACACAGGTTATTTCAATGCTTCTTTTCTGGAGTTTGGCGCAATATATCGACATCAAGATGCAGTTGTTGCAATCGTAAAATTTGATTGGTTCAAAAAAATCCAATTTGGTGCTAGTTACGATATCAATATCTCCAAATTG
>JBDMYC010000229.1:0-10024 GCA_039770535.1 Flavobacteriales bacterium
TAAAGTTAGATGCAGAATTGACAGCAAAGAAGTACGGGGAATATTTTTAGTTGTTTCCTTCTATTTCTTTATTTTATAAAGCATGTACCTGCTGTCTTCATCGTCACGCTCTCGGTTAATGAGTTTCTTTCCTTTCTTCAGCATGTAATCCTCGTTTATTGATTTAATTATTCTAGATCGCTTTACTCGTTTGGAATCTTGGCTCATCGAAGAGTTAATACCTAATAAAACATCCATTTCATTTGAATTTAAAATTTTTCCGGAATTTGCTTTTATGTGTTTGAGAAGTTCTCGGTTATGAAATTTAGATTTTCTTGATTTTACAATCAGAGTTGCCACTACACCGACAAAAAGAATGATGAGTGCCAAAAAGTAACTGAAATAAGAGTTTTTTTTGTTTGCTTTTAGTGATTGAGTTTCTGATTTTTCTTGGATGTTCTCAAAGGATATTTTACCCAATGGAATAAGTTTTTCTATCGGTTTTGGAGATTCGGAATAGTAGATTCCATTTTGATAGATAAGGGCTTTTTTACAGTCATTGTATGTGAAATCTATATGTTCGTACTTCAGCTTATCTCCTTTGAACATGAAAATGTTTCTTGATTTTTTGTCAATTTGAATTATTTGATTGTTTCTCATTATGAGCACTTCGTCTTCAAAATCAAAGGTTATTCCTCCAAAGGTTGTGCTAGCTAGGCTTTTTAGTTCAATGTTGTTCTTTACTTTAAACCAGGTTTTAGTTTTTAGACAGAGTCCATAGGTGGATAGAATCTCCACAATATCAGATTTCCCCTGGTTTCGTTCGAACCCCCATGACGAAATGATAGTGTCTTTACCAATCCTGAAATCTCCTCCAGAACAAAAATAGCCCGGAGAATTCTCTGTGCTGATAATTTGCCAATTAGTCGTTATATTCTCAAATGTATATAGATCAGCTTGGCTTGTCCAGAAACCCTCGGCAGTGAAACCTAAAATAGAATTTTCTTGCAGGTAGAAGTTTTCGATGCACCACCCTTTGTTGTTGTTGCTGTATAGATTTACCCACATTGAATCTTGCCAGGTTAACACATTAAGTCTGCATTGTTCAAATGCATACACGGTAGAATCTTTCCAAATGATTTTTACCAATGGCGCATCCCAATTTTCTCTTGACTTAAAACTGTAAAACATTTTTGCTGATATTATCCCGTGGGTAATGGAGTCAATGTTGATGGTTTCATTTTTATATGCCTCTGAGTTAGTGTAGATGCTTATTCTATGCTCCATTTGGGCGAAGCTCAATAAAGAGGTGAGAAGTAAAAAAAGTAAAATTAGTGGTTGCAGGACGATGGTTTTCATATTTCTCTTTCAGTATGTTGCAAAATTAGGATTTATCTCACACAAAATAAGTTCATCACTTGTTCATGTTCATCTTTAGGCTGTAAAAAACTTGGTTTTTCCTTCTTCTCGGTAATTACAGTAGGTAACAAAAAAACAAAAATCCTAATTGACTTTGGATTTTTAGTATGTAATTTAAGTTTAGTTTCGTTTGTTTCGTATTTAAGTTATTTATTAACAGTAAATTATGTTTTTCTAAAATTAATGAAGTTTTTGTGTAAAATGAAACGAAACATTCAATTAGTTATGTGATTTTCACAGTTGTTTTGAGTGTAGAAAGAGGTTTGTAATAAATTCGAGATCAAATAAATGTTTTATGAAACAGATTGGACTTTTTCTTGTCTTACTATTTTTCGGCTCTCATGCTGTATTATCTCAAGTTCCATCTTATGTCGATACTAACGGATTAGTTGGCTGGTGGCCTTTTGATGGAAATGCAAACGATTTTTCTTCTTTTGCTAATCCTTCAGTTAATTACGGAGTTACTTTTGACAGTGTTCGAAACAATAATTGCAACAGAGTAGCACAATTCAAACAAGATACATCATGCTCTACAAGGATTGAAACGAATTTGTCGAGATTTAATTTTACAAATGAAATTTCAATTGCGTTTTGGTTGAAAAGTGATTGGTCAGGTTGTCAAACAGGCGGAGGGGTGCGTTATCTTGCAATCGGAAGCGCAGGCTATCCGACTGGAATTCAAATTATTGAATCAAACACAGTCTTCTCATATTTTGATTTCTCCCATGCAGGACTTACGACCTCGGTTAATAGTAGATTTGAACCAATTAACCTTAAACAATGGAATCATGTCACATACACATTGGGGAATGATTCGGCTCGATTTTACCTCAATGGAGTAAAAATAAAATCAGTACTAAATGATTTAGATACTTTTGCAATCGGAGGTCCTACTGTTATTGGTATGTTGGGGATGAATTTTCAATTTCATGGCGGTTTTCAAGGTTTTATGGATGATTTGGGAATTTGGAATAGAAAATTAGATCAAGTTGAAATAATTCAACTTTTTAATCAAAATTCATCAAACATTTTTTTAAATATTCTTCCACATGACACCATCACTTCTTGCAACCAAGATTCAGTGTTGCTTGATGCTGGCGCAGGATTTGCATCTTACAACTGGAGTAATGGCGACAGTATCCAAACCACTTATGCAAAAGCAACAGGAATGTATTCTGTTCAGGTTACAGATAGCAATGGGTGTAGCGCAGAGGATTCGGTATTTGTGTCCGTCATCAATGATTCCATCATACAAAATGACACGATTATTTGTATGGGTGATTCTGTGAGTTTGGGTGTTAGCACAATAATTGGAACCTATAAGGCTTCACAAGTGTTCTGTAATGGAACCCCAACAGCTGTTGTTGATGTGACAAACCCAATAACAGGAAGAACCTGGATGGATAGAAATCTTGGTGCAAGTAGAGCTGCAACGAGTTCCGGTGATGCCGCTGCATATGGTGATTTATACCAATGGGGTAGAGGAAGTGATGGCCATCAGTGTCGAACATCATCTACTAATTCTGCATTAAGTAGTACTGACCAACCTAACCATGGAGATTTTATTTTAGTAACATCATTACCGGAGAATTGGCTCAGTCTAACAAATAATAATCTGTGGCAAGGTGTGAACGGGATTAATAACCCATGTCCAAACGGATATCGGGTACCGAGTTCTTCAGAATTGAATGCCGAGCGTATGAGTTGGTCAAGTAATAATAGTCTTGGTGCATTTAATTCTCCCCTTAAATTAACCGATGGCGGAGTACGAGTAGTTTATACAGGAGGCTTAAATGATGTGGGTCGCGGAGGAAATTATTGGAGTAGTACTGTTTACAATAATAATCAGATTACTCGCTTAGACTATCTTCCTACTCAAGCTAATTTATTTAATAACACAAAAGGGTATGGGATGTCTGTACGTTGTATTAAAGAAATTCCATCTGTAATTAGAACTTTACAAGGAAATAAATCCTATCAATGGTCCACCGGAGACACCACCAGTTCTATCTCTGTTTCACCAGATTCAACTACTACTTATTATGTTACTATTTCCAATGGCATTCATTCGTGTGTGGATAGTGTAATGGTTTTTGTGAATAATCCGCAGTTTCAGTTTTCTCAAGACACCATCACTTCTTGCAACCAAGATTCAGTGTTGCTTGATGCTGGCGCAGGATTTGCGAGTTACTACTGGAGTAATGGAGATAGTACGCAAACTACTTACGCAAAAGCAACAGGAATGTATTCTGTTCAGGTCACAGATACAAATGGATGTAGTGCAGAGGATTCGGTATTTGTATCCATCATCAATGATTCCATCATACAAAATGACACGACTATTTGTAAGGAAGATTCTGTGAGTTTGAGTGTTTCACAACCAATGGGTCAAGCACTTACCGTTTGTAATGGGAATAATTTGCCTAGCAATCTTCAAACAGGCTTAGTTGGTTATTGGCCATTTTGTGGCAATGCCAATGACGAAAGCGGAAATGGAAACAATGGAACTGTTCAAGGACCATTTCTTACTAATGATCGTTTTGGCAATGCCAACAGCGCATATGAATTTGATGGTATTGATGATTTTATTTCTATTCCAACAGAGATAATGAATGGCAAAGACACGGTGTCTAGCTCTTCCTACAGGGTTAGATTTATGGTTGACTCTATTAGTAGTTCAGAACAGACAATATGGAACAAGGATGGGTACTGGAGAGAAATGAGGATTCGAGTTCATCCAGATAGTTCCATTAGCCTGTTATGGGCCTATCATACCCCAAAATATTATGATGGAATTAAAACATTACCAGGAAAAATTATTCCCGGAAATTGGTATGATGTTGTCATAGTTCTCGACTCTAATAATGGTGAGATATTCATAAATGGCTTAAAAGAATTAACCTATTCACAAAGTGTAGGTAATTCAACTATTTCATTTTCACAACAAGGATCGTATTGTGCAACAGGAGGAATTGAATGTAATCGATTTGGTTTGGCTAAATGGGGTCCAGGAATAAGTAGATACTTTGATGGAAAGCTTGACGAGATTGCAATTTGGAACAGAGCGTTAAGTCATATTGAGGTGCAACAACTGTCAGTATCTGTTTCTGGAACTTATTCAAGTTATGGAGGTGACAACATGGCCTACCAATGGTCTACTGGAGACACAACTAGCTCTATTTCTGTTTCTCCAGATTCGACCACTACGTATTATGTGACTATTTCCAACGGAATCCACTCGTGTGTAGATAGTGTAACGGTTTTTGTGAATAATCCTCAGTTTCAGCTTTCACAAGATACCATCACTTCTTGCAACCAAGATTCAGTGTTGCTTGATGCGGGAGCAGGATTTGCGAGTTACAACTGGAGTAATGGAGATAGTGCGCAAACTACTTACGCAAAAGTAACGGGAGTATATTCTGTTGATGTGACAGATACAAATGGATGTACCGCAAAGGATTCGTTATTTGTTTCGATTATTAACGATAGTATACTTCAAAATGACACGACTATTTGTAAAGGAGACTCTGTGAGCTTCAGTGTTAATTTAATTAGCTTGCCATTGAATTTTAATGGATGTGTCTCCTCTAGCGCCCCCTATTTTGGTACTTGGAGCTTAATAACTCCAATAGGTATTTACACGAATTTAATTAGAAAGGATTCTATTTTTTATTCTCGCTCGAACAATGATGTTTTTAAATCTAATTTCATTAATGGGCCCTGGATCTCCTTAAATTTTGCTACACAAATAGGTATTACCAGTCCAGGAAATTTAATAGATATGTTAGAATTTGATTGGGCAGGGAATTTATTTGTTTCAACTGCACATAATGACTTGTATTCTTTTGATGGTATCAATTGGAACTCCAAGGGGCTTTCTGGATTTTGATGTAGCGGGGCATTCATGAAAAAATTAATGAATAATCGGATTATTGTCTCAAAATGGGGGTTTTTAAGGGATCTCTATATTTCTGATAATAATGGTACAACATGGACAAATGTAACGAATGGAAACAATGATTTTTTTGATATTGAAGTAGCAAATAATGGTAATATTTTTGTTGCCAGTAGATCAGGCTTGATAAAAAAAAGTACAAATAATGGTTCTAATTGGACCTTGATTAATTCTCAATTGGCTTTGTCCGCTCCTTCTTGTTTTGGAATTGAAAAGGATTGTGATGGAAATCTCTATGCTATTGGAAATAACAAGCTTTACAAGTCTATTGATGACGGAACCACTTGGGTTTATTTAAACCCAGTTCCAGCAATAGGAGTGAATGAATTTGAAATTACCTCAAATGGAGATTTTTATATTTTTATCAATAATAATGGTTTTTATAGGAGTTCAAATCAAGGGGTGAGCTGGTCATTAGTTACTGGTTTACCAATTAATTTAAACGGCAGGGTAAGAAACTTAAAACAAGTTGATGACAAGCTGTTATTAATTACCTCACAGGGTATTTATGCAAAGTCTATAACCCAAAATAATTCTGTATTCTGGTCCACCGGAGACACCACTGGTTCTATCTCTGTTTCACCAGATTCCACCACTACGTATTATGTAACCATTTCTAATGGCATTCATTCTTGTATAGATAGTGTAACGGTTTTTGTGAATAATCCACAGTTTCAGTTTACTCAAGATTCAGTGACTGGGTGTGACACAGTAACTGTAAATGCTGGCGCTGGTTGGAGTTCTTATTCGTGGAGCAGCGGAGATACCAGTCAGTCTGTCTCTTTCACAACAACTGGAATGAAGGTGTTAACAGTGTCTGATTCTATTGGATGCAAAGCAACAGATTCCATTTATGTAACTGTAAATACTTATGTAACCACGACTGTAGCTGATACAAGTTGTGACCAATATACTTGGTCGCAAACTGGAATAACCTATGGATTTTCGGGTACTTATAGGGACACAGTTCCAACGGCAGTGGGATGTGATTCAATATTAGAGTTAGTTCTTACGATAACTAACTCCACATTCTCATCCGACACGGTTGTGGCCTGTGAGTCATACACTTGGCCTCAAACGGGTGTAACTTATTATACCACAGGTATCTATATTGATACGATGTTGAATGCTGTCGGATGTGATTCCATTTTGGCATTGGACTTAACGATTCATTATTCAACTTCCTCTATCATTAATCAAACAGCTTGTGATAGTTTTACATGGTCACAAACTGGACTGACTTATTTTGTAACCGGAACATATCCTGATACTCTGTTAAATTCAAAGGGGTGCGATTCGGTTGTGTTCCTGAATTTGTTGGTGTATCCAACCATAACACCTATTATTGGTGCGGTACAAAATAGGTGTGAGAACGATCCCATATTCAACTTTACTGCTTCACCAATTGGAGGAGTTTGGTCTGGACCAGGAATAAGTGCAACAGGAAGTTTTGATCCCACAGTTGCTGGAGTTGGAGTTCACACAATTGTCTACACAGCAGCTGGTCAATGCGCCAATTCTGATACTACCACAATTGAAGTGTATGATGTTCCATTAGTAATGGATTTAATCAAAGATGACGAATGTGACGAAGGAATAGGATTTATACAAACAACTATTACCGGAGGAACACCACCTTATACATACTTATGGAATAATGGAAAAACATCCAAAGACAACTTGAGATTGAAAGAGGGGACCTATTCGTTGACTGTCACTGACAGCAATGGATGTGTTGAGAATTATGTAGGTTCCCTCCTAAATCTTGAAGACGATTCGTGTGACGATACTTATTTGTTTGTACCGAATGTTTTTTCACCAGACGGAAACGGAGTGAATGATGTTTTGTTTGTAGATGGAAAAAATATCCTTGCCGTAAACCTTCAAATCTACAACCGTTGGGGGAACCTGGTGTTCGAGTCCAATTCACTGACAAAAGGATGGGACGGAATGTATCAAGGGAAACCAGTAAATCAAGGTGTGTTTGTTTACATGGTATCAGGGAGGTACAAGGATGGTGAAGAGTTTGAACAAAAAGGAACCATAACAGTAGTTCGATAAAAAATGACAAGATGAAAAAATTAAATCTACATATCGCACTCATATCACTTTTTAGTTTATGCCTTGAGTCAAAAGCACAGGATATTCATTTTAGTAATATCTCCATGACACAATTGTATACTTCCATAGCTTCGGTTGGAAGTGGGAATTCATTGTTTTCTGCTTCAGCGGAGTATCGAAACCAATGGCCTGCAATTGGAAATGCTTACACCACAATGGGAATGACGGCAGCCGGAAGAATAGAAACAGAAAACGGAGCACTGGGCATTGGGCTTATAGCAAATAGAGATCAAGCAGGAGATTTGAGTTTAACAAAACTTCAAGCCGAAGGGGCGATAGTTTACCACCAAAGAGTGACCCGAAAAAGTTATTTTGGAGCGGGAGTACAAGGAGGTGTAATTCAGCATTCCATTGATGGTTCTGAGGCTCAATGGCAGAGTCAGTTTGATGGCAAAGAATTTGATCCAACAAGAAGTTCTGGAGAAGACGCACTGTTTCAACCTTTTGTGAATTATACAATGGGAACTGGAGTGCAATGGGAGTATAATAACATTGATTTCAATCGGTTCTCGCAATCATTTACCTATGCAAGGTTCGGACTTTCTGTTTATCATGCCTTTGCTTCCAAATTAGATTACAATGCATTTGAGAAAGAGTATGCTCGAGTTGCTCTGTCAGGAAAAGCTATTTATTGCTTGGATTTACAAAGCTCGGAGCTGGAACCGGCATTCGTTTATCAACAAAAGGGAAAAGAAAAAGAAATGGTGTTTGGACTTTTGTACCGCTACATTGTTAACCCAGGAAGTAGGTATACGACTCATTTGAAAAAACTCGATTTTGCAGCAGGGGCCTACTACAGATTACCCAACGATGCGTTTATTCCAACCTTCAATATGAATTACGCAAATTACCAATTAGGGATTGCTTACGATTTTAATGTTTCACAGCTATCACAGGCCTCCAGAACGATTGGAGGTGTTGAGTTTAGCTTGAGACTGTTAATTCCTTGAAAATCATAAATAAAACCACACAAATCAGAATAACCTATGAAAAACATATTTCTACTTTTTACCTTAACTGGATGTTGCACTAATCTAAAAGCAAAATCTGTAAACACCAAATAATCACAATTATCACTCAATACGTACTTATTAAAAAAAGCATATCATGAAAAACTTAATTCTACTTTTTACCTTAATTGGATCATATACTACTTTAAAAGCAACTGATATCTATGTAAATAACTCTGGAAACGCAGGAACTTACGCAACCATTTCGGCTGCATTGACTGCTTCTTCAAACGGAGACATTCTCTACATATCACCTAATTCGGTTTATGACGAAGCAATAAACATTGATAAGAGTGTAACATTAGTCTCTTCCATAGCAGGTGTTCTGTTTACCATTGAGGACGTAGTTACGATAACGGGAGCTCCAAATATGGAAATAAAAATGATTGGAGCTAAACTTACTTCGACTTTTTTATTTAATCCAGGAACCTCTAGTTTGACAAACAAAGCTAAGTTTTTCTTAATAGGTTCAGAAACAGAGAATGTTTATTTAGATTATGATAATCTAGAATTTCACGCCTTATATAATAACCTAAATTCAATTAAGTTAATGCATGGCGAAGTGATAGGCTGTGAGACAAGAGGAAATATTTCTGTTACGGAAGGATCTGCAGTGGACAATGGCGATACACTATCAATAATTGGAAATGTGGTAGGAGGTCAACTCTATTGGAAGTCGGATGACCACTATTTTTTGATGAGTAATAATTATGTAAAAAGAGGATTGACCGTAAATAATTACCTCAATCACTCTACAAATCTCAATCTGATTACAAACTCTACCATTACAGAGAATAATTATAATTACTCATCAAGTTGGCCCGCATCCTATAGTGGTAGTGCTAATCTTCCAATGAATGCTGTTGTAGAGATTAATAAGATGTACTCAACAAGCTCCACGAACTACAATGCCGAAACTAATATTAGTATCTTGAATTGTATCATAATACAAGAGTATACAGGATCGTATAAAGCTAATACATATACCAGCAAAATCAATTATTACGGAAGTTCCTCAAACAATCGAGTTACAACTGATGCTCCAACTAAATATTGCTCGCAATTAAGAGTAGCATACACCACACCACCAGTAATTGATAATTACGGAAGGTGTAACGATATCGGTCAGATTAATAAGGGTATTGCATCCATAGAATATTATGATATAGATCTTACAAGAAATGATATCGGAACCTATGGAGGTCCTCGTTCTATTAATAATTACATTGATACAGCATCCGGGAACGGAAGAGTGTACGATTTAAATATTCCTTTCCAGATTTGGTCTGGACAAACTCCTCAAGTAAAAGCAAAATCTGTGCATACTAAGTAATCGAATTATATCAAACATCCACTATGACTAGATTGCTCTATAAATTTTTATTTGTCTCACTTTTTGTTTTTAACTCCGTTTCTGTTTTAGCACAAGGCGAAGTAAGCAGTGCCGAATATTTTTGGGGATTAACCGATCCTGGTACTGGAAGTGGAACCGCAATGGTTGCGTTTGATGGAAATTTTGATGAAGCCATTGAAATAGCTA
>JBDMYC010000230.1:0-5953 GCA_039770535.1 Flavobacteriales bacterium
AAATTTTTCGTTTAGGATTTTGAAATGCTGAATTCTATCAATTCTGAATGCGCGATAATCATTTCTTAAATGGCACCAAGCTATTAATATCCATTTATTTACAGAAGAAAAAATAGCACAAGGTTCAATTTTACGAAAAGTAATATTTGGATCGTCTGCTTTTCGGTAATTTATTTCTATCTGATTCAGATTAATAATCGCTAGTTGAATTTCGGACAAAACATTGCTCGATACTTTTTCGAGATTCCAATCAAAAACGTGAATTTTACTGTCCAAAAACTCACTTTGCACCTGAATAGAATCCCTAAAAACTGAACTGATTTTTGTTAGAGCTTCTTCAAAATTTTGTGTAAAAGAAGCATCATTAGATTGCTTTACCAAATGCCTAGCGGTAATCAAAGCATTGGCTTGTTTCTCTGTAAATTGAACAGGAGCAACTGTGTAGCCATCCATCAAACTGTATCCTTTCCCCTCGATTGTGATTACAGGAACTCCAGATTCTTCCAACTTTCTTATGTCTCGATAAATTGTCCTTACGCTCACCTCAAACTTATCGGCAAGCTCAGTTGCTGTTACCAGCCTTTTGGACTTTAACAAAGTGAGAATTGTGATTATGCGAGCTAATTGGGTCATTTTGAAACAAAAATAGCGAAACCAATTGGCTTCGCTATTACTACTTTAAATTTAATTGAAAGAATGAAGTGCGATTCTATTTCCCTCAGTATCTATAAACTGAGCCATAAAGCCGTTTTCTCCAATGTCTGTTTTTGGAACAATGATTTTGCCTCCAGCTGGCTCCACATTTGCCAATTGAGCAGCTAAATCTTCGCCACCAGACAAATAAATTAAAGGGCCATTTGCAGATGGTTCAAATCGATCCATTTTCACGGTTGCTCCTCCCACTCCGTCTTTTTCTCTGTCGTAGGGCAACATTCCAAAATCTGCTTCTCCTCCTGGCATAGGAATTTTCATTGCTGGAATTTCTGTATTTGTCAATGCTGCATAAAATTTTTGTGCTCTTGCGAAATCAGTTACTGGGATTTCGAACCATGCTATTGCGTCTTTCATTTTGTTTTTTTTTTTGAATTAATCATATCCAAAAGTAAAACAGCAGAGTGACACATTGTGTCAGGGGTAAGAAATTACTTATTTTTCTTTCAAATGCTTTTGCCATTTCCACGCAGAAGCCATCATTTTTTCGAGATTTCGTTTTGGTTCCCAATCTAATATAGACTTTGCCTTACTGTTGTTAGCATACATCTCGCTCACATCTCCGGCTCTTCTTTCTCCTATTTTGTAATTTAGTTTTTCACCAGTTGCGTCTTCAAAAGCGTGAATAATTTCTAATACGCTAGTTCCAACTCCTGTCCCAATATTAATCACTTCCGAGTTGTTTTTTTGAGATTTTATCAACTGTTTCAATCCCAAAATATGAGCATTTGCAATGTCGCTCACATGAATATAATCACGCACACAAGTTCCATCTTTGGTGTTGTAATCTCCACCAAAAACGGTAAACTCCTCTCTGTCGCCAATGGCTGTTTGCGTTATTATGGGAACAAAATTATCTTGAATTTTTGAGGGCAATTCACCATTCAAACCTGATTCGTGAGCACCCACTGGATTAAAATACCGCAAACAAATCGCAGAGCAACTTGGATTGGCTTTGATAAAATCGCGAATCATCATTTCCCCTATTTGTTTGGTATAGCCATAAGGAGATTCTGGTGTTCCAAATCCTGTTTCTTCTGTAATTGGCAACTCATCCGAGTTTCCATAAACGGAACAAGATGAAGAAAAAATTAGATTTTTCACTCCATATTTTTCTTGACACAACAAAATGTTTTTGAGTGAATTAAGGTTATTATCGTAAAACTCAAGCGGTTTTTTTACCGATTCTCCCACAGCTTTGAAAGCTGCAAAATGAATGATTCCAGCTATGTCTGGATTCTCTTCAAATACTTTTTCTGTCGATTTCAAATCCTTTAAATCAACCTCATAATTCTTTATTTCTTTACCTGTTATGTTCCTGATTCTGCTAAAAGTACTGTCATCCGAATTTGAAAAATTATCCATAGAAATGACTTCCCAATCTGTATTTTCGAGGGTTTCCAAAATAGTGTGTGAGCCAATGTAACCTGCTCCTCCGGTAATTAATATTTTCATCTACTTCTTAATCTTTGTGCTGAACGCGATAAAATTACGTTTGTTGCAACCTCATTTCTGAAAGATACAGAATTAAAGTTCCTCATTAAAATACACTTTGTAATAATGCATTCTTTTTTCCTCGTCATAACCTCTTTCAATGTTCTCTTTCACGGTATCAATCTCGTTTGCATCAATCTTTATTTGAATCATGGTATCCAATAAAATCTCAGACTTTATCTTCTTTTTTTCCTTCTTCAAAGTTGTTTGCTCAATATTGAAACTAGGTTCCAAGTCTAAGTTATGAATTTGCTTATACTCTTCTTTGTATTCCTCAAATTTTTCGGTTATTTCAAAAGGTTCTAGCAGCTCTTCTTTCAAAATGTCGTTATTAATGAACTCATTTTCATTGAATACTCGCATGGTTTGATTTATAAAATCTTTCTGAGCCAAAGTATCGTTATCCACAACCAAGTTGGCAGAAAAATCTGAAATCATATTCAGGTAGTGTTTCGTCTGGAATGAATCGTTATGCACTTCTTCCACTCCTAAGAAATCATTTTTCCAATAAGATGCGTCATAGGAATTATTATCTACGGACAGGATTCTCAATCCATCATCCGTTTCGGTATTGATAATGAGGCATCCTTTGTCTATTTTTTGAAGTTTCACTCCTTTGTCAATAATAAAGTCGATCCCATCTTCTCTGTGGTTAAAGTTTAAGAATTCTAATTTCTTCTCAATTTTAAAAACCCCAATTGCAGTCGTCACGATATCATTGAATTCTATGTCATGAAATTCGACTACAAACAGCTCTCCCGTTTTTATTTGAGGATGAGTTGAGTTTTCGTACAAATGTCCCAAAACAGCATTGGAATATGGAATAAAGTCTTGTTCTTGAGCAAAATACATCTTCGTCAAGTCATACATAGTATTGTATTCCAAACTTACATGATGTGAAAATTTATTGAGCTCAATGGATGATTTTACCGAACTTAAAAAGAAACTCTTTAAAGCTTTGTCCTCATTATCGCTCAATGCAACTTCAGCTTTTGCCAAGAAATTAAGCTCCTCTCTTTGTTTACTTCCTACTTTTTGTAAAGTAATACGTTCTATAAATGTTCTTTTTGTATTCAGCATTTCTTCTGTTTTGAGCTACAAAAATAAACTTCTCTTGCTTTCTCAAAGCCCAAAATCAAGTTTATCTTTCAACAGCCTACTTAATCCTTTTTAATTTGTGCTTTGTAAAGTTTCAGCTCTTCCCAAGAAAATTTTTCGCCTACAGTTTTTTTCAATTCAGAAATGCTTTCCTCTTGATAACTATCAAATACTTCGGCCAGTTCTAGAATTCTATCAGTAGGTAAAACTTCTTTCAGCTCGATATATTCCTGCTGAATAAGCTTAGTCAAATGAGTAAAAATAGTGCCTTCGGATAATTTTCGTTCTTTTGCAGTTTCAGAAATCGATTGATTTGCTTTCCACAGCTCAAGCGTGATTTCAATAGTTGGTTTTTTCTTACTTTTTGATTTTTTGAGCTTTGGCTCTTCATAAAACGACTCAATTTCCTCTACTTCCATTCCTCCCGCTTTTTCAATATTGAGCTCTTTTATTTTCTTCAGCTTATTGGATTTGTATAAAATTATCTCCTCCGAAGTAAGGTTTTCTTTGGTGATTTCTTGGCTGGATGCAATGACTTCAACCAACAACTTTGCTTTCATCAAGCTTTTCATAGTGTTTATTTGGACCTCCTCCAACTCCACTAACTCCGTGTAAAAAATCTTCACTTTTTTAATTCTTTTCACTTCATCAATAGTCTGCAATAAATCATCAGTCATTTCATCCATGTCCTTGAAAAAATAACCGTAAGCCGCTTCAAATCTTTCTTTTACAAAATTGACATCAAAAGGCTCTTTGGCAAACAAATAGCTCAATTGCTTGGTGAAATTTTGAGCAGGAACGCTCAATTCTTCGATTTTTACAGCTTGTTTTTCTGCCCACTTTGCAAATTTTGCTTTGGGAGATTTGGATTCTTCTTTTTTGTAACTAAATCTGTGATTTCGCCATTCTTGCGTGAGGTATTTCCAATCAAAAGTAGATTGTAAGTATTGAAACAGGTAGTTTTTTGTTTCTTGTTGCAAAGCAGTTTTTATTCCATCTGCAGTTGCTTTCTGCTTAGAATAGCGCATCACGTCTACGTCATTTCTTAGCCCATTCATTTGCAAAGGAGCCAAAAGCACAAGACCTTTAAGAGATCGCAATCGCGACAAAGCTACGTAGGCTTGCCCTGGTTGAAAAACTCTCGAAACATCCAGAGCGGCTTTCTCAAAAGTAAGTCCTTGGCTTTTGTGGACGGTAATTGCCCACGCCAATTTTAGTGGAAAATGAGTGAATGTTCCCAAAACTTGCTCTTCAATTTCTTTGCTGTTCTCGTTTACTTTGTATTTGATATTTTGCCATTCATATCGCTCTACCTCAATAGTTTTGTCTTCTTCAGGAAAGTGAACTATAATTTCTTTTTCTTCTAAACTCTGAATAACACCCATTTTTCCATTGTAATAGTGCTTCTCGTAGGATAAATCATTTTTGATGAACATAACTTGAGCTCCTACTTTCAATTCTAGCTTTTCGTCCACTGGGAAAATTCTATCTGGAAAATCGTCTATAACTTGTGCTTTGTAGGTAAAACTTTCGCCCTCAAGCTCAGCCAAAGCCTTGTTATTAATCTTATCGGCACTCGCATTATGAGTCGTTAGAGTAATAAAACCGGGATTTTTTTTATAATCAAAATCGGGGTCCACAAATTGATTCAACAACTTCAAATTTTCTGCAGTAATCGTATTATTTCGTAAATTATTGAGAACTTCAATAAACTGGTTATCAGTTTGTCGGAAGATTTTATCCAGCTCAATGTACAAAGGTGGATTTTGACTAATTACGTGAGAATGAAAGAAATATTTACCTTGGTAATACTTGCTTAAAACTCTCCATTCTTGAGGTTTTACAATAGGCGGTAACTGCAATAAATCGCCAATAAACAAAACTTGTGCTCCTCCAAATGGCCTGCGATTTTTCCGTACCGATTGCATCATAAAATCAATTGCATCCAATAAATCTGCACGCAGCATACTCACTTCATCAATAATCAAAAGCTCCATACTTTTGATTACATTTTTCTTCACAGCACTCATTTTAAAGTGCCTACCAAGCGTGCTTCTTGATTCCAATTTGAAAGAGTCGGCAAATTGCGGATCAGAATTATCAGGGATAAAACCACCAAATGGAAGTTGAAAAAGAGAATGGATTGTGACTCCACCAGCATTCAAAGCAGCAATTCCTGTGGGAGCTACAACTACTGTGTTTTTGTGTGTAGTTGCAATAATTTCTTTGAGCAAAGTGGTTTTTCCAGTACCAGCCTTCCCTGTTAAAAAAACCGACTTACTGGTTTGATTTATAAACTTCAAGGTATAGGCAGCAGCTGGTGAAACTTCGTTCATTGTAAGTCATTTTTAAGAAGGTTCAAAATACAAAAAAAGGCACGATTAACATGTTGAGAAAAGACTTATTCTAAAATATCTCATCTTCTTCATTGGGATCTACTCCGGGAAATGGAACATTTATCATTTGTTCGGTCAAAAATCACTTTCATCTATCTTAAATTAAGAAAACTTAAATTCTTGAGTCATTATTAACAGGCACTATGTCTTTTACTTACCAATACAAAATTTCGAAAATATATTCCCCAGTAATTCATCCGTAGAAATCTCACCAGTAATCTCACCCAAAAAGTGAAGTGCTTGGCGGATATCAA
>JBDMYC010000231.1:0-3052 GCA_039770535.1 Flavobacteriales bacterium
GTTCCATTAAGCCATGATAAATAGTTTTCTTCTATGAACTTACTGAATTGTTGATTGGCCTCTTTCTTCTGCATCTCAAAAATCTCAGACATACTTTTGTCGTTAGATTTATCCATTTTTAGTTCCCAATAGGCCAGACTATCGTTCATTTCTTTCCAATCCTCAATGTCTAATCTGTCCATCAATCGCATGGCAATTTGACGAAATTCTTGCTGGTAACTAGAAGTTGTTTCTTCGCTTACAAGCCTGCTTTGGTCAATGTTTTTTTTGATTGAAAGTAAAATCTGGTTCGGATTGACAGGTTTTATCAAGTAATCTGAAATGTCTTTTCCGATAGCACTTTCCATGATTGCCTCTTCCTCGCTTTTTGTAATCATAATCACAGGTAGTGAAGGGCGCAATCTTTTAATTTCGCTCAGAGCTTCCAGTCCAGAAATTCCTGGCATATTTTCATCAAGAAATACAATGTCGTAATTCTTATTTTCGACCATTTCTATGGCTTCCGCTCCGTTATTGATAGTGTCCACCTCAAATTCTTTTTGTTCTAAGAACATGATGTGCGGCTTCAACAAGTCTATTTCATCATCTGCCCATAAAATTTTTGCTGCCATTATTTTGTTTATTTAGTACTTAATCCGCCCAAGAGAGATTCAGTTGGTCAATCCGAATTTAAGTGGTTTAATATTGTTATTTTTGTGTAAATATCGGTTATTCCGACTAATTTTTGACCATGAAAATACTTAACGACCCAATTTACGGTTTTATTACAATTCGATACCCAATTATTCTTAAATTAATCGATCACGCTTATTTTCAGAGATTAAACCGAATAAAACAACTTGGGTTGTCCTATATGGTTTATCCTGGAGCTCATCATACTAGATTTCATCACGCTATAGGAGCTATGCATCTGATGCAAAATGCAATTGATGTGTTGAAACAAAAAAATGTAGAAATATCTGAAGAGGAAGAGCTTGGAGTGCTTATTGCAATTTTGCTGCATGACATTGGTCACGGACCTTTTTCGCATGCTTTGGAACATACCTTGGTAAAAGGAATCAGTCATGAAGATATTTCAATTTTGCTGATGAATAAACTTAATAACGAATTTGGAGGAGAGCTATCTTTATCAATCGATATTTTCACCAATAAATACAAGAAGAAATTCCTACATCAGCTTGTGTCTTCTCAACTCGATATGGATAGACTGGATTACCTAAAAAGAGATAGCTTTTATAGCGGAGTATCCGAAGGAGTGGTTAGTAGCGATAGAATCATTAACATGTTGAATGTGCACAATGATGAATTGGTGATAGAGGAAAAAGGAATCTATTCCATTGAGAAATTCATTGTGGCAAGAAGATTAATGTATTGGCAAGTTTATCTGCATAAAACTGTGCTAGCTGCGGAATCATTTCTGGTACAACTGCTCAAAAGAGCTAAATATTTAGCGGAAAAAAGTGTTGAACTGCATGCAAGTCCTGTCCTCAAAAAGTTTCTGTATAATAATTATTCTAAAGCAGATTTTGACAGCAGTGAAGTGCTAGAATATTTCACAAAGCTAGATGATACAGATTTGTACAGTGCAATAAAAACATGGGCAGATCACGAAGATTTTACTTTGTCAAGAATTTCAAGAGCCCTTATTAACAGAGAATTACCAAAAATAATAATTCAAAAAGAGCCATTTGAAGCTGTAAGAATTGAGAATCTGAAAAAATTGGTAATGGATACATATTCGATTGGCAAAGAAGAAGTCGATTATTTTGTCTTTGATAATTACATCACAAATAATGCTTACAATGCCAAAAAAGATGTGATTAACATAAAATTTAAAACAGGTGAAATCCTCAATATCACAGAAGCTTCAGATAATTTTAATATTCAATCATTGACTGAGCCAGTAAAAAAATATTTCGTTTGTTATCCAAAAGAATTTAGAAATAAATGGTAAAAGTAGTGCGCTATATCTTGTTTCCTTTTTCTGTTTTATATGGATTAATTGTGGCTTTCAGGAATTTTTTATTTGATAAAAAAGTATTAAAATCAAGTGAGTTTGACGTTAAAACAATCTTGGTTGGAAACTTGTCGGCAGGAGGAACAGGGAAAACACCTCATGTCGAATATTTGATAAGATTGTTGCAGGATGAAAATAAGATTGCCACTCTTTCTAGAGGTTATGGAAGAAAAACGCTAGGATTTCAAAAGGCAAGCGGTAAATCTACTGCTCAAGATATTGGGGACGAGCCGCTTCAGTTTTATAACAAATTTCCGGATATATCTGTTTTCGTAGATGCTAAACGAGTGAACGGAGTCATAACTATCATGTCGAAAGAAGAAGTTCCTGATATAGTCATTCTAGATGATGCTTTTCAGCATAGAGCTATTAAGGCTGGGTTTTCTATCTTGCTTACAGATTACAATTCCCCGTTCTTCAAAGACTTTATGTTGCCTACCGGTAATTTGAGAGAATTTTCTTCTGGTAGAAAAAGAGCAGATATAATAATAGTTACAAAATGCCCAGAATTCTTATCTGCACAAGAATTACAAAAAATTGAGAATAGGATAAAGCCACTTAGCAGCCAACAGCTGTTTTTCTCTAAAATAAAATATGGAGAATTAAGAGGAGTACACAATTCCGCAGAACTTGATTTTGAGGAAATAGATAAGGCGGTTTTGGTGACCGGAATTGCAAACCCGAAGCCACTAGTTCACTTTTTACATGATAAAAAATTAGACTTCGTTCATCAGCAATTTCCTGATCATCATGATTTCACCAAGAAAAATATTCAAAATATTATCACTACTTTTGACAATATCCGTTCGGAGAATAAGTACATTGTTACCACCGAAAAAGATGCAATGAGGCTGATGTCTCACAAGGAATTGGAGCAGTATCCAATTTTTTATCTAGGAATAGAGGTTGAAATTATTGACAAAATAAATGAATTTGATAAACTGATAAAAAACTATGTTAGAGAAAATTAAAGAAACAGCTGATTTTTTAAAATCTAAAACTCAACAAGAATGTGAAGTGGGCATTATTTTGGGA
>JBDMYC010000232.1:0-26880 GCA_039770535.1 Flavobacteriales bacterium
ATTTACCCACATCAGCAGCAAACCATTTTGCAGTTTCCACTTCATTTCGTTTGGCATTTTCTTTTGCATTCTCAATAGCTTCGGCTACAATGTCTACCCCTATTACTTTTACTCCTGTTTTCTTAGAAATTAATTGACCTATTGTCCCCGTACCACAGAATAAATCCATTACTGTGTCGTCCTCAAAGTATTCCATTTCTTCCAAAACGTATTCTATTACTTTGGTATAGAGTTTTTCAGCAGATTTTGGATTAGTTTGGAAAAAACTTTGCATACTTACTTCAAAGTTCAATCCCAATAAGTTTTCTTCAATCTTATTCTCTCCAAATAACATCTCGTAATCGTTCTCGTCATTGTGCGCTCTTTCTCCCAAACTAGCATTTATTGTCAGTAAAATTCCTGCTATTCTATCTCCAAAAATTCCTGTTACACACTCGACAAAAGCTTGTTTATCGAAATGAACCATTCCTGTATTGGAAGTAGTTAAATTCAGTAGTAATTGATTATTCAAATAAGATTTACGGACAGTTAAATACCTGTAAAAACCGTGTTTCTTTGGCGGATGCCAAGCTGGCAATCCAGTTTTTTCTAGGTAATTCCTTACTTCTTGTAGTTTATTTTCAAATTCTTGGTCGAATAATCCCGAATCTTTGTCCATATTCTCAACCATCCACCAAGTTCCTCTTCTTTTAAAGCCTAATGCAAACTCATCATCCAAAGTTTCTTGAGAGTCTAAATCATAACGAATTGTACTAAAGGCATATTCCATTTTATTACGGTAATGGAACGTGGTTGGCGACTCAATATAGGTGTCAAATAAATCATCAATATTTTCAACCTTCCCTAATCTTCTGTATTGCTCTATGGTTGTATTTTTCTTGTATTCTCTTTGTTTGTCAATAGGAAAAGTAATGTAAGGCGCTCCCGAAATAGGTTGAAAATCCACTGCTACCTCGTCTGGCGATTGTTTGATCACATCAATCAATTTACACTCGCAATAACTTTTTTTCTTTTTGAAAATCCTAGCTTTTACAACTTGTCCAGGAATTGTATTGGGCACAAAAATGACCAATTTCCCTTCCCCTACATCAATTTTTGCAATTCCTTTGCCTCCAAAAGCCATATCTATAATCTTAAGCTCTAGTACGTTTCCTCTTTTTATGTCTTTGGGTGTGTATTCCATAGTTGTTTATAATATTTTGCAAAAATAGCCTTTATTTTAAAATATCTGAACAAAAAAAAGAATCAAAAATTGCACGTGTTAAAATTTAAACTACATTTGTTAAATTTTTAATTAAAGCAATGAAAGTAATAAAGTTTGGAGGAACGTCATTGGGTTCTCCCGAGAGAATGAAAGAGGTAGCAAAATTGATTGCAAATGAGAACGCTATTGTTGTATTATCAGCAGTTAGCGGCACAACAAATAGTTTGACAGAAATCACTAATTTCCTATATCAAAACAAGAGAAACGAAGCAAAAGAACTAACTTTTGGCCTGAAAGAAAAATACGTTTCTTTTATCAATAAACTATTCACCACATCCTCTTTTAATGAAAAGGCACAAAAAACAATTGCATTTCATTTTAATCACATCCTCTCTTTTGCAGAAGATTTATTTACCTCTCACGAAGAAAAAACGATTCTTGCACAAGGTGAATTAATGTCTACGAGCATTTTTCAATATTATCTGGAAGAACAAAACATAGCATCTACTTTGCTTTCTGCCCTAGATTTCATGCGAATAGACAAAGACCTGGAGCCTGATAGCTATTACATTAAACACAATCTGGAAAGAGAATTCAAACATGCTCCAGGCATACTTTACATAACTCAAGGTTACATTTGCAGAAATGTTTTCGGAGAAATTGACAACTTGAAAAGAGGTGGAAGTGATTTCACAGCTTCGCTTATTGGTGCTGCAATTGAAGCTTCAGAAATAGAAATATGGACCGACATTGACGGAATGCACAACAATGACCCTAGAGTTGTTGAGAAAACGGAATCGATAAAAAATTTATCGTACAATGAAGCGGCTGAGCTAGCCTATTTTGGCGCAAAAATTTTGCACCCGGCTAGTGTTTATCCTGCTCAGTTAAATGGCATCCCCATTTATCTTAAAAACACACTTGAACCAACAAAACCAGGCACCAAAATAGAAAAATCAGTTGGTGAGAAAGAATTTACGGCAGTTGCAGCCAAAGATGGCATTACAGCCATCAAAATAAAATCGGGCAGAATGCTCTTGGCTTATGGTTTCCTAAGAAAAATATTCGACATCTTTGAGCGTTACAAAACGCCAATTGATGTTATCACCACCTCTGAAGTAGCTGTTTCACTCACTATTGACGACAATTCCAATTTGAAGCAAATCCAAAAAGAACTGAGCCAATTGGGAGATGTGGAAATTAACACAGACTTATCTATCATCTGCGTAGTGGGAAATTTCTCCTCCTCTAGTATTGGGAGTGCTAACAAAATTTTCCATTGTCTGAGAAATATCCCATTGCGAATGGTTTCTTATGGAGGAAGTCAGCACAATGTATCGGTTGTGATTCCGACTGAAAACAAAGAATCGGCATTGACCGAACTGAATAAAGGACTTTTTAATTTATAAAAACTATGAAATTAAAAAACTTAACTCAGCACAAAACTCCATTTTACTTATACGATTTAGGAGTGTTAGAATCTACTCTTGATTCTGCTTTACTTCACGCAAATAAATACAATTATCACATTCATTATGCACTGAAAGCGAACACCAATGACAAAATTTTATCCTTGATTCAAGCCAAAGGATTAGGTGCAGATTGTGTGAGTGGAAATGAAGTGAAAAAAGCGATTGAAATGAATTTTCCACCCAAAGATATCGCCTTTGCAGGAGTCGGAAAATCAGACGAAGAAATTCACATTGGATTGGAGAATGACATTTTCACATTCAATTGCGAATCCATTCAAGAGATAGAAGTGATAAATGAATTAGCACAAGAAAAAGGAAAAATTGCAAGTATTGCTTTGAGACTTAACCCAAATGTAGACGCCAAAACACATCACTATATAACGACAGGATTGGAAGAAAATAAGTTTGGAATAAACTCCTGGGAATTGGAAAATTTGATTGCAAAACTTCCTTCTTTCAAAAACATTAAACTAACTGGATTGCATTTTCATATTGGTTCGCAAATCACTTCTATGACTCCGTTTAAGAATTTATGTATTCGAGTAAACGAGCTCAACCAATGGTTTGCAGATAGAAATGTAAAGATTGAACACTTAAATCTTGGTGGAGGTTTAGGAATTGATTATCAAAATCCAACAGGAAATCCTATTCCAGATTTTGAGTTGTTTTTTGGTGTTTTTAATCAATTTTTAGAGCCTTTACCAAACCAAGATATTCATTTTGAATTAGGAAGATCATTAGTTGCCAATTGTGGAAGTTTGATTGCTAAAGTTTTGTACATAAAAAACGGAATAAAAACAAACTTTGCCATCCTAGATGCTGGAATGACAGAATTGATTCGTCCAGCTTTGTACCAAGCTTATCACAAGATTGAGAACTTAACTTCTCAAAGTACAGAGAAAGAATATTATGATGTCGTAGGTCCAATTTGTGAATCATCCGATTGTTTTGGTAAAAAAATAGAACTGAAACCTACCCAAAGAGGTGATTATATTAAAATTCACAGTACTGGTGCTTATGGAGAGGTGATGACTTCAAAGTATAACTTGAGAGAGCAGAATGAGGTGGTTTTTACTTCGTAAATTCCAAGCACCAAGTTACAAATTCCAAATTCCAAATTCCCAACTTAGTTTTGGTAATATTCTCGTTTTAGTCTTCGACTCCGCTCAGACTGATCTCGTGTCACATTGAGCGGAGTCGAAATGTTTTCATAGAATTCTTAAACAAAAAAAAATCTTCTCGCTTTCGCAAGAAGATTTTAAATATTTTCATTTTACTATTCTTTTAAGTCCTATATCTTAGGTCGAAAAGTCTTAAGTCATCTTTATTAATTACTCAGCAGCCTCTTGCTCCTCTTCATCACCTTCCAAATCTAATAAATCTGGTGTTGTCTCTTTTTCTTTTTCTGCTTGCCCTTCACATCTTGAGCATAATTCCGAAATCTTTTTCATTGCTTTTGCATCTCCCACAGTTCCTTGGAAAATTTCACTTGTTCTGTCTCCATTTATGTACCCACACGTATTATACAAATGATACTTCTTTCCAGATTTTGTCCAGTAAATGTAGTCAGTTCCCATTAGTTCTGTTACCCTGTTAGACTCTTCTGTGTATTGCTCAACAGAAGGAGGATTAAAATCTATTCCTGTTCCTACTCCTATTAATAAAGCAGCTCCAGCAATTGCTCCAAGGATTCCTTTTTGTTTTCCGTCAATATCTTTGTTCATCAAAATCATAATTACCAAAGGCAAAAATGCGATTGCACTGATAATTGCCCCCAATTGATTCTGCACAAAAAACCTAAATTTATCCGATTTCTTAGCTGGATCCAATCTATTGGCTTTTTTCCATAATAGGTTTCCTGCTACTGCAAATATTAAAGCTGCCACAATCAATACGATTAGGAAAGTCATACCGTCATCCTTGACAGTTTTCAACTTAAAGATCCCCCAAATCTCAAATCCTATCGCAATTACCCAAGCGACTATTGCTATAGCTCTAAAAGTGGTTGCTTTTGATTTATTATCTTCTGTTGGTTTCCAAGAATCTCCTTTTTTATTAGTAGGCCCTGTAGAAGCAACTTTCGTTATTTTTTTATCAGACATTTTTACTTAGTTTTTTCAGTTATTAATAAACGAATGTAGGAAAAATCAAGGCTCATGAAATAAGTATTAGAATGAAATATAAACAATGAAAGGGTGAAAACTATGGACTTACGATTTCTGATAGTCACTTCTCGATACATTTTTGATGAAAAATCAAAAACACTCGAAATAACAAATTCACTCTATCTTTAAAACTATAACCATTGTGTCAGTTCGAGAGAATTAATTGACCGATAAGAAGATTAATTTGTATCGAGAACTCGCTTTAAGATTCCTTTCCGTGTCTGACGACAGGCAGGTTCAGAGGAATGACAGATGAAAAAGGATTAATCTTTCAATATATCTTTACTCTTAATCCATTTAAATTTTATTGCAATTCCCATAAAAACACCCATAAAAAAGGACACCCCTAAAATCCTGATATATTCATCTAGTTTTAAATCAAATCCTTCATTAATTGAAAAAGAGACCAATAAATGGACTACAAAAGCTACAAGCATAAAAATAAAACACACTAAAATCAGCTTTTTATTTATCATATTCTCTAAAATTTATTTGCGATTAAAACTGAAAATTAACCCTCTACCTCTTTTTCTTTTTAATCAATTTATAATAAACGAAACCTAAAGTCAAAAAAGTAACAAGCATTAATCCCGCAGAAATTAAACAGAAGAGGATTGTTCCAATGTTAACTTCTTTCACTCCAATAAACCGCTCGATAATACTTGAAACAATAAATGAAATAAAAAGTAGAATCATAAACTCAACCACTTCTGGATGCTTTTGGTATATTCCTTTGTAAATCATTTATGCTCTATTTTTATAAGCTAAATATAAGAAAAGAATCCATCCTTTTTCTCTCTTCCTACATTTTTAAGTACTTTTAACTTCTATCCAAACAAGAAATAAAACCTATGATTACACTCATCAAAAACATAAAACAATTAGCTGGAATTCAAGACACTAATTCTAAACTAAAATTGGCTGGGAAGGAAATGGGAGTTTTGAATACAATTGACAATGCCTTTCTTGTAATAGAAAATGAGACGATTCATTCTTTCGGGAAAATGGACGATTTACCTAAGATTAATTTTGATAAAACGATTGATGCTTCTAGAAAATTAGTTTTACCAACTTGGTGCGATTCTCATACACATCTTGTATTCGCAGGAACTCGCGAAACCGAATTCGTAGACCGAATAAATGGATTGACCTACGAAGAAATTGCTGCAAGAGGCGGAGGAATTATAAACTCTGCAAAAAGATTACAACACGCAACAGAAGAAGAATTGTACCAAACTGCAACCGGCAGACTATCTGAGATAAAAAACATGGGAACAGGCGCAGTAGAGATAAAAAGTGGTTACGGACTTTCGTTTGATGCCGAACTAAAGATTTTGAGAGTAATAAAAAGATTAAAAGCAGAAAGTGACCTGACCATAAAAGCGACTTTCCTTGGAGCTCACGCAGTTCCCCCAGAATTTAAAGGAGATAAAGACGGTTATTTGGATATGCTTATCAATGAAGTATTACCCGTTATTCACGAAGAAAAATTGGCTGATTATATTGATATTTTTTGTGAAACAAACTATTTCACTGTGGCTGATGCCGAGAGAATTATGGAAGCCGGAGCCAATTATGACTTAGTTCCAAAAATTCACGTAAATCAATTTACCAGCATTGGAGGAATCCAAGCAGGTATAAAACACAAAGCACTTTCTCTAGATCATTTGGAAGTAATGACAGATCAAGACATTGCAGATTTACACCACTCGGAAACTATGCCAACAGCTTTGCCTTCGTGTAGTTTTTTCTTGAAAATTCCTTTTGCTCCCGTTCGTAAAATGATTGATGAAGGCTTGGCAATTGCTCTTGCAACTGACTACAATCCAGGATCGACTCCATCTGGAAAAATACCGTTTGTGATTTCATTGGCTTGTATTTACCAAAGATTAACACCCGAAGAAGCAATCAATGCCGTAACAATGAACTCCGCTTACGCAATGGGAATATCTGATTCTCACGGGTCAATTACTGTGGGTAAAAAAGCGAATTTGATTATCACGAAAGAGATTTCTAGCTATAATTTTATTCCTTATTCTTTCGGAGGAAATCACATTGAGCAGGTTATACTAAATGGGAAGTAAAAGACTTCTAAATTAAAGACTTTTCCATTGTCATTCCTGCGGAGGAATGACAAAAAAAAATATCACACACAATGCACAGAAAATTAACCTTCATCAAACAAAAATATGACTTGGAATTATTCAGAGTTGACGAATTTGATGCTAATAAAAGACTTGTTTACAACAAAATAAACGACCAAGAAGGACTTTTGGAGACAAAATTCAAGTACGATAACTCCGGAAATGTCGTGTTGGAAGAAAATTTTGTAGATGGAAAAATGTCTGATTATACCGTTACTAAATTTGATAATGACGGAGAAGTGCTCTCAATTTCAGTATTTATTGCAGATGAATTATACGAAAAAACCACCTGCACAAAAACTGAATCTGGGGAAATAACCATCACCACAATTGACGGAGTTGAATCTTCGAAAAAAATCACAGAAACGGATGAATTTAAATCCATTACGACAGAATACGAATTTGGAGAATTTGTGAGAAAAGTAATCTCAGAAGATACAGACGAAGGAAGGAAAGAAACAATTTATGACGAGAATAACGTCATTCTTCAATACCAAAACTACGAATTTGATGAGAATGATAGAATCCTAAGACATGAAGTGTTTAGTCCAATCTTAGAACCATTGTCAACAGAAATACATACTTATTCCCACGGTAATTTAATTCAAATCGCATACGAAAGCATTGAGCAAACAGAGTTTTACAACTATGATTATGATGACAAAAACAACATAATCGCTTACAAAGTGACTGATAGAAAAGACAATGTAGTGGCATTTGAAAAATCAGTTTTTGATGAAGAAAATAGAGAAATAGAAAAAAGTTCCTTTCAAATGGGATTTCAGCCCATTGATTATGTTATGCAATACGAAGAAATTATCTAAGCTTATTTTACAGTATATTTACCCTACAAAATAAACAACAATGAAAACAAAACAGTTAAGCATCCTACTACTTTCCTTATTTTTAGTCTTTTCTAATTGCAACAAAGACGAAGATAATCTCTCCGTGCCAAATCCAAATGCAACTATCAGTGAAGTCAAGTTTTCTACAAGTAAAGGAGATTTTGTGGTGCAATTGGAAGATAGATTGGCGCCTATTACTTCAGCAAATTTTCTGAAATTGGTGAATGAAGAATATTATGACGGAATTATTTTTCACAGAGTAATGCAAAACTTCATTGTGCAAGGTGGTGATCCCTTGGGAACAGGAACTGGAGGACCAGGTTACTCTATTCAAGATGAATTTCACGAAGATTTGAGTAACGTAGAAAGAACAATTTCTATGGCAAATAGCGGTCCAAATTCTGGAGGAAGCCAATTTTTCTTCAACATGAAAGACAATAGTTTTTTGGACTATAACGAATCGCCTTCTTCTTCAAAACATGCTGTATTCGGAAAAGTGATTTCAGGGTGGAGTGTGGTTGAAACAATCTCTAATGTTGCTGTGAACTCAAGCGACAGACCACTGACTGATGTTGTGATCAATAGCATTAGGAAGGTAAATTAAACTCACCCCAATTTCACAAATTCATCCCATACAGGATCTTTTGGTGGATTGGCAATAATTGAAACTGGCTCTTTTTTCACAGGATGAATGAACTCTATTCCTCTTGCGTGAAGATGAATAGAACCATCTGGATTGGAACGTTTTGCTCCATATTTCAAATCTCCTTTGATGACGCAACCAATAAAACTCAATTGAGTTCTTATCTGGTGATGACGACCTGTTTTTGGGTCAATCTCTAGCATAAAATAACGATTCGTTTTCCCTTTCAATACATAACCCAAAGTAGATTCTTTAGAATCTTTTCCTGCTTTCTTTTGGGAAGCGTATGATTTATTTTGCTTGGTATTTCGTTTCAAGAAATGAGTAATTGTATCGCTCATTTTTGGCGGTTCATTTTCTACTACAGCCCAATACGTTTTATCTATTTCTTTTTCCTGAAACATTTTATTCAATCGGGTTAGTGCTTTGCTCGTTCTTGCAAAAATCACAATTCCCGAAGTAGGCCTATCTATTCTGTGGGTTACTCCCAAATACACATCTCCTGGCTTGTTGTATTTTTCTTTGATGTATTCTTTCACCATATCCGACAAAGGTTTGTCGCCAGTTTTATCGCCTTGCACCAAATCGCCTGAGCGTTTGTTTACTGCAATAATATGGTTGTCTTCGAATAGAATTTCTAGCTTCATTTCATCAATTTTATTATCAAAATCTCAAGTGCAATAAAAATCAAAGCCAGTAAAATAAACCATTTCCACCACTTGGTTTCCTTTTCGTACAATTGCGTAGCATCCTTGTTCCCAGTAGAATTAGAAGATGCATCTATCACAGAAGTTGTAGAATTGCTTAATCTTGATTTCAAATCTTCTATTGAAAATGATTCGAAATACGATTCTAATCTACTATAATTCAAACCAAAACAACCTATTATTTTCCCGTCATTTTCTATCTCGTAATTTCCTGCTTGGTTCGCTTCTTCGGATAAAAACAATTTTAGCTCTCCCCTATTTCTTTGTGTTTCTGGTATAAACTCTATGCCTTGTTTTTTGTTTTTAATTTTAAAAGATTCCAAGTTATACCCTTTATCTTTCAATGAAATAGTTTCGTCAGAAATAAGCTGAGATAGAAGCTGTTTACTTCCACTGTTCTCCACTATTCTCAATAAAGATGTTACGAAAACTGAATGTCCTGTCAAGTTACTAAACTCTTTATCCAATGGGACTGCAAACACATACAGGTTTCCGTTTTTGTAATTAAATTTAGATAAAAAATCATTTCCAGATTGCAATTTCATTAATTTCTCAACACGAGAACGCGAAGAAATTGACAACTTATAAGAATTTGAAACAGCTGGTAAATCTATGTTTTTTGGGATTTTCTCGAATACATCTTTGAACATGGGATGCTGAAAATCTAGGAAATTCACCTTTGTATTTGTCGTGTCTTTTTTCAAAAACCTTCCTGCTTCCAAAGCCAATAAAAATTCATTAGAAGAAGCCAAATTAAGTTTCGTCCCTGGGAAATAAACAACCGTTCCTCCTGCTTCAGTGTATTTCATTAACTCCGAAACAAGTCCTGATGACATTTCATTCAATCCATTAATAATTATCACATTACTTGTCCCAAACTCCGAATAATCAATAGATCCTACACTTGAGTTTTTTACCTTAAAATACCCATCATTCTTGAATAATTGATTGATGTTTCCGCTCGTATTATTCAAATAAGATGAGTTTTCATTTATCACCAAAACCTTTGCCGTTTTGTCCAACAAATAAGAGAAATAAAACGCATCATCAAAGGTAGAAACGGGATTGGGGTATTCTGAAATGAGCAACTTAGCGTTTACTATTCCTGGCGAATTGATAGAATAATTAAGATTTATCTCCGAAGAAGAATTTGCCGAAATATCTTGATTCATAAATCCTTCGGAAGCTCCATTCAAGAATAATTCTACTTTTACCTGAATATCATCTTCAGAATTATTGACAATCTTTGCCGATAGGTTCTCTTTCTTTTTTACCGCTCGTATTGGCGAATCAAACCAAATGGAATCAATAAATACATTTCCTGTAAGTTCAGGAGATAAATGAACAAAACTCGTATTAAGAGTTGAATCTTGTGTCAAATTATCTAAATCGGCAGTCGATTTTTGAAAATCAGAAATGTAATAACCCAATTTATTCGCACTGGGTTCTTTGTTCAAAAAATCAATTTGTTTTTGTTCTACTTGCGACAGCTTTCTTGTAGCCGAACTTGGTGAAACTTCTTGCAACAAATCTACAAACTCCTGGCGAGTGACAAACCTCTGGTGTTTCAGCTCAAAATCATTAGTAATCAATTGAAATTTATCACTTTGCTTGTACAAGTTGGCAATATTTTCAGCTTGTTCTTTAGCTTTATCTAGTAAAGTAAACTCTTGAGCCACATTACTCATACTGAAAGAATTATCGAGATAAACCGACACCAATTTTTCTCCTTGAGAAGAACCTACTTTGTTTTTATTGAAATAAGGTTGAGCAAAAGCAAAAACCAAAGCGACAATTGCCAGAATTCTAGAAAGAAGAATCAGCAAATGTTTCAGATTCGATTTTTTAGACGTTTCCATCTCTACCTCTTTAAGCAGCTTTAAATCAGAGAAATAAACTTTTTTGAATCGTTTAAAATTGAACAAATGAATCAGTACTGGAATCGCAATTGCCAATAATGCCCATAAAAATTGTGGATTCAAAAAGTTCATACCTCAAATATATTTTAAATTTTAATTAGTAACGATTTGTTTGGGAATTATTTGGAGTTTGATCTAAAACTTATATGAATAATTTATTTTGACATGTTAGACTGAGCGGAGTCGAAGTCTTAGCAGAAATACATCAGAGAAAACTTTTTACTTAATGTCTTTCTCGATACAATTTTTATTTCCTCAAAGCTCCAATAAAAACCACTCGAAATGACAAGACCATTTTATATAATGTTTTTTCATCAGTCATGCTGAATTTATTTCAGCATCTCTATTCATTGAAATTATAAAAATACAGGCTCCGTGAAATATTCTTTGTGAGATCCTGAATCAAGTTCAAGATGACACGTGTTATTTTTAGCAAGAAAACATCAAGAATAAACTTTTCTACTACCTTTACCCCATGACAAGAAACCAAGCTTTCCTTTTACTGCATTTATGTGTTTTCCTTTGGGGATTCACGGCAATTTTGGGCGAGGCCATTTCTTTCGATTCTGTATCACTCGTTTGGTGGAGGTTGATCATTGTAAATATTAGTTTGCTGATATTCATGGTCTTGACAAGAAGAAAACTCATTCTCAACAAGTTTATTTTTTGGAAATTGGCAGGCGTAGGTGCTATAGTTGGTCTTCATTGGCTCTGTTTTTTTGGAGGAATAAAAGTGGCCAATATTTCCATCACAATGATTTCGTTTTCTACAGGAACATTCTTTACAGCACTTATAGAACCCATAGTTTACAAACGAAAACTCAATTGGAACGAAGTTATCATTGGACTTCTTATAATTGTAATCATCAGTTTTATTGGAGTCTCCGAATTCGAAAACTCCGAAAACCCAGTCGCAGGAATTTTCTTGGGATCAATGGCAGCTTTTACTGCTGCACTTTTCTCTACTTTTAACGGGAAATTGATTCAAAAATCCAATGCTTTTACCATTTCCTTATTCGAATTAATCTTTGCTTTCGCTCTAGTTTCTGTCGGTTTATTTATCTTTTTTGATGTTCCCGAAAATCTTTTAACTCCCTCCTCTCAAGACATTTGGTATTTGCTTTTATTGGGAGTTGTATGTACCGCGTTTCCATTTATTGCGAGTGTAGAAGTAATGAAAAAACTAAGTCCGTTCTCGGTAAACTTAGCTGTAAACCTAGAAGTTGTGTATGCCATAATTCTCGGTTATTTCATCTTCGGAGAAAAAGAACAAATGACTCCCACTTTCTATATCTGTGGGATTCTGATTGGAGTTCTTATCGTTTTTAATGAAGTTTTGAAAAGGAATAGAAAGAAGAGGAAAGAATTGAAAGAAGCTAAATGATTTCTTTTTCAATATCATTCTTAATTCCTCTAAACTAAAATCTCAACTTTTTTTTTCATCTGTCATTCCAGCCTCCGAGCTGGAATCTAAAATTATACGATTTAAAAACTCTTAGTAACTCAAATTCTCTGTAAAACACTAGATTCCAAATCAAGTTTGGAATGACATGGGGTGTTTTTCCATCTGTCATTCCTGCGAAGGCGGGAATCTTATTCATCTGGCAACATTCTCGTTTTAAGATTCCTGCCTTCGCAGGAATGACAATGCTTTTTGATTTTGATTTTTCTAATGCTTTTTTTGCTTTGTTACTTTTCAAAAATCCTGCATTTCATTTAATAAAATGAAAAAATTATTAATCGCATTCTCCCCTTTTATTCTCTTTATCTCTTGTGACAATGGACAAGAACAAAAAACCGAAATCATCTCAGAAGCACCTGTTATAGGAGAAAAACCAGAAATAGATTCCAATAATTGCGGACTAAATTTTATTCCAAGTAAGAATTACAAGGAAAAGAAAAACCAAATAAAAACACTGAGAAACAAATTTGCAACACAGTACAAATCATCATCTGACAGTAACAAAACCAACTTAATGAAAGTTGCACAATCAACTTTTACTTCAGCCTTACTAAACGAAATAATCCCTCATTGGTATGGAACCGAATGGGATTTTAACGGCTATACAGCCAAACCTAACGAAGGAAAAATTGCTTGCGGTTATTTTGTTTCCACAACTTTACGTGATATGGGATTGAACCTAAATCGCTATGATTTGGCAAAGAAAGGACCAAAAGATGAAGCAAAATCGATAGCTATTTCTCCTGAAAACCTGATTAGCTTTTCGGAAGATGAAAGTGAACACCTGCTAGATTCAATTAACAATGGCTTGTATTTTATAGGGTTGGATAATCATGTGGGATATCTTTATAAACACAATTCAATTACTTATTTCATCCATTCCAATTACCTTGAAAACAAAGTAATGATAGAATTAACCAAAACCTCAGAGGCTTTCATGAGTTTGACTTACTACTTAGCTAATATTTCTGAGAATGACTTGTTAATTGAGAAGTGGTTGACAAAAGAGTCTATTAAAATTGTTACTGATAAAAATTAAAAACCATATTTTCTAGGATGAATACAAAATTTTGGCTCAAAGCTAAAATTTATTTGAGTTACGATTTACATCCAGTTAGATACCTTAATCAACAATAGGTAATTCTACAAAAAAATACATTATGTTTTTTTTGTGGCTGAACATTAGTCTATTATCCGCATTAATTCTTAACTTGCACATATACACAAGTTAGCCATAATTTAAAAAAAATGCCCTGAATGACTAAAACTTTAAACTTTCAAATATTTAGATACCATCTTTTACCTCTTTCGACTTCAATGCAAACTGAAATGTTTGAGCAAAAAGTAAAAACGATTGAAGAGTTGAAAGAAAAGAAAAATGAATTTCTAAGCGAAGTATTAGATGATTTAAATTACTACAAAAACAAAAAGCATCCATTAAAAGTTGAACATAAAGAAAATGGATTTTACTTTATAAAACTTGCACAAAAAAAATCTACCACTATCGTTCAGAATTTTGAGGATTTTGAAGTAGAAAATGAACCTTTTGTTTACATCATAATAAACAATGATAAAGGAGTTCAGAAAATTGCGATTAGCGATAACAAAGATGCTTTCAGTCATCCAAAAGTTGTTAAAGGAATTTTAAAACAAATAGTAAATGTTGGATTAAAAAGATATGGTTTAAATATTGAAATTGAAGAATTATTTAAGGCAGAAGATTTTTGGAAAATAATTGGAAAACATAAATATGAACTACAACAGATTGACTTTAAATATATAAAACCTAATCTGGCTAATATCTCAAAATCATTACCAGAAGACTTTAGAAATTTTGCTGATAATGTAAATAGTCACGAAAGTCATATTGTTCTAAAAGCACCTGAAAATGGAATTTTAGAAAATATAAATAAGAAAAATAAGAACATTAATGGCTTAGTAGATTATACTTCAGAAGGTGCTGGAGATATTAAACTAAAAATTAAGGGATTTAGCAAAAAATATTCTACGAAGAAAAATCCTGTAATTGTAAAAATTGGAGAAGCAACAATTGAAGGTCCTTCTGAACAAGTTATTAAAGTATATCAATCAATAGTTTCTGAATGAGATTAGCAAAAAACATATCATTTTATATACTAATTGCCTTTATACTTTGTTTGGTTTCAAAATATTTAAAATCAGATTTTCTGTTCAAATATTTGGTAGATAATATCATTGGTTTATTGTTGACGTTATTAGCAATCAACACGGCAACATTAGGCTTAATTGCTTCAAAAATTCAAGATATGCTTGAAAAACAACCGAAAATGAGTTTTAAAAGCACAACTAGAGAAATGAAATTTTCACTAACAGAACAAGTCATTTTGATTACAGTTAGTATTGTTTCTCTAATAATTTTGCATAGTACAATAATTAATTTTGAATTTAAAGAACTATTACTCAACACAATTTTAGTAAGTGTTTTAATTTATTCTGTTAGCATATTATGGGATACAGGGAAAGCAGTTTTTGTAATAATTGATTTAATTGAGGAACAGAACGAAAAAGAATAAAAACTATGGGTAACAATGTATAAAAATAATAAGGGTTAAGTGCCAAACCCAAAGTTGGTGCATATTAATAAAGTCCGCCAAATCTTTGATTTGGCATTTAGAATAGTAAAAAGGTAAAATACCAAATCAAAGATTTGGCTTAGTGCTAAACTGAAAGTTATTGCATTTTAATCCCTTACTATTCTTATACTAACCGTTAGCAAAATATAAAATATTCAAGAATTAAACCAACCCCTCCTTCATCAAATACTCTGCAATCTGAACAGCATTAGTCGCAGCTCCTTTTCTTAGGTTATCAGCTACCACCCACATATTCAATCCGTTTTCTACAGATAAATCTCTTCGGACTCTTCCTACAAAAACCTCATTTTTACCTTCTGTATATTTGGGCATTGGATAAATATTCATTTCCGGGTTATCTTGTAACACACAACCTGGTGTATTAGCAATCATTTGCCTAATTTCAGAAACCTCAAACGGTTTGTTACATTCCACATTCAAAGACTCTGAATGTCCGCCCACCACAGGCACACGAACTACAGTTGCTGTAATTCCTATCGTGTCGTCACTGAAAATTTTGTGTGTTTCGTCTACTAATTTTTGCTCTTCGGTTGTGTATCCATCTTCCTGGAAATCTCCTCCGTGTGGCAAGCAATTTTTATCAATTCGGTAGGGATAAGCCATTTCTCCTTTTTCGTTATTTCTTTCGTTTTCCATTTGGCGAACCGCTTTTACACCTGTTCCAGTAATGGATTGATACGTAGAAATAACCAATCTTTTTATTCCGTAGTTTTTATGAATTTCGCTCAATGCCAACACCATTTGTATCGTACTGCAATTTGGATTAGCAATTATTTTATCGCTAGCAGTTAACTGGTTAGCGTTAATTTCAGGAACAATCAATTTTTTATCTGCATCCATACGGAAAGCCGAAGAATTATCAATTACTGTGGTTCCTGCATCAGCAAATTGCTGTGCAAAAGCTCTTGAAGTGTCGCCTCCTGCCGAGAAAATTGCAATGTGTGGTTTTCTCGAAATTGCCTCTTCCATTGAGATAATGGCGTGTTTACTTCCTCCAAATTCTATTTCTTTTCCAATAGATCTTTCCGAAGCAACCAACAATAAATTGGTGATAGGAAAAGAAAACTCTGCCAATACTTTCAAAATTTGAGTTCCCACCATTCCCGTGGCTCCAACTACAGCTATATTCATTTTTGCAATTATTTAATTTTAAATACTCCTTTCGTGTCCTACAAAAATATTATATTTATGGCAGATACAATCCAATTTAATGAAATCATTTTTAATCACGGTATTACTCTTATTTTCCTTTTTTGGAGGATTTTCTCAATTTACAGATAATTTTGGAGATGGAAATTTCTCAACTGCTCCTACTTGGAGCGGAGATGCTAGCGATTTCATTGTCACAGCTAATGAATTACAATTAAATGCGCCTTCAGTCTCGAGCAATAAATACCTAAGCACCAATTCTCAAGCTATAAACAATGCCACATGGGAATTTAAAGTTAGAATGGGCTTTGCTCCATCTAGTTCTAATTATTCTCGCGTCTATTTAGTTTCAAATTCTGCCAATTTGGGTGGTTCTCTCAATGGTTATTTTGTGAAAATTGGAGGGTCAGATGATGAAGTCTCACTTTTTAACCAAACAGGAACCTCCGAAACCAAAATCATTGACGGACGAGACGGAACAGTCGCAGCCTCAGGAATAGATGTGAATGTCAGAGTAACGCGATCAAATTCTGGCTCTTGGGAAGTTTTTACAGATACATCTGCTGCTACCTCTTTTTTTATTTCGGAGGGAACGGTAACTGACAACTCTCACAACCAAAGTTTGTTTTTTGGAGTAAGATGTAACTTTACTTCTACTCGTTCTTCCTTGTTCTTTTTTGATAATTTTGTTACAACAGGAACTGCTTTTGTCGATACCGTAAAACCTATTTTGGACACAATCATTGCTCTGAACAACACCCAAATAGAACTTACTTTTGACGAACCTGTTCAAGCAATAACTGCCCAAAACATAGCTAATTATTCAGCAAATAATGGGATTGGAACTCCTTCTGTGGCTGTTCCTAATTCTTTGGATCTGAGTAAAGTTACTGTCACTTTTGTTGGTCCTTTTCCTGCAGGAATTATCCATCAACTCACAGTAAGTAACGTAATGGACTTAGCGGGAAACACAATGGATCCGCAAACAAAACCCTTTTTGTTTTTCACACCAGCAATTCCTGTTTATAGAGATGTTGTCATCAATGAAATTTTTGCTGACCCTTCGCCAATTATAGGTTTACCTGATGGCGAATTTATCGAAATTTACAATACTTCTACGACTAAAATATTTGACTTGGCCAATTGGCAATTCACTGATGGAAGCTCCACCTCTTCTCTACCGAGCTATACTTTATTGCCCGATTCTTATGTAATTTTATATGCTAATTCCACTTCAGGAGATTTTTCTGTTTATTCCAATAAGTTGGGATTAAGCTCTTTTCCAAGTCTCAACAATAGTGGAGAAACTATCGAATTATTGGACAATACAGGAAATACAATAGACAAAGTGGAATATGATAATTCAATGTATCAAGACGCAACAAAAGATGATGGCGGATGGAGCTTGGAACAATTAAATCCTTTCTCGCCTTGTTATAATCCAGAAAACTGGGGTGCAGCAATTAATCTGAATGGAGGAACGCCTGGCTCACAAAACTCGATTAACCTTGTTACAAACGACATCCAAAACCCTGCGGTAGTTTCTACTTATGCGATTGCAAATAACCAAATAGAAATAACTTTTAGCGAACCTATTGACACGGCATTATTCATTTCCTCAAGCACAATCTCTGGGGCGAGAACAATCACTTCCTATTCTCCTCTCAATACCTTCGGAACTCAATTATTATTGACAATTTCGCCTGTGCTTGACACTGGAATTGCATACACAATCAGCACGGATTCCTTGTTAGATTGTTCTGGCAATTTCTCCACAACAAGCTCAGAAGTCTATCTGGCAAATTTGCCAGTAGCTGGTACAATTATTTTGAACGAAATACTTTTCAATCCCATTTCTGGCGAAGAGGACTTTGTAGAATTGTACAACAATTCCGATTTATATTTGAATTTGAAAGATTGGAGTTTGGCAAATGATGAAGAAGGATTGCCTGATAACATCAAAACAATAGAAACCAATTACATCATAAAACCTGATGATTATGTGGTAATTACTAAAAACTTTAGTCTCATTCCTGCTCGATACAAGACGCATTCTCCTACCAAGTTTATTGAGCTCGAAACTTTACCAACTTTTGCAAATGATGACGGGACCGTTTATATTTTGACGCCAACTTTGGGTATTTCTGATAAGTTCTATTACGAAGACAACTACCATTTTGCTTTACTCAGAAGCACAGATGGCGTTTCACTCGAGCGACTTGATTTCAACAGAGAAACCAATGAAAAATCAAATTGGCATTCTGCAGCAACCGAAGTCGGCTATGCAACTCCGGGAGTAAAAAACTCGCAGTTTAATCCTGCAATTTTGACGCAAGAAACTATCGAGGTTTCTCCCAAATTATTCTCACCAGACAGTGATGGTTTTGAAGACATTCTCACTCTTTCCTACTCTCTAGAAGAATCAGGATTCATGGGAAATGTAAGTATCTATGATGCCAAAGGAAGGTTGATAAAAAAATTAGTTCAAAATCAATTACTTGCAAAAGAAGGCGCTTTTACCTGGGACGGAACGACCAACAATAGCAATAAAGCAAGAATGGGAGCCTACATTATTCTTTTTGAGTTTTATGATTTGGAAGGAAATGTGAGGACTGTAAAGAAATCTTGTGCAGTTGGACATAGGCTATAGTTGCAATTAATAATTGATAGAAAAACTGAAGCCTGAGTTCGACCGACAGGAAGAGAATCGAAGGCTGACTTTGATAAATTCCAAATCACAAAATCACCTTTAAATAATTACCATTTCAAATCTCGACTTTGGAATTGTTTTTGGAGAATGTTAATTATGAAAAAATACATTTCACTTTTCCTTATTCTATTTTGTGTCAATGTTTTTGGTCAAGAAAAACCATTGCCCAAAATTCCCGAGTGGATGGGTGAATCTTGTGAAAACGGAGTGAAATTTGCTCAAAGAGATGCAAAAAAAGGGATTTATAAAATATATGACTTTGGATTAATTATAATGTCTCAAAAGGAGTGGGCTTTTTCTGATTTTTACACAAAATATTTGCTTAATAAATACAATATCATTTCAACTCATTTAGGCTGAGTAATTTATCCAACAGCAGAATGTTATTCAAAAGAAATGAGAAAACAAATTTTGGAAAAATTTAGTGATGATTTTTTTGAAAGAACAAAAAGTAAAGCGCTTAAAGAGTTTGGAGAACAAATGAATCTAAAAATCGATACTGGTTTTGTCTATAAATTTGCTGATGAAATTCCAAAGTTTATCGGTGGAGAAGATAGTTTAATTAAATTTCTAGGAAGAAATATCAAATATCCGTCTTCTTGTCTGAATGGAAATATAAAAGGAAAAGTATATTGTCAATTTATTATTGAAAAAGATGGCTCTATATCTAATATAGAAATTGTCAGATCACCCCAAGAGTGTTATTCAAATGAAGTTTTAAGAGTTTTTAAAATATCTCCAAAATGGAAACCTGCAATTCTAAATAGTAAACCAGTTAGGTTTAGAACAATTATGCCAATAAGATTTAAATGAAAAAGTATCAAACTTTTTTCGGCCTAATTCTAAGTAGCGATTTTAGCGCAGGATTTTTCGCTAATGAGGGAGGAAGTTCCGGAGCTTGCGGAGGAAATCACTGACCGAATCGAAAAATACAAGTTGAAATTGCGGATTAGAATTAAGCCTAGATTTTTTTGCTTCGTTTTTTCAGCAATGGAAAAAATGAAGAAAGCCATTGTAAAGAGATGAAAGTTATCATTTTGCTAAAAACAAGATGAATAACACACCCCTTTAATTCCCCTCTCGAGAGGGGAGAAAAATATATTACTACCTCAATAAATTCACATTACCAAATAACTCTTTGTTCAATCCTGACGGATCTCTGTAGAGAATTCGGTACACGTAAGCATCTTGCTGCAGTAGTTGGCCCTCTGGTCCTTTTCCATCCCAACCTTGTTTTGGATTGGTGGTTCGAAAAATTAATTCGCCCCATCTATTGAAAATCATCATGTCAAAATTGACACTTGCAGCTACACTTGGTAAAAATACTTCATTGATATCATCTCCATTGGGAGTAAATGAATTGGGAACATAAATCTCTGGCTGAACATATATTTCGCCAAACAAAGTATCTGAACATCCCAAAGTATTCTCGACATACAAAGTTGGGTAGTACAACTTTTCTTCCAAATATGTATGTGTCACCTGAGTAAAAGGATTAAATACTCCTCCGTCTCCATCTGTGAAAATAGAAATAAAATCATTTTCAGAATTATTGATAAAAGTAATCTCTGAGGAATAAGTTGGAACTACTGCATTAAAGTTCGTGAATCGAGCAACAGGACTAGGTAAAACAACTAATCCGGTTGGCTTTACCAATGTATCTGCACAATTTGCATCTGAGACTATCAAAGACAGAGAGTAAGAACCTGGATTGAGGTATAAATAGCTGGGGCTTTTTTCTGTTGATGTGTTTCCATCCCCAAAATTCCAAAGAAAATTGAGTGCTGGATTAGAAGTGCTCGAAAACCGTGTTGGAATGCTATCGCCAAGGCAAACTGTGTCTTGCACCACATCAAACTCTGCCGAAAGAGGCGGATAAACAGTCAAAGAATCTGTAAAAGTAGTGTCGCAACCATAATCTCTGTAACGTACAGAAATGTATTTTTTTCCACTGATAGCGTAAGTGATTCCAGTTTCAGATAAATTGCTGGAGGTTGGAATACTTGCGTTTGCTCCAAAGTCCCAATCAATTTGTGTGGAATTGAAATAAGAACCTGCGGCAGTAAAATCAAAAGAATGTCCTTCGAAACATTCACTTGCTGGAACTGAAAAGAAAGGCTTCAATATTGGATAAACTTCTACCATGAGTACAGAAGTATCTGCACAGATAGGCGAATTAGGATCAACAATCAGCACTACTCTGTATATCCCTGTATCCGGATATGTGTAGCTAGGAGACATTGCCAGAGAGGTATCTGCCACAGTTGTGGGATCTCCAAAATTCCAAAAATAAGTAGATGCATTGACACTGTTGTTAGCAAAGTTGACTGTGTAACTGTTACAAATTGTTCCGGGATCGAAAATAGAAGCGACAGACTTTTGGCAATTCAAAATATTAAATTGAAAATCTCTAATCGTTTCGCTCAAAAATACTCCGTTTCGATATTCTCGAACTTTTACACCTACTACATATTTTCCAATGGAAGTGGGAACTCCTGTCAGAAATCCTGTAGCTGCATCAAGTGTGAGCGAGGGCGCTCCATTAATTTGTGCATTTACTGTGTAACCAGCTGCCCAGTTTACAGTAGAAAATGGTGGAGCAGATGGAGCTGGCAATGGGTTTACATTTGTCCCTCCAATAAAAGGTGTCACAAATTCATACACCAAAGAATCTCCGTCTGGATCAGTTGCAGAGTAATCAAAGTTGATTGAATCATTGATACACATGAAAACCGGAGGAGAATTATTGAAAGAAGGACTACTGTTGCACAGGGTATCGTTTGGAGGAATGAAGGAATAATAGGTATTTCCTGCACTACTTGGATTAGTAATATTTACAATCCCTGGACCTCTGCAACATCTTTGATACACCAAATCGTAACCACCCGTGGAAGGCAATAAAGTGGTTGTATCTTTGTATGTAGTTTGCCTCAGGCATAATCCTGGTGGCACAACCAAGCAACTAGAAACGGAATTAATGGGAAGAACACTTTCTCCCGGAAATTGGACGCTCAATGTTCGGATTAAAGCACCAGTTGTGTGGTTAAAAATTCCCACAGAAGCTCTGGGATCAAATTGTGTGGTAGAAGCTTGACAATCTCTATAGATTGTTAACGTAATTTCGTAAGAGTTCCCTCCTAAACACCTGTAGCTCATCTCACCCCCTACCAGATGGGCAGAAAATGAAGAACTAAATGACACGCAACAAATTAACAGTGCTTTCAGATATGTTTTGTAAGAATAAAAACCTCTCAAAATTAGTAGTCTTTTGGGTACATCAAAAAAACGACCTTTAACCAAAAAGGTTGTGTCAAGCAAGTTACGAATAAATTCTTAAAAAAGATAAATATGGCGCTTTTACGGAATCAGATATAGATTGAAATGCTACCTAAAATTACTTAGTAACAACTACCAAGTATTTGCTCACACTCCAGAACTTATCAGCATCTAGAATTTTGATTTTCTCTACTTTTCCATCACCTACAAGTTCATAAGAACCAGCTGGGTGAGTTGTAATAATCTCTGCTTTCTTAACTCCCATAGGGATTTCTGTCAATTCTTTGGTGTTTACTTTAGTAAAATAATCTTGGTTAAAATCTTCTTTCAAAGTTTTGGTTTTTCCAATACCAATAAAACCTCCTTCGCCACTGATTACATTGTTATTTTTCAATTCTTTCTTAGTTCCAAAAGCGTAGTAAGCCGTGTGCAGCAATTCATCTTGCGTTTCAATAGTTTCATTCTTATCTGCAATCACCTCAATGTTGCTCTCATAAGCAGCCATCAGTTCGTCAAAAGCAACTCCCATGTCACTTAATTCTCCTTTCATTCCCAAAATCTTCACCTCTCTTTCTTCTGCTTGAGCTGATAGATTTCTTATCACTTTTTCCAATTCATCCATTTGTATGTTGGAGTTTGAAAGTTTAGATTTCATGCTAGCAATTTTCTTCTTATTATCAGCCAACAAAGCTCCCAATTGTTGCAAATCTTCTTTTATCTTCTCTGGAGTCTGCACCATTCCGTCTCCTCCTTTTGGTAACAAAACCGTATTTTCTTTATTTCTAATTTGATTCAGGTTATTCTGTACATCCATTATAAACTGCGAATATTCAGTGATCAAAGCATCTTTTTCTGCAATTTGCTCATTTTGAAGAATCAAATCAGCATTTTTTTGTTTCATTGTATCCAATTCTGCCTGCAATTCTGCCTCATTTCCGCAAGAGGTAGCAAATAATAACGCGACAAATACATAGATTACCTTTTTCATAATTGTTTTTTTTACTGGGTTAGCTGTTAATCAAATTTAAAGAAAAATTGTCTGTTCCTAAAATAATGTTTGGTTTCATTTGCTAACAGAAAAAACAAAAAAATAGTATATTATTTTTTGAAAAAATAAAAACTAAGACTGTTTCGTGGAGCAACTTTCATTTTATAGTTTTCGCTCGTGTGAAGTGAAACCGAACAAACTGGTATCCGGGAGTATCTATTATTAAAAGCTTTTTACTTTGTGAAACTATCTTTTTTGCTTTTGTAAAGGATTACTGGTAATTTCTTTTTGAAAAACTCTGCTCTTATATATATCTACGGCTAAATACAAGGCATTTCTGAAAGAAGATTCTGAGGCTTGGTTTTTTCCTGCAATATCAAATCCTGTTCCGTGATCTGGAGAAGTTCTCACAATTGGCAAACCAGCAGTAAAATTAACTCCATTACCAAAAGACAGACTCTTGAAAGGAACTAATCCTTGATCGTGATACATTGCCAAAATTCCATCAAACTCTGTGTAAACCGAACTGCCAAAAAAGCCATCTGCAGAATAAGGTCCAAACGCCATTATTCCCTTACCTTTTGCGTCCGAAATAGCTGGCGAAATAATGCCTTTTTCTTCGTCACCAATTACGCCATTGTCGCCTGCATGAGGATTCAGCCCTAAAACTGCGATTTTTGGTCTAGTGATTCCAAAATCCTTCATCAAACTTTCGTTTAATTGAGTCAATGAATTCACAATTTTTTCTTTCGTCAAGTTCTTTGCGACCTCCTTTAAAGGAATGTGGCCAGAAACTACTGCCACTCTCAACTTATCAGAAACCATTAGCATTAGGGCATTATCTACATTAGATAATTTAGCTAAAAACTCCGTGTGACCCGGGAATTTGAAATCGCTACTTTGCACATTGTGTTTGTTGATGGGGGCAGTAACCAAAACATCAATTTTTGAAGCTGCCAAATCATCTGTAGCTGCTTTCAATGATTTGATTGCAAACTCCCCTCCCTCTGGAGTTTCAACACCAATATTCAACTCAGGATCTTTGTCCCAGCATTTTTTAATGTACAAGGTTTTGGATTTTGCTTCCATCCCCTCTTCCATATTGGTATGAGTTAGTGCAGGCAAATCTAAAGTTTTTCTGTGAGCAGAAAGCAAAGAGGCAGAACCATAAATAACTGGAGTTACAAAATCGAGCATTCTATTGTCAGTGAATGTTTTGAGAATAACCTCTGGTCCAATCCCATTGATATCACCTATTGAAATTCCAACTCTTATCGACTTCTTTTTTGCTGAATTACTCATGTTTTTGTTTAAAATCGTTTTTTATCCTACAATAAACCAAAAGGTTTAATAATTTTGTACTCTCAAAGGTAAAATATTTTTACCTAAAAGAAATTTAATAGACAGAAAATGAATATCACAAAAGAACAAGTTTTAGACGCACTGAAAAATGTGGTGGAGCCAGACCTAAAGAAAGATATTGTTTCACTTGGATTGGTATCTGGGATAGAAATTAAAGGAATGGAAATCTCTTTCAAACTGAGAATAAGCAATCCAGCATTGCACAGTAAAAAAAGAATGGAGCAAGCTTGTGAATTCAATCTTGAGCGTTTTATCAGTTCGGATGTAGAAGTTGATATTGAAATTTCTGGTATTGGTTCTGAAGAAACTGATCCAAATTTGAGAAAAATTTTACCAGGCGTAAAAAATATCGTAGCAGTCGCTTCTGGAAAAGGAGGAGTAGGAAAATCTACTGTAACTGCAAATCTTGCCATCAGTTTAGCAAAAAAAGGATACAAAGTAGGACTAGTAGATGCAGATATTTATGGTCCTTCTATGCCGCTAATGATGGACTGTGCTTATGAAAAGCCAACTATGGTAGATGTAGATGGAAAAAGCTATATCGCACCTGTAGAAACTTACGGAGTAAAAGTGATGTCTATTGGATTTTTTGCAGATTTGAACCAAGCAATAGTTTGGAGAGGTGCCATGGCAAGTAAAGCCATTAAGCAAATGTTCATGGATACACATTGGGGTGAGCTGGATTACATGCTAATCGACCTTCCTCCAGGAACGGGCGATATTCATTTAACTTTGGTACAACTGGTTCCAATAAGTGGAGCAGTAATTGTGAGTACACCTCAAGAAATAGCGCTTGCAGATGTGAAGAAAGGAATTCACATGTTCAAAATGCCAAATATCAATGTTCCCGTACTAGGAATAATTGAAAACATGTCTTATTTCACTCCAGCAGAATTACCTGATAATAAATATTACATTTTCGGAAAAGAGGGAGCAAGAAACCTTTGCGAGCAATTAGACGTAAAGCTTCTTGGCGAAGTACCTTTAGTTCAGAGCATAAGAGAAGCTGGGGACGCAGGAAAACCAATTGCCACTGTAGACGGAACTCCTTCTGCTATTGCATTTGATTTGATTTCGGCAAACGTAATTGAACAACTAAATTGGAGACACAAAAACTTGGACCCTACCAAAGTGGTTAAAATGACACAATAATGATAAAAACACTATTAAAGACCCTTGTTCTCATTCTATTTATATCAAATGGGATAGCGCAAACGCAGGATACTTTGACTCAAAAACAGCTTGATTCCATCCTGAATACAGCAGAAAAAATAGCCTATAAAAAAAATCATACTGATTTTTATATTTTAAGAAAAGGAAGAATTTTTGCTTCTTGGGGATATAACCGATCTACTTATGGCCGAAGTGACATCCAATTCAAAGGAGACAATTATGATTTTGTAATAAGAGATGCTAAAGCTCAGGATCGTCCATCTCCCTTTGATTTTGATACCTACTTTAATCCAGCAAAGTTCTCTATTCCTCAGTACAATTTTCGACTTGGATACTTCTTGACTAACAAATTATCACTTTCGCTATCAGTAGACCACATGAAATACGTACTTGATAACGAGCAAATTGCTACTGTAGACGGTTACATTGACACTGCCAGAAGTGCCGATTGGGGGCGCGAATACGACAATAAACTTATGCTTATTGACAAAGAATTTGTGGGTTACGAGCACACAGATGGACTCAATGTTATTTCAGTAGAGTTAGACTATAACGATTTATTTTATGAAAGTGCAAATCGAAAATTTGCCATAGATTTGGTTGCTGGTGTTGGTCTTGGCGCAGTAGTTCCAAAAACAAATGCTAACCTCTTTGGGAAAATTGGAAATGATGGATTTCACCTTGCTGGCGCAGGTATAACTGCTAATGTTGGAATTAAATTATTCTTCTTCAAGAATTTTTTCTTACACCCAACAACAAAAGTTGGATACCTTTTTATGCCAAACGTGAAAACTAATGCTGCAAAAACAGAAGGTGCTTCACAAAATATTTCCTTCTTTCAAGGAAATATAACTTTTGGATATCAGTACAAAATAGCTCATAAATAAAGACTTACAAAAGCTAAAAACTACGAAATATGTTTTTTATGTTGTCAAAAAACACTAATTTAGCAGTACAAACTACTTATTTATAACGAAATGAAAAAAAACTTACTACTTATCGCATTAGCATTTAGCTTTGCAGGAGCC